>NZ_JAQITG010000001.1:0-332562 GCF_028618615.1 Bartonella sp. AU15XJBT
AAGAAAAGTAATCTTGCTATTGGTTTTTCCTTCACCTGCACCATGTTGAGCGATAAATGCTCCTTTATCATTGTTCCACAATAAAGCATCACCTTTTGTTTCATTAATCTGGTTGGTGATATCATTGGTAATTTTATTCTGAATATTCTTGAAAGATGTGCCAACTCCAGCAAACGCTTCTGCTACACTCGGATAGCTTTGCTCCTCTTCTGTTCCATCTTCCTTAACTGTCTTAAGCGTAAAAGTAGGCTCTTTCCATTTGCCTTCCTCATCATAGCTCGCATTACCATCCAAATAGCTAACAAATTGCTTGTTCATCGAATAAAGCTGCGAACCATTAATTGCATCGGTAGAGTTTTCAGTTATATCACCATTGGTAAGAAAAGTAATCTTGCTATTGGTTTTTCCTTCACCTGCACCATGTTGAGCGATAAATGCTCCTTTATCATTGTTCCACAATAAAGCATCACCTTTTGTTTCATTAATCTGGTTGGTGATATCATTGGTAATTTTATTCTGAATATTCTTGAAAGATGTGCCAACTCCAGCAAACGCTTCTGCTACACTCGGATAGCTTTGCTCCTCTTCTGTTCCATCTTCCTTAACTGTCTTAAGCGTAAAGGTAGGCTCTTTCCATTTGCCTTCCTCATCATAGCTCGCATTACCATCCAAATAGCTAACAAATTGCTTGTTCATCGAATAAAGCTGCGAACCATTAATTGCATCGGTAGAGCTAACAGCAATATCTCCATCCTTAAGAGATTTAATTTTGCTGTTTCCTTTTGCATCTCCTTCTCCATGCTGCGCTACAAAGGCATCCTCATCCTTGCTCCAAGACAACGAATCCTGTGCAACGCCCTCTGAGACTTCTTTAATGCGAGCGTTCACATTCTTGATATTGTCATCAAGTCCTTTAAAGGCTGAACCAACATCGGTATGCGATTTATCTGTTACCTCACCGCCTTTATCAATATTCGATAAGTCATACTTGGGTCCTTTAAAGTTTTTGCCATCAAAGGATACATCATCACCTAAAATTTTTGACAAATCATCTGTAATCGTATGAAGCTGATCACCATTAATCGCATCGCTCGAAGCTGATGTTATAGAACCAGCGGCAAGCGATGTGATTTTGCTGGCTTTTCTGTCTTCACCTTCCCCATGCTGGGCAGCAAAGGATTGTGCTTTACTATCCCACAACAGAGCATCACCTTTAACTTCTTGTGTGATATTTGTGACTTTTTCATTAAAGTCTTTAACAATGTTCTGCACATTCTTATCAATTCCGTCAAAGGCTTCCGCTACATTATTGTAGCTCTTTTCTTCAACTTCATTATTCTCTAAATTGAAAATTTTGAGCTTGAAGGTTGGTTTGTTCAACACGCCATTCTCATACTTAGCATCACCCCCAAAATATTCGGCAACTTTATCGCCTAGAGAATAAAGCTGAGAACCTGTTATAGCTTCATGCGAATCTTTCTCTATCTTACCATCAGCGACATTGACAATCTTGCTCGCATCCTTCTCACCATGAGCAGCATTGTAGGCGCCACCATCACCTACACTATCATCCCAATTTAAACCATTTGAAGAGACGTCCTTTTCAAATTCCTTAATGCGAGCATTCACAGTCTTGATATTATCATCAAGTCCTTTAAAAGCAGAACCAACATCGGTATGAGATTTATCTGTTACTTCACCTTTTTCATCAATAGTCGATAATTTATACTGTAGTTCTTTAAAATTTTTGCCATCAAAAGATACTTCACCACCTAAAATTTGCACTAAATCCTCAGTGATTGTATGAATCTGACCACCATTAACAGCATCTGTCGAATTTGCGTTAAGATCTCCACCCGCAAGCCCTGTTATTTTTTTATTCCCAGCATCAATACCATTCGCTGCTATTTTGGGACCATTTTCAATGGTTAAGCCCGTTGTATCTAAAGTGATATCCTTTAATTTCACACTGTTTAATGTGACATCTTTTGCCAAATCAAATGTTATTTCTTTGCTTATACTGTCTTTTTTATCGCTACTTTTAATCTTTAAATTATCACTTCCAGAAGCCAAGTTTAACTTATCACCCGGCTGAAAACCTGACACAGCCTCATCATTAAGAGAAAGTGTCCACCCTTGTGCTACAAATTCTCTTAATTTTTTTAGCTGCGCAATGTTGACAGCATCAGTGTCTGCATAACCCGCTGCTACGCCTGTAAGCTGTCGCGTTATCTTATTTGGAGTATCACCAATACTAAAAGCACCTTGAGTGCTTTTCCATATCACATCATCACCTGTTGATTTGCTCCCTATGGAAGGATCATAGCCTACAATGGATGCTGAGTTACGAGAAGAAGATTTATAACCCACAGCAACACCACCATCAGTAAGTACTTGCACATTTGAACCTAATGCCATACTATTTTTAGCTGTTGCAGCTGAAAGTCCACCTAATGCAATACTATTTTCACCAGATGCATTTGAAAAACCGCCTAATGCAATATTATTTTCACCAGATGCACTTGAAAGCTTCCCTATAGCAATACTTCCTTGCCCACTTTCTTCCTCACTGGCAGCAATTTTAATACTTTCCGATTCAGCATTCCATTTAAAGACACTACCATCGGCAGCTTTTTTAATCTCATTGTGAAGGTTTACATAAGACTTACCCACCCCCTCAAAGGCTTTTGCTACATTCGAAAAACTTTCTTCTTCAACCTCATTCTTCTCAGGATTGAACGTTTTAATTGTGAACTTTGCATCATCCCATTGGCCACTTGTAAATTTAACACCACCACCTAAATATCCAGCTATATGGGTAGCTACAACACTCAACTGACTACCATTTACCGCGTCTTGTGAATCTGCACTAAGATCACCAGGTTCAATATCCGTTATCCTTCTATTTCCAGCATCAATGCCACCCGTTGTTATTTTGGGACCATCAGTAATTACTAAGCCCGTGGCATCGAAGGTATTTGTGCCTGCCTTTACGCTGTCCAGTGCAATGTCCTTCGCTAAATCAAATTGTACCTTGTTGTCTTTATCACCTTTGGTAATTTGGAAGTTCCTACTTCCAGCAGAAAAATCTACTTCATCGTCTATAAGAACGGTTTTGCCATTTTTACCGCCAACAGACAGTTTCCAGCCATTTTGTTTCACAAATGTTTTTAAATCTTTTAACTGCCCTACATTTACTGCATCAGTATCTTTGCTACCAGCTGCTACACCTATAATTTGTCGCGTTATGTTCTGACCAAAATCACCAACACTCACTGCACCTCTCGTACTTTTCCACTGAGGTGTAGCATTTGTTGCAACCTCACCCTTTAACGAAGGAGCATAACCAAAAATACCAGCAGTCCTTTTGGATACAGAGTTGTTTCCGATAGCAACACCACCCTCAACTATTACATTAGAATCGGAACCTAAAGCAATACTTCCAACTCCATTTGCTTCTGAATAGAAACCTATAGAAATAGCATTTTTAGAAAATGCATATGCACGGTGGCCAAGAGCAGTCGAACCATACTCCGTAGCCTTAGAAACAGCTCCTACGGCTATTGAATAATCACCCTTAGCAGTTGTATAATCGTTGTCTCGGTCCGAATTATATTCTCCACCTACTGCAACACTGCTTTGCCCCAAGGCATGAGCCATATGACCTACAGCAACGCTCCACTTTTTTTCTACTTTCGCGTTCTTACCTACCGCCACAGTATTATTGCCGATGTCAATTCCATCATCTCCTCTAGTCATTGGTGCATCAATTCTCGTCATCGGATTCATACTAAATGTCGTTGTAGCATTCTCCGATACAACAGAATTATAAGCACCCTCTAAAGAAGGTATAGAAAAAGAATTATCATCACTCTTACCAGACAGGGTTCTGGTTAAAAAATTTGCATAATCATTCAAAACATGAGCGTTTGGTGCCAACGTCGTATTCGATACTGTTATATAATTATCTTTTGATACATCAAGAGAATCATCATAAACAGAGATAACACTTTGGGAAGAAACCACAGAAACAGCCTTTATATCTGTAGATCCCCCTTCTCTTGGAGAGAGATTTTTTGAAAAAACTGGAAAAACGCTTGACAAAAGTGCAGCAATTGAAGTCACTGTCACAACTTTAATAAAAGGAAAACGAGAAAATTTTAATTCACTCCCCGCTAATTTAGTATATAATTTGTTCATAACAAATTCCCCAATGAAAAAATTTTAACGACAAACACAAAAAGACATATTTAAACGCTAGAATTTTATCTAGATTTAATTTTTTAACATCGAAATTTATGTGATGAAAAGATAGAAAAATTATGTATTTAAATGTTAGAGTGAATATACCCGCTTTTTGTGTTCTCTAAGAAAATAAGACCTATTTTTTTATATATTAGTTAATATTTGTTTAATTTTTAGGCTTTTTGGTTATTTTTTGCAAGAATAATATTATTTTTTTTGTTTTTCGTTTTTTCTTTTAATTTGAAATGAGCAAATCTAGAGTAATGAAGGGGAGTTTTTTCAAGTAAAATGAAGTCAATATGAGCGGGCGGGTGGTTTTTCTTGAAAAATTTTAAGGGGAGATGTTGTTACTCTTTCTTACACTGATGCTTTTCTTTTGAACTTTAAAAATTAGAGTACGTGTTGTCATTTTACAGTTTTCAATACCAAAAGCAAATACATGTTGGGGTACGCTGTATGCCGCTATTAAGTGCTGCTTAACTTTTTTGCTAAATAAAGCATTTATAATTTCATTCCTCTCCTTTAAGCGTGAAAGCGCTAAAAAGTGGTATTTCGTCATCAACACTATAATTTTTCATGCCTTCAGAATCTATAGACACCGTCAATTAAATATTGCTCAACTGTTATTGAATGTTGGCTTTTGCTTGTTTGCAGAGGGTAAAAGTATTTATGCTCTCTCCTTCTACAGTCATACCAAGACTTGTAAAACAATATTCGACAAAACTATAAGAACAGCTACATTTATGAAATAATACCGTATAAAAGGCAAACAATAACAAGAACGAAAGTTTAAATTATTGTTGGCTCATTTTGCATATCATTTTTATCACTGCTCTTAGTAAAACTAAAATATCTTTAAAGAACTATTTTTCCCATTAGAAAATTGGTAGTAAATTTACAGTTTTTTAGAGAGCAAAGGAGATCCCATTTTTCTACCTATAAAGTGCTGCAAAAACTTTTAGCTGTAAAATTTAAAAGTAGAAAATAATGAATGTGTAATTTATGGAAAAATTGCATTTTTTTAAAATTTACTCGCTTAAGTGAGAATATAAGTTTTTTCTGTTTTTTAAACATGTATTTATTAATTTATATATGCGCCTTTTTTAAAGATGTAAAAAACAATTCACCCCTGCCTCACGAGACAAGGGTAAAAAGAATTTTTTATGTGTTTTTTTGATTATTAGTTCAGGGTCATATTGAATCCCGCACCTACACCCCAATGTCCGCCAGAAGTCGTTGCGGATACATTAGACCGAAACTTTCCATTTTCTGAGGTATAACCAGCACCAAAGGCAAATGCAGATTGACTACGCCATAAACCAGTACCAAATCCAACGCTTAATTTTCCAGGGGTATCATTGTAGCGTAAATTAGACACTGCTAGACCAATAGCCGCTGCTTGTCTTGCCTCTTTTTTTACACTCTCAATGCTGTAGTTTAAAACGTCAAACTTCATATCGGTATACTGTTTAGACCGATCAACCGCATCGTCAATCGCATCAATCACAATATTATTAACCCGTTGATCCGTATAATGCTTGGATTCATCAAGAATAATCTTCATCTGTTCTTGAGTATAGTCATGGAGTTGACCACCATTTACAGCTTCTTTTGATCCTTTCTCAATTTTACCATCAGCGACATTATCAATCAGAACTGGTTCACTGGCATCACCCCCTGCTAATGTGATTTTGTTGGTTTTTTTACCGTTTTCATCTCTGTCATAGCGAACAGCATCCTCAGCAATATCGTTAACTTTATTATCAATATTATCAACTTTAGCATCAATATTGATAACTGTGTCACCAATATCAGCAATGGTATTGGAAATGTTATCGACTCTGTTGTTAAGATGCTTAACATCTTTTTCAACACCCGCTACACGTTCATTGGTTTCCCAAAGTTGTCCACCATTAACCGCGTCTTTTGAACCTTTTTCAATTTTGCCATCAGCTACATTGATAATTTTATTCGGCTTACCATCGCGACCAGCATCATAGGCTTTTTCTTTATCATTCCACTTTAAAGCATCTGAATCGACCTTGTTGATGACGTCATCAATACGGTTATTAATATTTGACATCCCATCATTAATATCACCAAAAGCATCAGCAACATTATGGTGCTCTGTCTCAACAGTCTTGCCGTCCTTATCGACTTTAGAAATCTTGAAAGTAGGATCTGTCCATTTGCCATTCTCATATTTAGCACCACCACCGAAATAATTCGCAAGCTGGTTACTCATGAAATAAAGCTGGTTACCCGTAATAGCATCCGTTGAACCATCCGCAATCTCACCATCCAAAAGATATTTCAATTTGCTGTTTGTCTTCTTGCCATCTTTTTCATGACGTGCAACGAATGCTTCTTCTTCATCATCCCAAAGTAAAGCATCTTTTGAGATACCTTCAATTTTCTGATTAAACTCATTGGATACATTCGTTAAACGCTTATTCACATCTTGAACATTATTATCAAGACCGTCTAAAGCTGAACCAACGTCATAAAAATTAGCCTTCCCTACCTTACCATCTACGATAGCAGATAAAGTATATTTCAGTCCTTTAAAGGCACCATCAACAAACTTTGCGCCACCACCAAAAAACTTGGCAACATCTTCTGATATTTTATTAATCTGGCTGCCATTAATTGCATCGTGGGAATCTTGGGAAATGCTACCATCTTTGACGTTATGAAGAGCAACTGGTCCGTTGTTTTTATCACCGCCCAAAGTTACGCTACCATAATTAACACTACCATCGTCATTCTTATCGTAAAGAACGGCAGCAGCAGTTACTGTCTCAATATCTTTCGTAATATCCTTTATGCTTTTATCAAGTTGGTCTTTGTTAACAGCCTCATCACCCTTCTCTGCTGCTTTAACACCAGAAATGGAACGTGCTACCTTACCATATCCTGCAATATTGATTTCAGTCCCAGCTGTATCCTTACCAATCGTGATAGGATCTGAAATTCCGTCTTGTTTAACAAGACTATTTTTTACCACATCGGAAATCTTATTATCAATATTTGTAATAGAAGTATTCACACCCGTAAATGCATCTGTAACATTATTATAGGGCTTACCCTGAATAAGGAAGGAAGGTTCGATACCGTTCAATACATCTGTACTGCCACCAAAATATTTTGATGTATTTTGAGCAACTTTTGATAAGTTATCAGTAACAGTTTTGACATTTTCATTCGTCTTAAAGAGCTGTGAACCATTTATGGCTTCCGTTGATGTTTGAGAGATCATTCCATCTTTTACACCCGAAAGAGTTCTTTCTTCGCCATCTTTATTGACAATACTGATTTCTGTCCCCCCTGTTTCTTTACCAACAGTGATAAGACCGTCTTCTCCCTCCTGCTTAACAAGGCTATTTTTTGTTATATCAGAGATTTGATTGTGAATATTCGTGAAAGTATTGTTCACACCTTCAAAAGCATCAGCAACATTATCATAAGGCTTTTTAGAAACAGTACCATTATCTTCAATGTGATAAACTTGGAAAGTAGGGGCATGCCATTCTCCATTTTTATCATAACCAGCGCCGCCACCAAAATAAGAAGCAACATCATTCATCGAATTGATCAAATTTTGATTGACATTCTTGATATTTGCATCAAGCCCTATCAAAGCATCACCAACATTATTATGTTCCTTTTGCTTGACTTTACCATCTACACCAACCTCCGATAAATTATATCTTGGTCCTATAAAGACTCCATCTTCGAACGATGTTTTACCACCAAAATAATCAGCAATGTCGCTACCCATATAATGAATTTGGGAACCATTGACTGCATCGGTTGAATCTTTAGTAATGTCGCCATCTAAAAGATAGGTAATCTTACTAACCGTTTTTTCGCCGTTTGGTCCATGAAGTGCAACAAATGCACCTTCCTCTTCACTCCACAATAAAGCATCTTGAGAGAACTTATCAAATTTATCATCAAATTTCTTGTCTACATATTGTATATGATTATTCACATTTTTGACATTTGCATCAAGTCCTGTCAAAGCATCACCAACATTGTCAAAAACTTTCTGCTCTACTTTACCATCTGCAGAAACTATCGATAAATTATATTGTGGACCTACAAAGGCACCATCTTCAAATGCTGCATTACCACCAAAGAATTTTGCAATATCTCCAGATATCTTATTAATCTGACTACCGTTTATGGCTTCTGTTGAACTGTTAGAAATTTCACCATCTTTGACACCTGCAATGGTTCGCTTTCCATCAGTCCCCGTGACATCAATTCTCGTACCACCTTTTTCAGTACCAATAGTGATAAGTTTTTTATCCTCATCCCATTTAACAAGACTATTTTCTACTATTTGATCTTTTATTTCGTTTAACTGTGAAACATTTACAGCGTCATTTGCATTAGTACCCTTTTGTACTCCTGTAATTTTTGTATTGGCAGCATAGATACCACCCTTAGTCATATTTGGACCGTCCTTGATCATGAAACCGGCATTACTCATGCTACTAAGCCCTGTTTCTACACGACCAACTTTAATATATTCACTTAAATCAAAGGATACTTGATTGTCTTCGTTTTTGACAATTTTTATATTTGTGTTCTCACTCTCATTATTATCATCATCCTTATGCTTAACTGCAATAAGATCTACTGTACTCCCAGCTGTAACATCTGTAGCATTGTTTCCATCAACAGAAAGCTTCCAGCCTTTTTCTGCAAGCTGTCTTACATCTTTCAGCTGCTTAAAATTCACTGCATCAGTATTATCTTCCCCATCTGCCACTTTCGTAATTTTCTTATTGCCAGCATCAATCCCATTTATCGTTATTTTTGGACCACCGTTAACAAACCCAAAGCCATTATTATCCATAATGCTGTTGCCTGTCGTGACACTCGTGAGCTTAAGAGTATCATTCAAAGAAAAAGTAACTTTATTGCTGTTGTCTTTTGCAATTTTGATATTTTTGCTTCCGTCCTCACTCTCCGCCGCAACAAGATCTACTGTACCCCCAGCTTTAACATCTGTAGCATTGTTACCATCAACAGAAAGCTTCCAGCCCGTTTCCACCCCTGCTGTAAAGTCTTTCAGCTGCTTAAAATTAACAGCATCAGTATCATCAGTACCAGCTTTCACTTTTGTAATTTTTTTATTGCCAGCATCAATACCTTTCATCGTTATTTTTGGACCACCGTCAACAAACCCAAAGCCATTATTATCCATAATGCTGTTGCCTGTCGTGACACTCGTGAGCTTAAGAGTATCATTCAAAGAAAAAATAACTTTATTGCTGTTGTCTTTTGCAATTTTGATATTTTTGCTTCCGTCCTCACTCTCCGCCGCAACAAGATCTACTGTACCCCCAGCTTTAACATCTGTAGCATTGTTCCCATCAACAGAAAGTTTCCAGCCTTTTTCTGCAATTTCTTTTACATCTAGCAACTGTGAAAAATTTACAGCATCATCTAGATCTTCCCCATCTGCTACTGCAGTAATTTTTTGATAGCCAGCGATAATACCACCAGAAGTTAGTCTTGGTTTATTGTCTCCAGCAAACCCAAAGCCATTTTCATTCATAATGGTTTCCCCCGCAACAACACTTTTTACTGTAATATTCTCGGCCAAATCAAATATTACATTGTGGTTATTATCTTTCGCAATGTTGATATTCTTTTTACCTTCTTGGCCAACTGCTGTAAAATTTACTAAACCGTTTGGACCAATAGCCGTAGCATTCCCTCCATTAACAGCAAGCTGCCAAGTTGTTTTCGTTGCTTCTTTTATCTCTTTCAGCTGTTTATAATTTACTGCTTCATGATCTTGAGTCGCATCTGCCACGTTTGTGATCTTTTTATTGCCAGCATCAATACCATCCACAGTCATACTTGGAGCATTCTCATCTGCAAACGTAAAACCATCAATAGTTACTCTTGGCCCATTATTAATAATAAAGCCATCATCACTCATCGTGCTTTGCCCTGTGGTGACGCTCGTTAACTTAAGATTATCATTCAAAGTAAATTGAACTTTATGCTTATTCTCTTTAGTTTCTCTTTCAATCGTTAAGTTGTCTTTTCCCTCTGGTTTTTTATTTTTCACTGAAAAATCTATTATGCTGCCTGGATTCACGTCTGTAGGATTTTTATCGTTAGCAGACAGCTTCCAAGCTCCTGATGCCACATCTCTCAAGGCTTTTAATTGCGCCACATTCACAGCATCAGTATCCTTAGTCCCTGCTGCAACATTTGTAATCTGTCGCGTTAATTGCTGCTCAGTATTACCAACACTAAAATCACCTCCAGTGCTTTTCCATGCAAGACTAGTCTTTTTTGTTGCAGCATTTGTTACAGGATCATAACCTGCAACCTTTGAGTCAATACGAGAGACAGATCCTCCCCCCACAGCAACACCATCTATAACACGCACTTGTGCGTTTATACCAATTGCAACTGAATGAGCCATCTCAGCATAAGTATGGGAACCTATGGCAATCGAATTTTTACCTTTCGCTATTACCTTTCTTTCCTGCCCGTTGTCTGCAGGCTCCCCACCACCTATTGCAATAGAACCAAGAGCTTGCGCTTCAGCCTTCGAACCTATAGCAACCGTGTAATCTTTCGTTGCTTTCGTTTTGAGCCCTAACGCAACACTATTGTAACCAGAAGCAGTCGCAAGCCCTCCAATAGCAACCGTAGACTCCCCTGACGCCTCTGATCCCACGCCCATGGCAACACTTGCTTTACCACTTGCAAGCGCAGAAACACCAAAAGCTTGCGCCCCTCCAGCCTTTGCTGTCGCGCCTGCACCAAATACCGTGGAATAATTTCCTGTTGCCGCAGAACCACAGCCCGTTGCAAAAGAATAAACACCATAAGCCTCAGGCATAGCATTTAGAAACCCTTTAGAGCCAGCTGGTCCCATATAAGTAGCATTGTTGGTCAGAAGCCCATCCCCCTGCCAAGTAACCTTGTTAGTAGTCACATCATAAGGGTTGCGTCCGTTACCCTCAGTGTAACCATTGATAAATCTGTTATATTGTTCCTCTGCGGTTATTTGTTTATTATCAGCAACTCCTTGTTGTTGCTTACCGCCACGACCAACAACGTTGTCTGCACCGCAGTAGTCATCATCACCAACTAAAACAACACTGCCATGACTACCATGTGCATATGAAACGCCGGTGCCACTTGTGCTCAAATTAGCACCTCCTGTTATCGCAAGATTGGCAGCAAAAACGGGAGAAACACTCGATAAGAGTGTGGCCATTGCCGCGCTGAGCGAGACAGCTTTAATTAAATTTGGTGTGGAATATTTTTTTTTCATAAGAATCTCCTCCAACAGAGTTCAACATCATCACAACGCGCAAAAACACTCATGGCAAAACCCTTGTTTGCGCACCTCAAAAAAACAATAAATCAATATAAAACTCCCCCTCTGACGCCGGTATTCCTTACGGCATCATCCTAAAATCTTTGCAATAACATCGAATCTAGAAAAGTCCCCAATCCTTTTAGCTAGAGGGATTCAAGCTAAAAAATAAATAAAAATACAAGACTTTGAAAATATACCGTAATCTCCATTAAAAAATACTGCGATTTATCTCTTAACAAAAACAGTTTCACTAAAAAGCAATTCTACTTTTCAAATAAAGCGCATCAGCAAAATGGCAAGAGTATAAAAAATAATTTTTTATCAATTTGTAAAAATACTTCTCAATAAAAGAGCTTTTCTTATAAGCACAAATTTATGATTTTTTTAACTTATCGCATAATGTAATAGATAATGACGAGCATCATAATCTCACTCTTTACTAGCGATCTTTGTTATGCTATAATCTACTTTAGTATGGGTGTACTTCTTTGGAAAACATATTTCATGTAATGAGGTGCGTTTTGTAAAAAGTTTCAACATGCTTAGTGTGTTGTCTTGATAAAAAACTAAAGCGGGCTATAAACAGTTCTTTATTCTTCTCTTATATGTCTGTTACCCTTTTATAGGAACCAAATATAGTTTCGGCACCATAATGGGATTAAAGCCACAGTGTCTTTTTTCTGTTATATAAATTTTTTTAAATATCACAAACCGAAAGGAAGATGTTTTATAAACTCTTTCTCTTCACGTAACCCACTGTATTTTCACTGTTGTCAGTATCTTTTCCTTCAACAAATACATATTTCAGGAATAGTGTTCGCTGCTTTTTGAAAAAAATTTATTTGTATCATCAACCGACATTCTTTTTATAAACAATTTTATCTGTATAATATTAATGTATTGATTTATAATTATAATTTATCGTTTTTCAGGTTGAATAAAAGACTCGAAGATCATGAGACCTTCCCATTTCAGACTTGTTCATACAGTAGAAAATCGAAAAAATTCCATTATTTAAAAGGGCTGTTCGTTCGTATCTTATGACGTTGCTTGATGCGCTTTCTCAATTTCGATTTTACGCTTTAAATGTAATTTTAAAAGTGGCATCGTGGCTTCGACTTCTTCCATATCATTGATGTCTTGAATAAACTCTTGCAATTTTCCATAAAGCTCTGCAGCTAATTCTGCAACATCTTCAGGAGGCAAATTTATTTTTGCATCATGATAAGTTATATAAGCCAAATGTCCAAGCTTTTTCATCAGCCCAGTAGGAATCGCTTGCGGTTTAAAACCAGCTGCTTTCGCTTTTGCCATATCTGAAAACATCTCACCATTGCCCGTTACAAGCCAATCTAATGAGACACCGCAAATTTCTTGATATTTGGAGAGCGCAGAGGCTGTAGGCTCACTTATACCAGTTTCATAAGTTCCTATAGAACCAGCAGTGATACCAAGATGTTCAGCAAACTGCTTACGCTCTGTAAAACCAAGAGCGCGACGCACTTCGCGAAAACGTTTTGCCAACTCAGTTTTAGGTTTTGCTTCCGGACGAGCCAAAAAAATCACTCCAAAATCAATATAATTGTTGACTAAGTAATTATATTAATTTATATCTATCATTACTGCTCCTTAAGAAGAGCAGTTACCACATACACAACCCCACAAAAATGGATGTTACAGCATCCCTCTAAGCAGGAGCGAAAATTATGACAATCCCACAAAAAAGGCAATCGCCATAGTATTTTACCAAGCCCCCTACCCTCATACAACCTAGACAAAACGCGTGGAATTTTACCAAATACTGCCCTCCAGTGTCAAAAACATTTGAATATCATCTTACAAAAAAATGATCCTTGCCATTGCCAATTGTATACCCATCGAGCAAAGTTCTATCAAAAAGCGCAATCATATGTTTCAAAGCAATAAAAGGCCAATCCGGTTCTCTTCATTGCGTGCTGCACAATGTACCACTGAAATCTTATTATAAAAATATGCAAATACACTTCCCATACCATAGTTTTTATAAGATAAAAGGTTTATCAATGTCTAAAAATCGATATAAAATAGGCAAAATAATTGCATTTCTACAAAAAATGAGATTATCACACATTCTTAAGAAGCTGAACATTTACAAACCATGCTTGCTTATTGTAGATATTAATTGCACTGATTTAGCTGTAATTGGCAATAGAGATTTCAAGGTGTTTGGTTTATCGTCAAGATACTCCTCTCCTCTATGCAAATTAAAAGCCTTTTGGCAATATATTTTAAATGCTATAAGTTCTAGAGCAAACACATTGCCATCCATATTTACAATTGGGCACTTCAAAGTCTTGGAGTGATAAAGTTTTTAATAGGCATTGATTTATAAAGCGCGTATTTTGCAAAAAATTGACAAAACCGTGAGGTTCGTATACATGGCAGTTCTGAGTGATGATAGTGGAGTGATACTTAAACAGACCAAAGCTGCACAAAAAACCGCAACGTGGAGGAATTCAGCATGACCTATTTATGCGATAAAGAATTATCCGATACACTGGTTGGTCTTTATGACGACTATCAACGTGGTTTCGACATTGGAGAAGAGCTTAAATTGTGTGTGGATTTAGCTTTATCTCTTGAATTAGAGCTTAGTATTCTCCGTTTAAGTGAAACAGATGCACTTTTAAAAAAAGAGATTGTACAAACCTTGCATCGTCGCAGAAATGCTCATTCAAATGAGGATGAAATTGATGCAATTTTTCGTATGGATTTTGAAAAACAAAAATAATGCAACACTCTCCCCATATGATGAGAGAGTACTTTACTTTCTGCTGTGTTTAAACCAAAAAAATTTTAAGAAACTTTAACGTGTTGCGTCTTTGCCTCCTTACAAAAGTCCAATGAATTAAAGAAACGCATTAATCCTCTTTGGTCATCATCAAAAAATAAAGAGTATTTTATAGCATAAATTAATTTATGCTTTCTTCATTAAAAGCACCAACACTTTCACATTTACTCACCACCCCTTTAAAAGCAAAATATGAAATATACGGCGTTATAAATGTTTATAAAATAGCGTATAGTTTTACTACACTTCAATGTAATTTATCGTTTTTCATGTTGATAAAACAGCACAATAAATATTCCAACAAGCGCAACAATGCTTTGAAGAAAATATATCGATTGAGGTGATATGCTACTGCTATCGCTTGCCATAATGAGATAGACTCCGAGGATAAAGCATCCAGACAGACCATTAAAACTTGCCTGCAATCTTCCTTGATATTCCGGATCGCAAGAGAGTTGCGATAAAGAAATCGAAAGAGCCCAACTTGAAAGCCCAAATCCAATCATGAAATAAACAGGAAAAACAACAAGCGTGTGTGCATTGACAGATAGAATGGCAAGACCGATAGCCATAACAGCTAATAAAAGTGCTAATGTTTTCCTTATAGATAAAACTTTACAAAAAAATGGAGAAAGAAGCGCACCAGTAAATACGCCCATGGAATAAAGCGCCTCAAATATTGCAAAAGTCCTGCTATCTGCGTTTAAAACCTCTTGTGTATAAGGCACCAGAATAACAGGAATAGTCATCAAAAGCGTCATAATAATCATCTGGCTTATATAAGGCATAAAAAGAACCGAATTCTGCTTAAAATAATGAAGGGACGCTCTATAATTTTCCCACCAGTTTTGCTGATTTTGATTTTTAGATCTTTGGTTTTCAGGTACTTTCATTGCAAAATTAAACAAACCAGCAATAATAAAAAATATGCCGCCTATCAGAAGTGTTCCTTTTGTTCCTGCACAGGCGAGTATAAATCCACTAAACCCCATACCTATGATAGTGCCAAGTTCATAAACCATATCGATGGTTGCATTTGCATTGATGAGCTGTTTTTTAGGAACAATACTTTGGATCAAAGGGACAGCTGATGGCATATAAAGAGAAATAAAAATACCCAATAGAGCAGATAAGATCATTAAATCAATTTCCATGCCAAAATACCCAAGCATTACCCAACCCACAATCACCAAACCTCTGACAAGATTTGAAGTGATAATCTGCATTTTACGATTGTATTTATCCGCCAATACACCCAAAAAAGGTGCAAAAAGAATGCTAGGCGCCCAAAGAAAAAGCATCATCAACGCTACACCACGGATCGAACTTGTCTGATTGTAAGCAAGCCATGACAATGCAATGTAATTTAATCCGTTTCCAAACGTAGCAAACAAACCACTCAGGGTAAAGTAGAGAAAAGCTCTGTTCTCGAATAGAGCAGCACGTTCTTTCAAATTTGCAACGAACATAAATCATTCCCTCATACATACATCATTCAGTATGCCACATAATCACATTTAAAAATATATATTGAGTTCTTATTTTAGTTCATTAAATTTAAAGGAATGAAATTCCTCGTTTTATTAGAGCGTGATACATTTTTTATGAAAAGAAAACTCTCTAAATATCATATGGGATAAGTTTAACATACTGAAGATTAATAAATATTTCTACTTTCATTGCGCGTTACATTGGCACTATAGATATAAAATAGTGACGCTGAAATGTGTTGTTTTGGCTGTACAGTTACAAAGCGAATAGGCAATCTCATTTTTACGATAGAGTGTTTGAGAATGATCGTTTCCGCAAGCAAGTTATAAATTTAATGCTCATAAAAGGCATGCAAGAGGTAATCGCACCAGAAGTAAGACAGATTTTTAGAGGAATATATGGAATTTCCAACTGATTGCTCAAAAAACAATTTACTTTCAAAATGCATCATTTGAAGCAGAAGAGAATGTAAATATCAACTCTATAGAAAGTGTCAAAGAGCAGCTCCCATTCAATTTTCTTTTAGAATTTATTACTTGACATAATGGACAAAGGAGAGCTTCTTTATGTACAGTGCAATTCGTGAAGGGGGATCACACCATATGTTAAAAACTATTCAACCGCAAAGTGAAAAATTTGATGGACTGGCTGATGATTATGATCGTTATCGTCCACGCTACCCCTTCACCTTATTTAAAACCATGCTGCTTCCTTTTAAAGACAAAAAGCATTTGTCTATCGTGGATGTAGGGGCTGGAACGGGCATTGCATTAGAGGGAATTGTCAAACTTTTAGGAAATGAACACCACTATCATGCTATTGATGTATCAGCAGATATGATTAAACAGGGACAAAGCAAATTTCCTTTTGTGCAGTGGTATCACGGCAAAGCCGAAAGCCTCTTGCCCCAAATCGGCAAGGTTGATCTTGTTGTTGCAGCACAAGCGTTTCAGTGGATGGATCGCCCTCTGTTGCTTCGCAATGTCTCAAGTCAACTTCGCGCCGGTGGTGTCATGGCTGTCATTCAAAACAATCGTGATTTTCAAAATAGTCAATTTCTAGCCACTTATGAGACATTATTAGAGAAGATGAGCCCTAATTATTCCCGTTATTATCGCAATTTTGATTTTTTACAAGAAATGCGTGATGGTCTTGGAGAAAATCCTGAAAAGATTGCTTTACATACACACAATTGGACAATGACAATCCCATCCGAAGCTTTTATCGGCATGAGCCGCTCTTCAACGCAAGCGCAACGCGCCATTGCCAGCCATGGAGAAGAATATTTGCAGCAATTGGTTACACTCATAAAACAATACGAAGTGCAAGGAAATTTGGAACTTTTGTATCGAAGTGAACTCTACATCTATATGAAATAATCTTACATCTATGGTTATCCCCGTTACCTTTCAACGCATTATAATCTCCCCCCAACAAATGAAGTCGTCCGCCCCAAATTGATTGTATAAAGAGCCACCTAAAGCTGTACTAGCACACCTCAATCTGAAGCCATAAATAATTTCTGCCCGATAATTAAGGTTTGTTGTCCCTTCAAAATCCAAGCTTATCCAGTCAATAATCAATAACAACCCAGCAACCTTGAATTAAACAGAGACACCCCTTAAAATACCAAATATGGCTCTTAGGCGTAGCTGCGCTCATCATCGAATAAGTACCCCTTTATCGGCAAGGTGTCCCACAAAAAACGTAGCAAAAATACCAGTTGTCCTCGCTACTTAAATTTCTGAAAATGGGATATTATTACAGTAAATATCAGCGTTCAAATTTATATCATGCCCCTATCGAAAACACTTGACTTATCCCGTAATAGATGTACTAACTGTTTATGAGCGTGTGTACCAATTATAATACTGCATATTTTTAAAGATGCAGACATGGGGGGAATGATGTGCGCAAACAGCTAATGTTTCGGTTTTATGGGCTTGTTGTTCTGCTCTATCTTTCTGATATGGTGCTTTTCTTAAGTAACCTTTGGAATGCTTATCGCATAACATCCTCATCGGTTTTTCTAGGCATAACCATGGCTTTAGGGACCCTTACACCCTATCTTTTGAAAAAGAGTGGTTTTGTGCACATTAAAGCATCGTTGCGATTGATCGATTTATACACAAGACGGATCATCATCTATAGCCTCCTTTTATTGATTGCTCTTTTTCATTATGTCGACTCCCGTTTTGGTTTTATTGTGGTCTCTATCTCTATTGGTTATCTCTCTTTGATCACCTTAAGTACGCTGGAGACTTATAATACTAAACTCGCGCTTAGTGGCTATATTAGTGCTCAAAAGGCTTCTCGCATTATGCAAACAGTGGTGCAGATTGGCGCCTTTTTGGGGGCAGCATTGAGTGGTTATCTCTTAGAAGCAACCAGCCCACGAGGGGTAGCAGCTGAAGTCGGCTATAATGGTTTGATTGCAGCGATTTGTGTGTTTGACATTATCGTAAGCCTTGTGGCCGGATATGTCATCTTTCGCGATGAATATCATGCCGACAGCACTACAAACGGCTTGCCGCCTGTCACCGATAAAGAGACAATGCTTATACCGCAAGCAGATGGGCTTTCTCTAGAGCTTAAACTTTTATGCATCTGCATAGGCCTTATTGGCTTTCACATTTGCTCTTATAATACACTAGCAACTATCCTTTTTCAGAGTGTGAAAAATTTTGGCTCTGAATATTATGGGTTGTGCAGTGCTGTTGCAGGTGTGGGGGCTTTTTTAGCTGCTTTTATCAAGATCCCGCGCTTTGAATTCATTCTTCCAGCCCTTGTATTGGGTTTAGCTGATCTTATTTTTAGCACCACGCAATCGCCTTATTTGGCTGTGATTTTTTGCTTTTTTATTGGCTTTTCAATGAATACCATGCGGATTAACGCCCGCAAACATATGATTGAAGCAACCCGAACAGAAACTCAAGCAGAGCTGGTGGGAAGCTATAGCGGCATGCTTTATACTCTCTCTCAATCGGCTGGTTATGTTATCCTTGGTCTTCTTACAAGCTCTGCCCTTATGGGACCTCAAGCAGCCATTTACCTTCTCCCCCTTATAGGGCTGATAATTTTTATTTATGTTTTTTTCCTTTCATCACAGCGGGCCAAAGTATGAGTAAATCCATTCTTATTGTCGATCCTTTCTCCACGGGTGCTCTTTATAGTCCTGCTTTACAAAAATTAGGCTATGCTTGTTATGGCGTTGTCTCTCAACCAGTTCCTTTTTCACACTTTATGCTCTCTTATCAGGGTGAGGGCATGGTAGAAGCGAAACTTCATAGTGTCGATGAAATAAAACAGCGCTTTCCTGTCGGTGCGATAAAAGCCGTGGTGGCAGGCTCCGAAATAGGTATTTATTGTGCAGAACAATTGGCTGCTTATTATGGTTGTGCCGGAAATAACCCCTTGACCACTGATTGGCGGCGAAAAAAGACAGCAATGCAAAGGCGCCTTTGTGAAAATGGTTTATCCTATATTCGATCAAAAATTCTTACAAAAGGTGATTGTGCTCTCGATGATTTTGAAAGCCTCAGTGGCTATGTGGTAAAGCCAAACGATTCTGCAGGAAGCGATGGAGTTTTGTTTTTCTCTAACCGGGAAGAAGTGGCGGCGTGGATTTCTGAAATTGACTGGACGCAAAAAAATATTTTTGGCACACCTAACGAGGCTTATTTGCTCCAAGAACGATTGGAAGGAGAAGAATACATCGTAGATGCCATTGTAAAGGAAGAAGCTATAAAGATATGCGCTTTATCACGATATAAAAAGGGTATTCATAATGGAAGTGCCTTTGTTTATGAATCGCTTGACGTGCTTGATGCTCAAGATCCTCTTTATGCCGCTCTTATCTCTTATGCAAAACAGTGCATTCGCGCGGTGGGAATTGAATATGGGCCTGCACATATGGAAATCATGCACACCGCTCGTGGTCCAGTAATGATCGAAGTAGGAGCCCGCCTGCACGGAGGGATTGCGCCCACTTTGTTTGCACATTGCTATGAAAATGATTTACTTGAAAGCGCCGTTAACCTTATTGCGGGAGTGTTTTCACAAACACCAAGTCGTTTTAAGAAAAAAGGGCGTATTATCTTTCTTATCAACAAAGTTAACAATCATATCATAAAAGATGTTAATCTATGGCAGCAAAAGCTTCATTCTTGGGAAAATGTTGTTCATTTTATGCTCTTTTTTAAAGAAAATGAGCCTATCCCCCTAACCATCGATTTAAATACCTGTCCAGCTATTATAGCAATTTGGGGCGAGAGTGATGATGAATTATCGACTTTGGAGAGGATAATTCGTAGCAATTTCTTATAAAATACAACAATTGGGAGGAGTACATGGATTCAGCAGCGCAAATAATTGAAAATATCGATAAATATGAAAAATGGAAACAAGTCGTTTTTAACGAATTCGATGCAATAATGAATAACAAAATCAGGCCTTTTCCTTGCCTATTCGGGGTGAATGGATACCAAAAAGACATGCTGAGATTTGGATTCTATAAAAAGTTGACCGCAAAAAATATTATGGAAGATCTCATAAATTATTGCGACAATTATAAGAGCTTTGGAAAAAATACATCTTTTGTTGCATTCGAGGAGCCAGCCCCCATACAAAATATCGAAGTTTATAGAGAGAAATTCTGGTCTATACTTAAAGATTTGAGAATGCTTGACGACCGAGAATGGCCTAAGCATATACCTAAAAATATGGATGACCCTCTATGGGAGTTCTGTTTTCATGGCGAACCTATGTTCATAGTTTGCAATACGCCATCCCATATCAACAGAATAAGTAGAAAAAGTTCTACATTTATGTTAACTTTCCAGCCTAGATGGGTTTTCTCTGATCTACTGGATACAGAAAAAAAAGCAAAGAATGCCTTCTCCACTGTAGGAAAAAGACTTGAACCTTTTGATATTATCACAAAGTCTCCTTTTTTAGGAAAATACGGTGATCCCCAAAATAGAGAATGGATGCAATATTTTCTGCAAGATAATAATATTGAATCCCCACCTTGTACATATCACGTAATGGAGCACGATAATGACTAAATTTTCCAACATTAAATTAAATAAAAGTGTATATGATATATTAAAAATGATGCTTCCAGAGCAAGGATCAATAGAGATACAAAGAGATTTTCCAGGAAAAATACATGATTGGCATATTCACCACGTCGATGAAACTCTCTTAATTATAGAGGGAGAGTTAATTTTTTTCTATGATGAAAAGCGCATAACCTGTATACAAGGAGATATTATACATCTACCTGCCAATACAAAGCACAAATCGATTGCGGCAGACGTAGGATGCATATACGCAATTGCTACAGAAAATCTCACGATTGAAGATAGTGTAGCTGAATACTCTCCAATTTCTTCTCTCTGAAACAGAATTTTAACTTTTACTGCCGCTTTTCTCACAAAGATATGCATCTTGAGTTTATGCGGCAGACAAGGCTATTAATCTCCAATTCAAGGCCCGCGTAAAAACTTTTCAGTTTTTATCGCAAAGGTGTATTTCTCTTTACTCGCTGATATTGTCACAACGACAATTAGTATTCAAGTTATTTGGTTTTTGTTAAAAGCGGCTGCATTAGATTTTGCGTTATTATGGCATCTATTTTCTTTTTCATAATGAAAGGAACTATCATAATAAACAAGTAGTGAAAAAATAAATGGCTATATCTATAGTAAATGCCAAAGTTACACAGATAGCCTTCGATCTTATTATAACTCCTGAATTTTTAAAAAGTTACTTGGTGAAGAAAAAGCTATTCGCAATCAAAGTAATAAAAACGCTACAAAAAAGTTCGGGATAGACAAAAAAATAAGTCAAAAAAATCAAAGAGCTTAAAATTCTCTAACTTTTATATCACCCATTGATTTTACGATAAATGGCGGAGAGAGAGGGATTCGAACCCTCGATATGGTTTCCCATATACACGCGTTCCAGGCGTGCGCCTTCAACCACTCGGCCACCTCTCCAGAGGTCCGCACACTATACCCAGAAAGAAATAACGTGCAAGCTTAAATTATACATTCAAAACTCAAAAAAAATTCATTTATTAAAATGAAAGCTGATATCTGTTGAATAACAAGCACATCCTTCTTTTTTAAGAAAAAACTTTTTCCGTGGATAGTTATTGTACAATACAAGAATGGGAATAAAAAGCTTATCACAAATCATAAATATTCATGCTTACTTATGCACCTTCTGTTTTATGAAAAAATACTGCTCTTAAAATTGGCATATGATCTATGCTTTCTTTACAATGAAGTCATTAAACATCTCTCGTCTATCAATATTGATTGCCGCAATAATAAATAAAATAACAGCGATATGAACTTCTTATATTTCTAAGCTTCATCTAGATAATAAATTTCATTCAATAAAAATCAGTTTCAACCTTCTTTCCCCTCTCAAGAATGAGGATTCTTAACCACGACAAATCTGTTTTTAAATTGCTTTCTCTTAAAATGAAATCTATCTACTCATCACTTTTATGTTTCACTTCATAGACAAAGTTTTAACTTATAAGGACAACTTATTGTTTTTACCTAATGAGATCCTCAAATAGCGTAAAACTTTCTCTTCACACTCCCTTTCATATTGAATGAATTAAAATCACTTTCTTGTACGTCATAAGCGGGGATAATATATGGAAAAAAACATTTAAGAGAGAATAAATGTCTCTTGTGAATTTTCTCAAATAAAAAGAACTGTCACAACATGGGAGCCGGAAAATAGAGTGATGGTGCAACTTGCTCCTTCATAAGTGTAAAGAGAGGGGCTTTATGGATTTACCGTTACACCATCCACCAGCGCACACGCGAAATGGGTTTGGGTGTACGAATGTTTGTGAATGAGCAATCCAATGGCGTTTCGTTTTACATAAAAGACGTGCCCCTATTAAAGAACATGAAAACAAAAGTGTAAGGCAAAGCTTAATCTCCATTATTTTAAAAGATATTGCTTTGGACATATTTGAAAGTCGTAAAGACGAATTAAAAGGTGATGGTAGGGATATTAGTTTGCATCTTTAGTCTTCATATCCCCCAAAATTAGATTATCTGCCCATTTCAGAGATTACACCAACAGAGATAAGCAATATACTCTCCCCCATTTGGTATGCAAAAGCCAACAACAGAAGAGAAAGCATTGAATCGACTTAAAAAATTTTGCTGCTTTGGGATTAAATGTTGATTTACAGGCAAAAAACAAAACATTCTAAATAAAATACTATTGTCTTGCTCATCCAGGCATTTGTTTTAAAAAACATTTCTCAATTCTTGTCACATTCATCCCATAACAATCATAACGCTCATAACGGTATTTATGAATAATATAAAATCTATTGGATAGCACTATCACGCTATTTACCCACTCCAATTGTTGCCACAACTTTTGTTATTTGAGAAAATCTATAAGAGGTATTTATTCTTTACTAAAGTGTTTTTATCCACACGTTAATTCCACTTATAAAGTATAAGAGAATTTTTTATGAATTTAAGATAAAGAAAATTTAAAATAAAAAAATCTTATGTTATTTGAGGATCTCGTCATGTAAAACGATAATTTACCACTATAAATTAATATGTTGCCTATAATCGTTCTAAAAGGCAATGGTCTACAGTACTAAAGATCTAATGACTTTGCACAATGAGCGCGTTCTTTCCTCTTAACGTTCTTTACCAGCGGATATCCTTGCTTAAAGCGCGTACAGCCCGTGCAGTTTCACATTGTAGTGCTTTTTGTGCTAAAATTTTCATATCTTCAAAACTATGAGTCTGCAAACACGCCTTTACTGGAGAAATATCGCAAGATATCATAGAAAGCTCATTAATTCCCAATCCAGCCAAAATCATCGCACCAAAAGGATCTCCGGCCATACCACCGCATACACTAACCCAACACTTATGTTGTGCTGCTCCCTGAATAGTCTGATAAATCATACGCAAAACTGCTGGATCAAGGCTATCCGCTTCAGACACAAGGTACGGATTTTGCCGATCAACAGCCATTGTATACTGTGTTAAATCGTTGGTTCCAATTGAGAAAAAATCAACATGGGCGCTCAATACATCTGCCATAATGGCTGCTGCTGGAACTTCGATCATAATACCAAGTTTTAATTTTGGTGCATCAATATCATTGCGGATTTCTTCTGCAATCTTTTTTATGGTAACAATCTCTGAAACAGACATCACCATCGGAAACACAATCCATAGATCTCCGCCCTCTTTTGCTGCTCGATATAAAGCACGTAACTGAGGAACCAGAAGATCACGCCGACGTAACAAAAGCCGCGTTCCTCGAACACCTAAAAAAGGATTATCTTCTTTAGATAAATGTAAATGCGTAACCTGTTTATCCCCACCAATATCAAGCGCACGAATAATTAATGGCTTATCGCCTACAGCTGCAATCATCGCACGGTACACATCAAATTGTGCTTCTTCATCTGGAATATGTGGATTCTCTAAAAATAAAAATTCTGTGCGCATGAGTCCGACACCTTCAGCCCCCAAATCTAGCGCAACAGGAACCTGATTTGCATAATTGACATTAGCCATGATACGAATTCTTTGACCATCTGTCGTTTGTACTGGTAATCTACACGTACTTATCTCACTGACACGTTTTTGCGCAACAGTATCAATATGCCTTTGAGCATCTTCAACATCTTCAAGCGTAGGATCAAGGTAAATGAACCCGTTATCGCCATCAATAATAGCCTGAATATCAGGCTGAACCGCTAAAATATCATCACCTGCAGCAACAACCATCGGAATATCAAGAGTACGCGCCAAAATAGCTGTATGAGAGAGTAGACCTCCCCATGCTGTCGCTAATCCTTTTACTTTTGTACAATCAAGTTGTGCAACATCAGAAGGAGAAAGATCATTTGTAACCAGAATAACACCACTTGGAATATCATTCAAAAAGAATGATCTATAGGATGGATTTATTTCACCCAAAACACGACGACCAACATCAACTAAATTAACAGCACGTGCTGCTAACAAAGGATTGTCCACCTTAGAAAACATATCTGAAAATTGCCGAACCGCTCTATCCCAAGACCAAGCGACACCATGACCTTCTGCTATAAAACGACAAGCTTGAGCTATGAGATTCTCATCTTCAAGCAAAACCATTTGCGCAGAAAAAATTGCAGCAGAATCCGCTCCCATACGCACTGTAATATCAGAAATCGCAGATGCCATTTTATGTTTTGTTTTTGTAAGAGCATTTTCAAGACATGCTGCACCAACTGAAAAATCAATTGGCTGGTCTATTATGGAAACATCATTTTGCCTTAAAACAAAAATCTTACCAAAGGCTAACCCTGAACTTGCCCCAACACCAGAAATGCCTTTTTGCATGAAGCGTGGATACCAACCATGAAAAGTCTTTGCTTGAGATTCCATTTCTCTCACCACGCATTTTTCACTAATACTCACTTTTTTTACAATAGCAATGGCATCATTGAGAAGTTTTGCTCCCTCTTCAGCATCTGTAGAAAAAATCAGAACATCACCGTTTTTTGCTCCTAATTGCAATAAACCAACTAAATTTTTCATTTCAACGGCACATTGACCATGGCGAACTCTGATAGAATTTTGAATCTTTTTCGCAAAATCAACCCAAAGAGAAGCTGGTCGTGCATGAAGACCACTCGGATAATCTAAAGTCCATTCCTGACACACCGAAAGATCACCAATAAAAGTTTTTTCTTTCTTTATATCTTGATCAAACAGAGTTGTAACAATTTGCTGTTTATCCGTGGTTGTTGTAAGTACTTCAAGTTGTTTTTTATCAAATAAAAGAGACGTCAATTTTTTGCAAATTTCTCTATAGCGATCTGGACACGCTGCAATGGCAATAACCAAATGTGCTTTCTTTCCCTCCTGCCATTCAACACCAGCAGGAACCTGTATAACAGCAACAGCGTCCTTGATGATTAAATCACAATTTTCAACCAAGCCATGAGGAATGGCTATACCATTCCCAAGCCAAGTATTCGTTATTTCTTCACGTGCAAGCATGCTTGCCAAATAACATTTGTCAACTGCGCCAACCTGTACAAGCAATTCAGCAGCAGCATAAATCGCATCATTTTTATGATTAAAAGCAGCAGCAAGTTGTACAGATTTGATAGACAAGATTTCACTCTCGGTAAAATCTACATTCATTGCTTCTGCTTCCTCACATCTCATCATGAATTCAAACTGCCTCACATTTGAATACAAAATCTCTGATAAATTTCATTTCAAAGCCACATTTTCAAAAATACAAGATGTACACAACACTACGACTTTTTGTTTTACGCAATAGAACTGAGTGAGGTGCTTAAATACCTCAATATAATCGATAAAACAATTGGATATTATAACCCCGCGGGTTGCTTAAAACCATCATAAGCAAATCTGACTCTTAAACTCTTACTTTACAAAGACAAAACCTCGATTTTTACAGCCCCAATCACCTGAAAAACTATGTTTTAAAAACGCTCTCTCTATCCTAAATTATTGAACATAGCTTGTCATTATTCTCCCTATAAGAAAGCATCCTCCTCAATCATCTGTAACTTCAGTTAACATTTCTAACTCTTCCTCCAAGTTGGTTTAACCTACCGCCCCTCTTATAAATTTATTACACCATTTAAAATTGCTCCATGCAACTTACTATCTTTAAAATTCTGTGCAGCTCATCCTATGATACTAACCTCTCAATCATATAGCATTGATATATTTTAAGCTAATCCTTTGCTGCAATCAATATCGCAAACACACAATGCCCTCTGTCGCACATTTGCAAATGTACGCCCCATAAACACCATCATCAACCACTAAACTTTAAAAAAATTCTATAAATAATCTTACTTTCTAGACATTTCGTCAAATG
Organism: Bartonella sp. AU15XJBT; assembly: GCF_028618615.1. Taxonomy (NCBI): domain Bacteria; kingdom Pseudomonadati; phylum Pseudomonadota; class Alphaproteobacteria; order Hyphomicrobiales; family Bartonellaceae; genus Bartonella; species Bartonella sp. AU15XJBT. The sequence continues at coordinate 26,859 of NZ_JAQITG010000001.1, forward strand.
AGATAAATAAAGCACAAAAACGAAAAGCAATTATTTCCTTAACTTTAAACCCTTATGCTGGTTGATTTTCAATAATGTACAATAAATAGTGAAATCCGGAAAAATACTCTTGAAGATAGCTGATTGCACATTGGTTACTTTTATATCTTAAGTCTTCCTTAAAAATATCATTTCAGCCTCGATTGACTGAAATGTTTCAATACATATTCCCTTAAAGCAGCTTTAATTATTCAGCTTTATGGATTTTTTATTCCTTTTTTTAAAGAATGTCCTCATCTGCCCCCATCCCCAGCACACATGCTGATAAAAAGATTCCTCTTTATCAAAATGATCACATAAATAATGCTTTCATTAAATTTTTCATAATTTACCGAAAACAAATTGCTTCTCTTATCAAGAAATTACTAAACACTTCTTCATGCATAAAAAGAAAGTAAACTCTCCTCACTATTATCATACACAAATTTATCAATAAATTCCCTCATAACAACAATACCTAAATACTAACATAACACCGCACAAATATCTTCCCTCATTGAGAAAAGTCATTTCCCCCAATTCTACCTTTTTCGTTTTCCGTATACCTTCTAGATTTGTTATAGTACTAACGCAAAAAGGGAAAGATAACATTCTATCTTTCCCTTTTAACGCTTAAAAACTACAAGTGCAATTCAATGAAATTCCAGTTAATTGCTAGAGAAAATGCTACAGATTACTCTGCTGCCTCCACCATAGGAATAACTGAAACATAAGAACGGTTACCCGCTTTCCGTTGAAAAGAAACCTTTCCTTCTGATAAAGCAAAAAGCGTATGGTCTTTTCCCATGCCGACATTGTTACCAGGATGCCAACGTGTACCACGCTGACGGATGATAATATTTCCAGCAATAACGCTTTCACCACCAAATTTTTTAACGCCTAGACGTTTCGATTCTGAATCGCGACCATTCCGCGAGGAACCACCAGCTTTTTTATGTGCCATAGACGCTCTCCTTTAATCTTTCTTACTCTTTGATGCTACAGCCGCTTTCTTCTGCGATGCAGTCTTTTTTTCAGCCGTTTTTTCAGCCTTCTTCTCAACAGCAGCATCTTTTGTTTCTTTTGCTGCCGTTGCCTCCTCTTTTATGGGTTTCGCAGCTGCTTTTTTAGGCTTTGAACCACCCATTAAAATTTCTAAAACACGCAGTGTTGTAAATTCTTGCCGATGACCACGCGTACGCTTAGAATTCTGACGACGACGCTTCTTAAATGCGATAACCTTGCGCCCGCGTGCTTGTTCTAAAATTTCAGCCGTTACCCGTGCATCAGCAACAACAGGTGTCCCAATAACCGCATTACCTTCTTGCCCAACCATCAATACGTCATTGAATTCAACAACATCACCCGCATTTCCACTAACTTTTTCAACTTTTACCACTTGGTTAGCAACAATGCGGTATTGCTTACCACCGGCTTTAATGACTGCGAACATTTTTTATCCTTCCGTTCATTCCAGCTCTTATTTAACTTTTACCTTGAAATAAAGGAAAATAGGCTGCTTTTTATCAGTCGTAATCAATTTTAAAGAAGGATAAAACCTTCCTCAACACAAATACGCGCAGATTCCTCCACGCTCATATTTTTGCATATATGAAGGAATTTCTATTCTCTGTCAATAAAGTCCTATAAAAAAGAAAAAAAGGTTGTACCAAAAACAATTGAAGGTTATCTACCCATTAGAGACTATACTCAAGTAGTGCGAATTTTTTCGCACTTCATATGGAGAGGTGGCTGAGTGGTTGAAAGCACCGCACTCGAAATGCGGCATAGGGGTAACTCTATCGAGGGTTCAAATCCCTCTCTCTCCGCCATTAACTTAAAACGAACTTTCATATGCTCAGTATAGTATAACTTAAAACCCAGCATTTGCACGATTTTTATTATTTGCAATTGACCAGTTCGCGCTAATCTATGCCTGTCATTATGTATCTCTAGAAATCAGTATTGGATTTCTACGAGTTTTATAATTTCCAAACTTTTCCTCTCCCGATCTTTAGATTACCTCATCTGACATAAAATATCTCTTCAAATATTATTGAAAGATTTTTGCCAATCACCAACCTTTGATAGAGTTTTAGAAACAATGGTGATCATAGCGCTATTTGCAATTCTGTTGATAAAAAACTAAATGTGTTTTATCCGCATTAGAGTTTTTTATATTAACAAACACTTAAGCTTTTCTCATGCAATGTGCTCATTTAGAACTAATGTTATACGTATTTGTTCAAAATTTTTATCTCTTATGATATTATAAAAACTCTCAGCAAGCAGATCTTCTAAATTTAGTCTAACCATAACAAGATTGGGCGCTAATTTTCGAGCAACATGAGACAAAGCCAACTGCACTGCTAAAGTTCCAATAGCCTCTCAATCAGATTCTGGATAAGATTTTTAAAATTTCCCGTCCAATCTTCTCTTAATGATACCTCATAATCGCTTTACGCCCCAAAGTGATGACTCAACTATAATTTTGGAGCATGCCTCTCTAGAGATAGAAGATCTTTTCATAGGATACCAATCCCTTCTGATAGCACAGTATTTAAATTCTTTTTTCACATAGATAGTCGTTACATAAACATTGTACGGGACCTATAAAATCTGTTTTTTGCTCTTTTTTTGTTTTTCTATTGCCAAAATCCAATTCAAAAAATAAGGGAGCGCAGAGTAAAATAGAGAATTGTCTCATTTTTTTCTCTCGTTCTACCTTTGCTTAAGTTCGTACAGAATTTATTATCAAATTATATTTATTTTGCACGTCTTGCCTGAATATGGGCGAGCAATCCTAGTGTTGAACTATCGCGATTATCCGCTTTACTTTCTCCACGAAGAATGGGGAGTAACTCATTTGCTAATTCTTTACCAAGTTCAACACCCCATTGATCAAATGAATTAATATTCATTAAAATACCTTCAACAAAAATACGATGTTCATAAAGCGCAATGAGACGACCAAGTGCAAAAGGCGTTAATAAATCTTGAACCAGCGTAATACTGGGACGATTTCCTTTAAAACTTCTATGAAGTGCTAAGTGATCTGCTTCACATGCATCAACGCCATTTTTTATCAAGATATGCCGAGCATCTTCAATACTACGCCCTTTCATCAAGGCTTTTGATTGCGCTAAACAGTTTGCTAGCAACATCTCATACATAGAATGTAAATTTTTCTCATGCCCTTTTATAAATAAAATGAATTCTACAGGAATAACATCTGTTCCTTGATGTAAAAGCTGAAAAAAAGCATGTTGACTATTTGTGCCTGAATCACCCCAAACGATTGGACCACTTGAAAAATTTAATGGTTTTCCATCCAGCGAGACTTGCTTCCCATTTGATTCCATATCAAGCTGTTGTAAATAAGCTGGAAAATGTATTAAGCGCTGTGCATAGGGAATGATAGAGCGTGTTGAATAACCACAAATAACACGATGCCAGAACCCTAAAAGAGCAAATCGAATAGGAATATTTTTATGCAAAGGCATGGTTTTAAAATGTTGGTCCATTTGCAAAGCGCCATTGAGAAATTGGCGAAAATTTTGCCCCCCTATTGCAAACATAACAACAAGTCCAATGGCTGACCAAATTGAATAACGTCCTCCAACCCAATTCCAAAATTTAAAAACTCTGGTCGAATCTATGCCAAATTCTGCTACTTTATCAAGCGCACTCGAAACAGCAACAAAATGCGTGTGAATAGCTTCTTCTCCTAAATGTGAACAAATCCACTGACGTGCAACTTGAGCATTTACCATTGTTTCAGCCGTTGTAAAAGTTTTAGAAGCAATGACAAAAAGGGTTGTTGCTGGATTCAAAATAGAGAGAGTATCAGAAATATGGGCACTGTCAGCGTTAGAAACAAAATGACAACGTGGACCATCATGATAAGGTTTTAAAGCATATGTGACCATTGCAGGACCAAGATCAGAGCCACCAATACCAATATTGACAATATCACTTATTCTCTTTCCACTGCTTCCCTTATAGCGGCCATCACGTACCTTTTCAGAAAATCTTTCCATATCTTCAAGGACATCTTGAATATCGGGAATAAGGTCATGACCATCCAACATGAAAATTTCATCAGCAGGTAAACGTAATGCAATATGAAGAACGGAACGTTTTTCAGTTGTATTAATGGCTTGCCCCGAAAACATCGCATCACGCCGGCCTAACACATCTGCTGCGACAGCTAAATCGTCTAAAAGTTGTAATGTTTTAAATGTTACACCACATTTTGAAAAATCGAAAAGAAGATCATCAAATCTGAGAGAAAAATGGGAAAAACGCTGGTTATCCTCTAAAAAATGCTGACGAATATCAGAGACCCCATCCTTTGCAGCATGGTTTTTTAAAGCTCTTAATGCAGCTTCAAAAGCCTTTTCATTTCGAATCGAAAAGCTATTTCCCATAAGCTTATCCTATACGGTTATTGATAATGAAATCTATGCCCAAACATAACAAAGTAGAAAACGTCTCCTTAATTGCTCTCTCTTTTCACTGCTCACATAAAAAATGAAGGAATATAAAAGTGAAAAAATAAGATCAGAAAAAGATATTTTTACAAGGATAAACTTTCAAATCTTCTCTACTCGATACATCATTTAACTTGATTGAGTTCTTTTGTTAAGCGCAAATCTTCTTCTGCTTTTGGTCTTATAAAACGCCCCAAAAAAAGATAAACAACCGGTGTAACATAAAGCGTAAAAATAGTTGCTAAACCTAAACCACCAACGATAACCCAACCTAAAGCTATACGCGCTTCTGCACCGGCACCTTTGGCTAAAACCAAAGGGATACCCCCTAAAATAGCACAAATCATTGTCATACAAACTGGACGAAGGCGAATATTTGCTGCTTCTTCTACAGCTTCACGCACACTTCTTCCCTGATCACGCAATTGATCTGCAAATTCAACAATCAGAATACCATTTTTTGCCATAACGCCAATTAACAGAATTAAACCAATTTGACTGTAAATATTAAGAGTCACACCACTTAAGAGCATAGCAATTACAGCACAACCAATCCCTAATGGAACAGTAGCCATGATAATGAATCCTGAAAGAAAGCTTTCAAACTGGGCCGCTAAAACCAATAAAATAATCACAAAGGCAATGCCAAAAACAATCATAAAACTGGAAGATGTTTCATTAAGTGTTTCAGCTTCCCCTAAAGGAACAACGTAGGTTCCTTTCGATAACAAAGGAGATGCAGTTTTCTGTACAGTTTGGTAAGCATCCCCTAAAGTGATACCTGGAGCAAGATTTGCGCTTAAAATGACAGCGCTCATGCGCTTTTCCCGTTTTAATTGGGGAGCGATAGCTTTTTCATGTAAACGCGCAATAACTGATAAAGGAACATATCGATTGTCTTTGGTCTTTAAAAAAATATTTTCTAAATCACTAGGACTCTTCATGGAATTTTTACGCGATATCAATTTAACATCGTAAGAATGATCATCCACGTTAATGGAACCAACCTTTTTACCATCCAACATTGCTTGTAATGTATCGCCCAAGTTGGTGATATCAATCCCTAAATCGGAGGCTTTTTTTCGATTGATTTCAATAAAAAATTGCGGTTGTGTGGCATCAACAGTAAGACGTGGGCGAATAAAACGCGGATCAGCTTGTAAAGCACGCACTAACTTATCAGCTATGGGTTGTAATGTTGCATAATCATTGCCAAGAATGGCAAATTGTAACCCTTGCCCCGTTCCTCTCACACCTAGAGAATTTCCCTGTGCAGCAAACACAAAAACTGCCGGAAACTGACTAACCTTTGCATTAACATCTTTCACGATTTCTTGCTGACTGCGTAAACGTTTATCCCAAGATGAAAGCAATAAAACCAAAAAAGCAGTATTGGGTGAACCGCCAATACCCGCGATAGAGTAACTATTAGCAATCTCACCTGCAGCACGTAATGGCTGTAGACTCTCTTCAATTTGTTCTACCTGCTCGTTCAAATATTGTGTTGAAATACCTTGTGGTCCATTAATGACTAAAAAAATAAGGGCTCTATCTTCTTCTGGCGTTAATTCTTGTTGCAACTTCGTATAGCCTCCAACACAAAGAGCTGCAAAAACAAGTGAAGCAAAAATAACAGCCCAAGGCTTTCCTAAACACTTATGCAAACTGTAAGTATATGCCTTATGAAACAAAGAACCCAATTTATATAAAAACGTAAAATGATGATGGGCTTTTTCCTCTTCCTCCTCAATAGGTTCTTTGAGAAAACGTGAAGCCAACATAGGACAAAGCGTTAAGGCAACGATTGAAGAAAGCAAAATAGAAATTGCCAAAACAAAACCAAATTCTCTAAAAAGTCCTCCAACTTGTCCAGGAAGAAAGGAAATAGGGACAAACACAGCCACTAAAGTCAATGTTGTTGCGACAACAGCAAAAAAGACTTCACGGGTTCCTAACACCGCTGCGGCCCTAGGACCTATCCCCATATTGCGCCATCGAACAATATTTTCCAGAACAACAATAGCATCATCCACAACAAGCCCTGTTGCCAAAACAAGTCCTAAAAATGTGAGAATATTCAATGAAAACCCTACAAGATAAATCGCTGCAATGGTACCAATCAAAGCGACTGGAAGAGATACGGCAGGTATCAGCGTTACACGAATGTCTCTGAGAAAAAGAAAAATAACCAAGATAACGCTCAAAATAGCAATGACCAACGCAACCTCAACCTCATGAAGGGCGCTTTTAATAAAAATTGCATCGTCACTAATAACGTCTATATGTACAGAAGAAGGAACGATACTTTTGAGATTATCAACAACGGCTCTCACGCCTGCAGAAATATTAAGGGTGTTGGATTGTGCTTTACGCACAATACCTAATCCAATCCCTGTCTTTCCGTTGATACGAAGAATAACCGTTTCTAAATCAGGTGATAAAGTAACGTGTGAAACATCACCAAGATGCACATGAGGCTTTAAAACAACTTGTTCAAAAGATTCTGGTGTTGTTAAACGTGCAGTAGCACGGACAACTAAAGTTTGCTTAGAATTGCGTAACGATCCTACTGGCACATCCGTTGTCATATCAGCAAGAACACGTGAAATATCTGCGACAGTTAATCCATAACTTGCAAGTTTTGCTTGATCTATATCAATCTGAAAAATCTTTGTGCGAGCACTATCGACCTGTACATCACCAACACCATCAACAGCAGAAATTGCATCAACAATCTGATCGTCTACAACTGTTGTTAAATCATCAATACTCATTGTTGGTGATGTTACAACCAAATACATCATGGCAGCAGCATTCGAATCTGCTTTAATAATCAAAGGTGAATCTGCATTTTTGGGTAAAGAATAAGCAATGCGAGACAGAGCATCACGGAGATCAGATGCCGCTACATTCAAATCAACACCGACATTAAAATTAATCTGCACACGGGAGCGTCCAAAAGAAGATGTTGAAGAAATCGTCTTAACACCTGAAACACGAGAAACAGCATCTTCTATAACTTTTGTCACTTCACGATCAATTGTTTCCGCTGATGCACCAGAAAACATCGTCACAATTGTTGTGACTGGCGTATCAACATCGGGTAACTCTCTTACATCAACATTTAACCATGCTGCAAATCCTGCAATGATGATCATGGCATTTAAAACAAAAGTAAAAACCGGTCTGCGAATAAATAAGGCAATGAGACCACCTTGCTCCGCCTGTGACATTGGCTGCTTTGTGCTCAATTCTTGGCTCATTGTATATCCGTTCCATAAACTGCTGATAATTGCTGTTGATGGGACTTTGGGTCATCAATAATTACTTTACTTCCTGGGTAAAGCATTTGCACTCCTTGAATAACAACTTGATCACCATTTTCTAGAGGGGCTTTTACGAAAACCTGATCTGCTTTATGCTGAATAATCGATACGGGAATAGACTCTACTTTTCCTTCTCTCACACGCCAAACGAATGACCCTTTACTGTTCCATTGAATCGCAAGAGGATTAACGACAGGGAAAGAACCACCATGGAATTGCAAGGCAACAGAAAAGGACATACCAGACATGAGCATATCTTTTTCATTATTGATTTCAACCTGAGCATGAAGTGTGCGACTTTCTGGATCAACGACATTATCAATCGCATAAATATGACCAACAAAAGATTTATCTGGCTGCGCGGTTAATGTTGCCGTTACCTCATCTCCCTTATGGATACGCGACACATAGCGTTCAGGAACCCATATATCGACCAAAATACGTTCTCTATTCTCAATACGGCCTATTACTGTATTAAGGGTCACGTTATTCCCTACATCAACGGGTAAAATACCAACAACTCCAGGAATCGGTGTACGAATTGTTCGCCGATCGAGGTCTACCTCAGCGTTCCGCAAAACCAAATTTGCGTTATCCAACTCTAAACGTGCTGTAATTTCTTGAACTTCCGTTGCTGTATTGCTGGCTCGTAATTTAAGAATCCGCGAAAGCGTTAATGCGCTATTATCACGTTGTACTTTTGCTTTTGCGGCTGCTATTTCCTCCTTTTTAGAATCAAGCTTTGCAATCACATCCCCCACTTGTACTTTTGTACCAGCAGACACAAAAAGCTTATCAATAACACCTGGTGATAAAGGGGTTAAATCTACTTCAGCAAGTGCTTTTCCACTCCCAAGAACGTTAAGGTGTTCATAAAGATCTTGAATCTTCACACGGTCAACGACAACTTTTGTCGGATATCTTCCTATTTTTCCCTTTGAAGCTTTCGATATACTTGTTTTATCCACCATAGAAATGGGTTGTTTTGCACTCTGTTTTCCAGCCCAATAAGTAACCGTTAAAATGACAATTAAAAACACCAATGGAAAGATCTTTTTTAATAACGCCATACACCCACCTCTGCTGTGTCATGTTTATCTGAAATAGTTTTCAACAGTAATATCGGCGTTTTACACAAAAACCAAACAGCAGGTATATATCTTACCCCCCACCGCAAAAACACATATCATCTCTGGCTGACTATCGTTCATAGACGAAAACGTCAAGTTAACTATCGTTCATATTGCTTGGTATGGTCACAGCAAGAAAATGACCCTATCAAAAATCCAACTGAAACCATAATATATCATATCCTTTTTTTAATATCTCATAAAAAAGAGATTTTTTTTATGACAACCCAAGTTTCACTTGCATTTCTTTAATGAAACGATTAGGAACCATTGTCTTAGACAATGTAGAAAATCGAAATGTGTGCACCCGTAGCTCAGCTGGATAGAGCACCAGACTACGAATCTGGGGGTCAGGAGTTCGAATCTCTTCGGGTGCGCCATCTATCAATAAACTCAATAGCTTGCTCATAAATTCAAGTCCTTTGAATTTCTTTTTATGTGATTTATTTTTTGCTTATTATGGCTTTTTATTCCATTCTATTTTGAGTCGTTTCTTTAGCCATTTTGATAGAATAGAATGTTATACGGCCTTCAGTTCAACCCAAAGGCGCTTTTTATTAGCGATAATCGTAGCTGATTGCATGAGTTGGTATGTGTGTTGTTACTTTCTCTTCTCAATCTATACGCTTGTTTTTGATGTCTTCTGGATTATACTTTTTAATCAGTTGGATGATTTTTTACGTGCTTATTTTTCTTTTCTATCCATGGATATTTCTGAATATTTCATTTCTGTCCGCCCCATCTCAAGAAGGACTTTAGGTGTGCCATCACAAATTGCGGTTTACCGTCCTCTAAAACTTTTTCAGTGTGCTATTCTAAATAACAAATATAAAAATCGCATCAATATCGTTGTGTCAAAAGTTTTTAAACTCATTCCCCAAAGACTTTCTTCTGATATTCATCATTCGCTAATATTGAGATTGCAGGCTGGCTAAAAACTTACCAAAATTTAAAACATAGAGATTCTTTTTTCAAAAAAAACGATAAAACCCTTCTTGTGTTCTTTTAGCATTATCTCTTGCGCGACACATCATTGAACTCTATGATATCTTATACTTTCTATTCTTTATGGATTATTCTCATTAATCCATAGAATACAGGTTTCAAACGTTAATAAAAGCTCAGTTTAAAGAATTTTTCCATGCCTAAAACAGATATTGAAATTGCTCGCACTGCTAAAAAGCAACATATTGTTGAAATTGCACAAAAAATTGGTATCGCACATGAAAACCTCATTCCCTATGGCCATGATAAAGCTAAAATTTCTTCTGCATACATAAAATCGCTCAATGAAAATCCAGATGGTAAACTTATCCTCGTCACAGCGATCAATCCCACCCCTGCTGGAGAAGGAAAAACAACAACAACCGTTGGACTGAGTGATGCTCTTAATCTCATTGGCAAAAAAACAATAGCCACTTTGAGAGAACCGTCTTTAGGCCCCTGTTTTGGTATCAAAGGTGGTGCCGCTGGTGGTGGTTATGCGCAAGTCGTTCCAATGGATGACCTTAATTTACATTTTACCGGTGATTTTCATGCTATTACAGCAGCTCATAATCTTCTTGCCGCAATGATCGATAATCATATCTATTGGGGAAATACTCTAAACATTGATCCACGGCGCATTGTTTGGAAGCGCGTTCTTGATATGAATGACCGTGCATTGCGCGATATCGTTATTTCATTGGGAAGCATAACAAATGGTTTTCCACGACAAACAGGTTTTGACATTACTGTTGCATCAGAAATTATGGCACTTCTTTGTCTTTCGGAAAATTTAGAAAACCTTACACGAAGACTCAAAAAAATTATTGTTGCCTATCGTTATGATAAAACACCCGTAACAGTAGCTGATCTCAATGCAGAAGGCGCAATGGCAGTTCTTCTCAAAGACGCCATACAACCCAATCTTGTACAAACAATTGAAAATAATCCTGTTCTTGTTCATGGAGGACCTTTTGCCAATATTGCTCATGGTTGCAACTCAGTTATAGCAACAAAAACTGCTTTAAAATTGGCTGATTATGTCATCACAGAAGCAGGATTTGGAGCGGATCTTGGAGCAGAAAAGTTTTTCAATATCAAATGTCGGCAAGCCGGTATTATACCAAATGCAACAGTGATTGTCGCAACGATTCGTGCATTAAAAATGAATGGTGGTGTGGAAAAAAATAACCTTACAGAAGAAAATATCACCGCTTTAGAAAAGGGAGCAGCTAACCTTTTACGACATATCAAAAATATGGAGCTCTACGGTATCCCTTGTGTTGTAGCGATTAATCATTTTGACAGCGATAGCGATGCCGAAATAAAAACGTTACAAAAAATAGTTGCAACAACTGGACACAAAGCACTTATTTGTAAACATTGGGAACAAGGTGGAAAAGGCGCTATAGAACTTGCACAAGAACTTATTGCCTTAATTGAAAAACAAGATTCCGATTTTAAAGTGCTCTATCAAGATGATATTCCCCTCGTTCAAAAAATTAATTGTATTATAACAAAGTTATACGGTGGGCGTGGCGCTATCATCTCAGCGCCTATTCTTAAACAACTTGAATCTTGGGAAAAAGAAGGTTTTGGCACCTACCCTATTTGTATGGCAAAAACACCTTATTCTTTTTCTGCTGATCCCAAGCAATATGGTGCTCCTGTTGATTTTGAAATTCCTGTGCGAGAAGTTCGTCTCTGCGCAGGAGCCGGCTTTATTGTTGTCATTTGTGGAGATGTTATGACCATGCCCGGCTTACCCCATTATCCTACCGCTGAAAAAATTTATCTTGACGAAAATGATCAAATACAAGGACTTTCATAAGTTTATAACCGTAAACTCTATCATTTATTATAAAAAGCATTTTATGATAAAAAAATAGAATTTTAAAAAGCGATATAGACAAATGTCTTATTTATATGATATAAGCTTCTGTCCTTTTGGATATGCCTTTATAAAGGATGTAGGTTTTTCCTATCATTTATGACACTGAAAAAAAGCAGGATAAATAGTGCAAGTACTCGTTCGTGATAATAATGTTGATCAAGCGCTCCGCGCGTTGAAAAAAAAGATGCAGCGTGAAGGTATCTTCCGTGAAATGAAAATGCGTAGTTATTATGAAAAGCCATCTGAGAGGCGTGCTCGTGAAAAAGCTGAGGCTATTCGTCGTACACGTAAGCTTGCGCGTAAGCGTGCGCAAAGAGAAGGTTTTGTTAGTAACGGGCGAACTGTTGCGGTAAAGTGATATACTTTGGATGCATCATAGAATTGCATAAGCAACAAAGAATAAGCTAGCAGAAAATTTCATCTTCATAAGCAAAATTTTATTTTCATAGGCAATTACAATAGGTTTCTTGCCTATCTTTTTTTGTGTGCAATGTTGTCTCGTATTTTAGTTATATAAACTAATATGTTAATTATCTGGAAGTGATAAATTTTCTTATCATAGGAATGGTGTTGATTTCACTCTTGTAGTTTTCAAAAAGAGATAACAAACAACAGTTTAGATATTTAAGCGACTTGTCTCCTATGTAAAATGTGGATTGCGCGGAGGGTGTTTTGTTATCACTTTTTGCTATAATTTTCCTCCTTCTTTTTATCCCTCAAATAACTGTTTTTTATATGCAAGCCTCATGATAGTTTTCTTCTTTTGTCCTTACATGTTCTGAATCTTTCAAAGATTTTAGATCAGATTACAAAACACAAATGGCTATCACAATATGCGATTGTGTGTATGAGAATATGAAAATACATAATCCTATTTCTCTGCACTTATGTAATTAACCTCATAAGCGTATCGAATAAGCCCTCCTTTTTCATTAAACTCTTTTATACTGAGTTGAAACAAAAGAAAATTGAAAATAAACAGAGAGAACGCTGTATTTAAATATGGGTGTAAGTGCCTTATATTATCATTTTTGATGAAAATATTTTTACAATTTAAATAACGCGTTAAAATTGATAACTTATTGATTTATGATCATAAGTAGTCATTTTTCATATTAAATAATAACTCTGAATACAGTAAAATTTCTCAACATCCTCTCATATTGAAGCAATCAAGATTTTTGCTTGTACATCATAAGCAGGGTCAGCATGTAAATAGAATAAAAATGCTTCTTATGAACGCTCTAAATAATAAGAACTGCATAACATTGAGAGCTGTGAAATAGAATGATGCTAGCCAGCTTATCTCTACCATACGGGTAAGCATTATCATTGCATAAGAACATAGTGTAGCAAATTTTATACATTGAATATCACAGAAAACTATCCTGTTAAAATTAGCCCTTCATATATCAAGCTACTCTATAATGTGGCTCATATTTTTACGTTTAAGTGCTTCATGCATCGTATTCTTTTGTCCATTCAAAACTGTCCTCTCAAGCCACATCATAATCCCTCTACTGAACAGTCTTCATATTCATAACATGCATAACTGTGCTTTTATTTCAAAAAATACTCTTGGAAAAAAGAGACAATATTTTAGCTCTGATTTCCTATACAAAAACTGCCTCAACCACAATATACTTTGCTGTCTTAATATCTTTCTCACACATACAAGCGCGCTAAAAATCCAATATTTATTTACTGGCATCTCCTCATAAACACGACAAACACTAAGAAATTAAAACTTTTGTTTTCTTTATTTTACTCTTCTCGTAACAATTTTTTCATTGTTTAGATCTCGTTAACGGGCGATATGGCATAATTTTTATCAGTCTCCAATCTTATCTTCCAGATTTTAAATTACCAATATATGACGAAATAAAGGAGTTCAGTGTGCAAAATTCTCGTTGGTTTCGCGATTTAATGCTTGCATCATGTATCTTAATAGCAAAAGTCATTGTATTGGATCCACCGCGTTTGTTGCACGCACAAACATTTAATCACAATTTAGGCCCCAGTGGTTTACCACTTCCGCGATTTGCTTCGATTAAACCTACGCGTGTTAATGTACGCGTTGGACCAGGGAGTAACTATTCTATCATTTTTACTTACAAAAAAAAGGGTTTACCTATTGAAATCATCCAAGAATATGATCAATGGCGCAAAATTCGTGATGCAGAAGGCGATGAAGGGTGGGTGTATCAATCGCTTTTATCAGGAAAGCGAACTGCTATAACTATTCCATGGCAAAAAGATAAAACAAAAAGGCTGATGCTACGAAAAAAACCCACCGACAACGCAGAACTTGTGGCAGAAGTAGAGCCTAATGTCATTGGCAATATCCACCAATGCGATGGACAATGGTGCGAAATCACTCTCAATAATGTTCATGGATGGCTTCATCAACCTCAATTATGGGGGATCTATCCTGATGAAAAAATAAAAGGTTGGTGAATGCTCAAATGCATCAAGTTTAATTTTTATTCCTCATTGAATATGCTTATTCCCTATCACAAGATTGATTTCTTTGTCTCAATCGAACAATCAAATCAACATGTGAAATTTCCATACCTTTTGGTGGCTTAGGCAAATTTCTAATAATGGAAGCTTTTTCCAAATCACATGGAATATCAAAAATACGATTTTCGCCTTCTATATAAAAATGGTAGTGATCAGAGGTATTGGTATCAAACCAAGTTTTTGAGCCTTCTACGGCAATAATCCGTAACAATCCCGCTTCCGTAAATTGATGAAGCGTATTGTAAACCGTTGCTAAGGATACAGGAACACCTGCCCTCACCGCTTCCTCATAGAGCTCTTCAGCAGTAATATGACGATTTCCTTCAGAAAAAATCATATGCGCAAGTTCTAACCGCTGACGTGTTGGACGCAAACCATTTTCACGCAAACGTTTTTCTAACATAGAAGTGGAATAATATTGCACACCTTCTCCACACTCTTTTATGGACTGTTGCTCTTCATTCATCTCTGAATTGTCTGCACTTCCTGACATATTACAAACCAAAATATCTTCCTGCGTCAATAAGATAAAAATAGAAAAAAATGGGGATAGTATGGTGCAATCTTGTATTCCATTTTTAAATAATTATTTGTGTAGAATACATGAAAAAGGGCTTTTGTCATTAAAAATGATATAAAATCATTTCCCTCTCTTTAAAATTTGCTCTAAAAGTAGATTGGGGAAAAGCGCAGAAATAAAGATATATGCAAATAAATGGAGTAACCATGGCTGAACAAAAGTCTCGCTATACTTATGAAGAGCTTCTAAGCTGCGCTCGCGGCGAAATGTTTGGTAAGGGTAATGCGCAATTGCCGGCACCACCAATGTTGATGATTCATCGAATCACTCAAATCAGTGAAACTGGTGGCAAATATGATAAAGGAATGGTTCGCGCCGAATTTGACATTACACCAGACCTTTGGGTCTTTAATTGTCACTTTATAGGCGATCCCGTTATGCCAGGATGTCTTGGATTGGATGGTATGTGGCAATTAACAGGTTTTTTTCTTGGTTGGTTAGGAGAACCAGGGAAAGGAAGAGCGATATCAACAGGTGAAGTGAAGTTATCAGGTATGGTAACGCCACAAACCAAACTTCTTGAATATGAAATAGATTTTAAGCGTATTCGACGTGGAAATTTAGTCTTAGGAATAGCTGATGGGTGGCTAAAAGCAGATGGAGAAACTATTTATAAGGCAAATGATTTGCGCGTTGCTTTATTCAAAGAAGATTGAATGTTATTTTCATCAGGAAGAATTTTTTACTATTCTGTATGGAATAAGGAGGTATGAATGCGTCGAGTTGTTGTAACCGGAATGGGGATTGTCTCCGCGATTGGAAATGAACCTCAAGCCGTTTTAACCAGTTTACGTGAGGCAAAATCTGGGATTTCTTACGCACCTCAATATGCTGAGTTAGGCTTTCGTAGCAGAGTTTACGGCAAACCTGATATTAATATAGAAGAATTGGTCGATCGACGCGCCCTACGCTTTCATGGACGTGGAACAGCCTGGAATCATATCGCCATGGATCAAGCAATTGCTGATGCTGGTTTAGAGCCTCATGAAGTATCAAACGAACACACAGGTATTATTATGGGTTCTGGAGGTGCTTCAACCCATTCAATCGTAGAAGCCGCTGATATTACACGCCAAAAAGGTCCAAAACGTGTTGGGCCTTTTGTTGTCCCTAAAGCGATGAGTTCTACAGCATCTGCAACATTAGCAACTTTCTTTAAAATAAAAGGGGTCAACTATTCAATCTCTTCAGCTTGTGCTACCTCCAATCATTGTATTGGGAATGCTTATGAAATGATCCAATATGGTAAACAGAAGCGCGTCTTTGCCGGTGGCTGCGAAGATTTGGATTGGACGCTCTCTGTTTTATTCGATGCTATGGGCGCTATGTCTAGCAGATATAATGATATTCCTCACAAAGCTTCACGTGCCTATGATGTCAATCGTGATGGATTTGTTATTGCTGGGGGTGCGGGTGTTTTAGTCCTTGAAGATCTAGAACTTGCTAAAGCACGCGGAGCAAAAATCTACGGAGAAATCGTTGGATATGGCGTAACATCCGATGGGCATGACATGGTCGCTCCATCAGGAGAGGGAGCAGAACGGTGCATGCGCATGGCCCTTGCAACAGTCGATAATAAAATTGATTATATCAATCCCCATGCAACAGCAACGCCTGTTGGCGATCCTCCGGAAATAGAGGCTATTCGCCGTATTTTTGGAGCGGGTGATCAATGCCCACCCATTTCTGCTACCAAATCTCTAACAGGACATTCCTTAGGAGCCGCAGGTGTTCACGAAGCAATCTATACATTGTTAATGATGAATCATAATTTTATTTGTGAAAGTGCCCATATTGAAGAACTTGATCCAGCTTTTGCTGATATGCCAATCGTTCGTGAACGACGTGATCATCAACAACTAAATACTGTATTGTCAAATACTTTTGGCTTTGGCGGTACCAATGCAACGCTTGTTTTTCAACGCTATATATAAATGAAAGTTCTTAGCAATTGAAAAAAGTACGGTCTTACGGAGAATAATATGAAAGGTTTGATGGAGGGCAAACGTGGCCTTATTATGGGAATTGCGAATGACCATTCAATTGCTTGGGGCATTGCCTGTCAACTCGCACAAGCAGGAGCTGAATTAGCATTAACTTATCAAGGAGATGCTTTCGGAAAACGTGTTCAGCCCCTCGCTGATAAACTTGGCTGCAAATTGGTTCTAGAGTGTGATGTTGAAAAAATTGAAAATGTTGACGACGTCTTTGAAAAACTTGAAAAAGAATGGAAAACGATTGATTTTATTGTTCATGCCATTGGTTTTTCAGATAAAAATCAACTAAAAGGGCGTTACGTTGATGTTACAACGCGTGAAAATTTTCAACGTACAATGGTTATTTCAGCTTATTCCTTTACTGAAATTGCTCAACGCGCGGGGAAGCTTATGCCTCATGGAGGGGCACTTTTAACCCTTACTTATGGCGCTTCACAGCAAGTTGTCCCTAATTATAATATCATGGGGGTAGCTAAGGCTGCTTTAGAATCTATGGTACGTTATTTAGCTGCGGACTTTGGTCCGCAAAATATCCGCGTCAATGCGATTTCAGCAGGTCCTGTTAGAACCTTAGCGGGTAATGGTATTGCAGCTGCACGTGCAATATTTTCACATCAACGACGTAATGCCCCATTACGTCGTACTGTGAATATTCATGAAATTGGAAAGTCCGCTCTTTATCTACTCTCTGACTTGTCATCAGGCGTTACGGGTGAAATCCATTATGTTGATTCAGGCTACAACATCATGTCTATGCCAATACTTGAAGAACTGAAAAAAACTGAAGATTCCCAAGAAGGATAAAAAATGCCCGACTTTAAAACATATGTAGAATGCTTTAGTCGCGTATTGAGCGGCGTTCTCTACTAGACTGAACCTCATAGAGACGGGCTTCAAGTCCAATCTGTTGCATATATGATGACACACAATTCTCACCAAGGGAACACGACCTGTTGCAGAAAAAAAGAAATCATTACAAGATAGCAAACAGCTTGTTTCAAAATTTTTAATGCCTCTGATGACAAGGAAAATAAAATTCTATTGCAGTATTACATTTTCCTTTCATATTTTCGAGCCAAGGATAATCCATACATTTCTCTCGATCTGATCTTTATCAATATAACGCAAAGGACCTGTATGCCCCCTGTAAGGATAAGCAAACACAAAGCCAATTGTATCAATTGTTGTTGTTTTGCAAAGTGTTTTATAAAAATCCGGTATATCTCTCCAATCCATTTTGCAAGAAAGTTTTGTGTTTTATGGAGTTGTTTTCCTAACAAAGCCCATGCTTTTTCTGCTTCTTGTAAATCAACATCCAATCCCAAAGCCCCAGCATATTTAGGACAAATATTAAGGCGGTTTAGTATTAAGGCGATTTAGTGCTTTCTTTACTGTTGCCGCTTCTGTATGCCAGACAGGAGCAAATGTGCCGCGTATCTCTGTTTTATTTCTCTCTGAAACGGGGAAACAACCTCATTTGGGAAGAATATAAAGGCATAAAGATAGGGATCATCTTTCAGCTTTACCATCATCCTTTAATTCAGCTGTACGTCTTTCACAGCAATATCTTTTAAATAATGAAGGTTACGCCTTCCCTCACGCTCTTATTTTTTCCGTTCTTTAATGAAATCACTCCCTTGAGGTATCAGATAAGATAGAATGTCTAAAAAAACACTATTGCTGTTGCTCATTTACATACTTTTTTAAAATACATACTTTTTTAAAAAGACATCTCTCAATGCACGCAATTCCATTTCACAATGGTACCTATAAACAGTATAATTAAAATCTTCTGTGAAATACATACCCCTTTTTGCACCACCATTTTACTTACCAAATTCTCATGTTGCAACACTCCTTGTCACTTGAGATGATTCATTAGAAGTATTTTTACTCTTTTCTTAAATAACTTTTATCCACACGCCAACCCACTTGCGACATACAAGCAAATAATTTTGATTAATTCAATACAAAAACACGATAAAATATTCATATAAATCAACATATTATCTTTATATCATATTATTTTTCAGTTTAAATGACAGCCACAAATACAATAATATTCTTTCAATTTCAGACCTTCACATTTGAATCAAAAAAATCATTTTTTGCATATAAAAAAGCAAAATTGATATGTAGGAAAAGAAAAGGCGTAAATATCTCTACTGCCCCCCCCACAAGTGCCAAAAGCTGCCTTAACATTGTGAGCTAGAAAAGTGTGTGATAACGTCGGCCTTCTCCTTTGCAAGCATAAAGATAGGGGGTGCAATAGGTTTTGTGTATTTCACAGGGATTTTAATTATACTGTTTATGTATCATTGTGTAATGGAATCGCGTGCATTGAGAGATGTCTTTTTAAAAAAGTATGTGAATGAGCAGCAATAGTGTTTTGTTTTGCGCGAGAGGCATGCCCCCATTAAAGAACGAGAAAAACAAAATATCCCTTTCATCATATTACAGAAATATGTTTAAGTGGAAACAATAATTTATTTTCAAAGAGATAACTCTTAGATAAAAACTTTTATATTTCATAAAAATATAAAATGATATGAATCTATAATTTGCTGAAATACGACCATCTTACACAATCATCAATACAATCTATTTTATATTTCTATCATAATATGTTTCTATTTTTTACGATTGGAATTATTTAAAAACGCAGGATATCATTGTATTTCGTCCTTGAGAGTGCGGCTTAATAATGTGTTAGCCGCTTCAGTTATGTTTTTACCACAATAGAGAATTTGATAAATTTGTTTTACAATAGGCATTTCCACCCCAATACGTTTCGCTAACGTATGTACTTCCTTGGTATTTAAGTACCCTTCCACAACTTGACCAATTTCTTTTTCCGCTTCTTTTATATCTATCCCTTTACCAAGAAGTATTCCAAAACGGCGATTACGCGACTGATTATCAGTACATGTCAAAACCAGATCACCTAAGCCTGTCATTCCCATAAATGTGGAAAGCTCAGCACCCATAGCGCCCCCTAAACGACTGATTTCAGCTAGTCCTCGTGTGATGAGCGCTATTCGTGCATTTGCCCCAAATCCCATGCCATCTGATATTCCTGCACCAATAGCAATAACATTTTTGACGGCTCCCCCTAATTGAACACCAATCATATCTGAGCTTTTATAAACTCTAAAACTTTTGTCACAATGAAAAAGTTGCTGCAATTCTTTACCAAACGCAACATCAGAAGCTGCTATCGTCATTGCAGTAGGCCAACCAATAGCTAGTTCTTTAGCAAAAGTTGGTCCAGAAAAAACAGCTAAAGGAATTTTTTCACCTAAAATCTCACGAGCAACTTCTTGTAAGAAACGTCCTGTACCATGTTCTAAACCTTTCGTTGCCCAAATAACGCGTGAATGCTGATCCAAATAAGGCTGAATATTATACAACACTTGATGAAATACATGGCTTGGAACAGCGATTAATATATTATCACTTGCTGTTATTGCAGTTTCAAGCGAAGCTTCAAGGAGTAAATTTTCAGGAAATCGAATATCAGGTAAATATACTTGATTACAACGTTGTTCTTGTAATTTTTTGATGTGTTGAGAATTATATCCCCAAAGTAAAACATTATGGCCATTACGAGCAAGAGCAATCGCTAATGCAGTACCAAAAGAACCAGCACCAATAACTGTCATTGCAACGGTTTTCATTCAGTTTTCTGATTATTCTCTAAATTGTCAATTTCAATTGCACGTTATTATTACAAATAACTTCAATGCTCTCTTTAACATAAACACTGTAAAACTAAAACGTTACTTCTTCACAGCTTTATCTCACACAACATAAAAATGTTTTTCACACTCTTTTTTGTATTGAATTGTACAAACACTATTCTTTGTATATTCTACAAATAGCTATTTGTTTGAAAAAATTAAAGCTTGATTAAATACTCAATGGACCGTTTTGTTAAAAATACAAGTATATTCAAAACCATGATACCCATTCCACCGATATCTTACACTTAGCCCCCTCTTCATATTCTATGAACTTAGCAACAACATTTGTGGAGCTGATACATGCCGCATCAGCTCCACAGGTATTTATCACAACTATTCTACAGGAGTTTGCATACTTGGAACTTGATCCATGGGCATTTCTGAACCAGGCGCTTGATCTACAGGAGTTTGCATACTTGGAACTGGCTCCATAGGCATTTCTGAACCAGGTGCTTGATCTACAGGAGTTTGCATACTTGGAACTGGCTCCATAGGCATTTCTGAACCAGGTGCTTGATCTACAGGAGTTTGCATACTTGGAACTGGCTCCATAGGCATTTCTGAACCAGGCGCTTGATCTACAGGAGTTTGCATACTTGGAACTGGCTCCATGGATATTTCTGAATCCACCATCTTTTCTGGCTGTTTTCTTACGGATATATCTTTGTTTGATAATTGCTCAGATATTGAAGAATCATCTACACCTGATATTTTCGGTTCAATAACACGTCCTGAACCACCCATCATATTATAATTCAAATGGGAAATAGCCCACCAAGTTCCCCCAATAATAACAAAAACGCAAATAGCAGCAAACCATAAAGCGCTTAAATTCCACTTGGCATCTGGACCAGAGTTCAAGTGTAAAAAGAAAACAATTTGTACTATAATCTGAATAATCGCCATCCCAATAAGATATGCAACCTTTGTACTAATTGCCCAACCTTCCATCATTCCATACATCACAGGAATAAAAGAACCCAAGGTGAAAAATACAGCCAGAATAAAACCGACTAAATAGGAACCAGTACTGGGACCATGTGTTTCATTTTGCATGCTCATCACAACGCTCCTAATAGATAAACCATGGTGAAAACACCAACCCATACAATATCAAGTAAATGCCAAAAAATGGAAAGGCATGCTAAACGTGTTTTATTATTCTGATCCAAGCCATGACGACGAAGATGAAAAAACATCACGACCATCCAAAGAAGACCAACACTTACGTGCAGTCCATGCGTACCAACCAAAGCAAAAAACGCTGACCAATAAGCAGACAGTATCTCCCGTCCAAAAAGTTGTAGACCTGTTGAAGGATCAATACCCGCATAAGCATTTGGATCGTAATAAAATACCTCACTCAAGAGTTCATGGAATTCGTAAAGTTCCATAGCAATGAAACAACACCCAAATACAAAGGTTATAGCCATCCATAAACGCACACCACTGATGTTGTTTTTATGTGCTTGTACCATTGCAAAGCCATAAGTGACGGAAGAAAACAATAAAAAAGCAGTCTCAACCAAAACAAACTTTAAATCAATAAACTCATTCCCTGCCTTACCGCCGCCATAAGAAGCAGAAAAGACAGCAAAACTTGAAAAAAGTGTCGAAAACAGGATTAAGTCTGAAAGGATATAGACCCAAAAACCAAACGTCATTACCGAGCTACTATCGTGGTGAAGTTCATCCACAGTACTCGCATTATTCATTGTTACTGCACTCATACTGTCACTCCTTGTTCTTTAAGAACAGCTGTAAAGGCATCTTCCGTTTTTTGTACTTCTTCCGCTGGAATATAATAACCATGGTGATCACCTGTTAATGAATGACACACAAGCGTTGCAATAAAACCAACCAGCCCGATCGCAACAAGCCACCAAATATGCCAAACAAGCGCGAAACCAACAACTAATGAGAAGAAACCAGCAATAATTCCAGCTGATGTATTCGATGGCATATGAATTTTTGTAAATCCACTTGTTGGGCGTTGATAACCACTTTTCTTCATATTCCAATAAGCATCATCAGACTGTATCTTGGGAAGGAGAGCAAAATTATAGGAAGGAGGTGGTGAAGAGGTAAACCATTCAAGTGTACGCGCATCACCCCAAGAATCATTTAACGTTACTGGTAAGTGACCTTTATGCTTAATACCGTACCAAATTGCCAAAACAACCTGTAACACAAAACAAAGGATACCAAGTAAGATAATAAAAGCACCTAGAGCAGCAATAATAAACATCGGCTGCCAACTAGGTTCCATGTAATGCTGAAGACGACGTGTTGCCCCCATTAAACCAAGGGCATAAACGGGGAAAAAGGCAAGATAAAAACCAATAAACCAACACCAGAAAGATGCAATACCTAGTATGCGATTTGGTTTATAACCGAAAGCTTTTGGAAACCAAAAAGCAAGCCCTGCTAAATAAGCAAAAACCACACCACCAATAATCGTATGATGGAAATGTGCTATCAAAAAGAGCGAATTATGGAACTGCCAATCAGCAGGGACAATCGATAATAAAACACCCGTTAATCCACCACCAACAAACGTAAAGATCATTCCCATGCACCAAAGCATCGGAGGCTCAAAGCGTATCCTTCCTCTATACATCGTGAGCAACCAATTGAAAACTTTTACACCTGTTGGAACTGCGATGATCATCGTAGCAATACTAAAGAACGTATTTACAGCTTCACCGCCGCCCATTGTAAAGAAATGATGTCCCCAAACAAGAAGCGAAAGAATCAAAATAACCACCATGGCCCATATCATGGAAGTATAACCAAAGAGGCGTTTTGAAGAAAAAGTTGAGACAACTTCAGATACAATGCCAAAAGCAGGAACAACCAAAACATATACTTCAGGGTGGCCAAAAACCCAAACATAATTAATCCACACCATTGGATTTCCACCACCAACATTTGAAAAGAAATTCATATTCAAATAACGATCACATGCTAAGAGTGCAAAAGCGACAGTTAAGACAGGATAAATAACTAAAATAAGGACATTGCTGACAAAAGCGCTCCAACAAAAAACAGGCATTTTCATCATTGTCATTCCAGGAGCGCGCATCTTAATCAGAGTCGCAACGAAATTAACTGCCCCCATTGTCGTCGCGATACCAGAAAGCTGAAGCGACCATAAATAATAATCTACCCCTGTATCTGGGCTTGTTTGCAACTCTGTAAAAGGTGGATACATTAGCCAACCACCACGACCAAAATTACCAACACCTAAGGATATATTAATCAAAATCGCCCCAGCTGCCGTAATCCAAAAACCTAGATTATTTGCAAAAGGAAAAGCAACATCACGCGCACCAATTTGAAGCGGTATAAGATAATTAAAAAGACCAAATAAAATAGGTGTAGCCATGAAAAAAATCATGATCGTGCCATGCGCCGAAAAAATTTGATCAAAATGCTCAGGGGGTAAATAACCTGCTGTTTCACTCCCAAGAGCTAAAGCTTGATGCGTCCGCATCATAAGCGCGTCCGCAAAACCGCGAACAAGCATAATAATTCCAAGAATTATATACATAATACCAATGCGTTTATGATCAACAGTTGTAATCCAATTTCGCCATAAAATTCCCCACCACCCAAACGCTGTTAAAGCAACAACAGCAACTAAACCAATCACAACAATCGCGATACATGTATACAAAACGATTGGTTCATGTGCAAGCGCATGAAAAGCACCTGCCGTAGGATCTGTAAGTCTTCCAAACATTTCTTAACCCATTTCAAATGAAATTCAAGTTTAAAAGAAACCTTATATTAAAAGGGCTCTTTCTCTATTGATCCTTTAAATAACATCAGGATCAAATACTGAACACAGTGCACCCCACAGTGTCTGAGCAGCAGCACGTTTCATTAAATCTTCATTACATACCGTATTTTCATCGACACACCGATTAACAATACGATAGTAAAGCCGCTTCTCAACAGGTGCAAAATAACGAACTTCAGCATCTTTTTCCTTCGCAGCAATATCACCCATACGAGGCGCAATAGAAAGCTGACGATAAGATTTACGATCAAGAGCTCGACCATTAGCCCGAGCTTTCACAATCCAATCCTCAAAATCCTGCGAAGATACAGAATGCCACTTAAACCGCATCCCTGAAAAACCATCGCCACTGTAATTTGCTGAGGTTCCTTTGAATACTCCTTGTTCTTCAGCAATCAAATGCAACTTAGCATTCATTTGTGGCATAGCGTAAAGAACTGTACCTAATTTAGGAACCCAAAAGGCATTGACAGAATTTTCTGACGTCAATTGCAATAAAACTTGACGTCCTTTAGGCGCGTAAATTTCATTAATCGATGCAACGCCATATTGAGGATAAATAAAAACCCATTTCCAATCAAGAGCGATAGCATCAATCTGCAATGGTTCTCCTTCACCCACAACCTCTATTGGAAGAGGATTTGCAGGCTCAAGCTTATAGGTATAATAAGCTGTTAATGAACCTAAAATCATTACGATTACAATTGGAATACCCCACATTAAAGCTTCAATTTTATTTGAATGCGCCCAATCAGGGGAATAGTTCGCTTTCGTATTCGATGCACGATATTTTATCGCTAAAAATACCACACTCACCATGACCGGAATGACAACGCAAAGCATAACAAGCACACAGACAACGATCAAAACGAGCTGTTGACGTGCTACATAACCGGATGGTTGAAGAACATCCACTTTACAACCAGACAAAAGCAGTGCTCCCCCTAAAATCACAAGCATCTCTAATTGTCTAACAAAGCTTTTCATCTTTATTTACCCCCGTCATACGCACTAAAAATTTTCATAAATATAATACCTCACATTGTACAGATTTGAAAATAATTATCAAGTGAATTCAATGCCTATATTACGCTTATCCAACGCTCACTCTTTACCTTTTACAATTTATTAATTGTTTTGCAATATGCTCAAGAGCAAACCGATATCCATCACTTCCACACCCAGTTATGATAGCGTCGACACCTGCAGATGTATAAGAATGATGACGGAAAGCTTCACGCTGATAAATATGGGATAAATGAACTTCTACTTTCGGCCCTGAAAACATTTTTAAAGCATCAAGAAGAGCGACAGATGTGTGACTGTAAGCCGCGGGGTTAATGATCAATCCAGAACTTAACCCTATTGCTTCTTGTATCCATTCTACTAATTGTCCCTCATAGTTACTTTGATAAAAATTTATGATAACCCCGGCTTTTTTGGCCCATTCTCTGCATTTTTTTTCAATATCTCCTAGCGTTTCAGTTCCATAAATTTCTGGCTCACGTTGACCCAGAAAATTTAAATTAGGACCATTTAAAATCGTTATCATCACAGACATAGCAAGCCTTTTCTTCTCAACCACCACTTAATTAAAAAAATATTTAGCATGTTTTTTACAGCAATAAAGTGCCATCTTTAATCTCAAAAAATTCTGCGCGTCCTTTTAAATCATCAAATAAAAGACGATCTGTTCCTGTCATAAATGTTTGCACAGCTAAATCATCAAGAATATCAAATAAAGCAGCACGTCGATGTGAATCAAGATGAGCAGCCATTTCATCAAGAAGAAGAATGGGAGCTCTTTGTGATATCATACCTGTTAGACGTGCATGACACAAAACTAAACCTGTCAGTAGCGCTTTTTGTTCACCTGTTGAACAAGATGTTGCTGCTCTATTTTTATCCGCATAAAAAACTTGTAAATCTGTGCGATGCGGTCCTTCTAATGTCCGCCCAGCAGCACGATCTATTGCACGATTACGCCGCAACATATCACAAAATTGCTCTTCAACTTCAGTCGCTGATATTTCACCAAGAGCTGTTTCTAAAAAACCATCAATTTGCAAAAAAGCTCGTGGAAAAGGTATCTGAGATGGCATTTGTGTAAACATATCGTTTAAAAGCCGAATAACATCAATACGCGCCGCAGAAATAGCTGTCGCCAATTCTGCCATCTGCTTTTCTAAAGCATTAAACCAAGCATAATCTTCATTGCCATCCAAAAACAAACGATTACGTGCACGCATCGCTCTATCATAATCGGCTATGCGGCGACTATGCAAAGGATCAATCGCCAAAACCATACGATCCAAAAAACGACGACGCTCAAGCGAAGGACCTGTAAAAAGACCATCCATAGATGGTGTTAAGATACTAATATGACAGTAATCTGTTAAGCAATCACTTGGCACATTCACACCATTAATATGGACCTTTCGACTGTTATCGCTAACCTCCAAAGCAGTACCGATCTTTACTTCACCATAAAGAGCACATTCAAGACATGCAAATACAACGAATCCTTCACCACCACCATCTATAAAGCTAACGTCAGAATATGCAGCCCGTCGCAAACCACGACCCGGAGAAAAAAAAGATAATGCCTCTAAAAGATTTGTCTTACCCGCACCGTTGTGGCCAGTAAAAACCACATGCTGACCCGAAAAATCAATATTAAAAAAAGGATAATTACGATAACGTAAAAGCTTCAATTGCCTCACAGCTACTTTGTGCACATGACTTGCCATGCATTGCAAAACACTCGCCCCTAAACGCGAATAGGCATCAGTACATAGAGCACATCCGCATCATCATTATCGCGAATCAGAGCTGGTGCTCCAGCTTCAGCCAACATAAAAACCATCTCATCGCTTGAAAGCTGCCCAGCAATATCCAAAAGATAGCGCGAATTAAACCCTATCTCAAGGGGATCAGATGAGTAAGTTACGGATAATTGATCTTCCGCACTGCCCGAATCAGGACTATTAACAACAAGCCTTAACTGTCCATGCTCAATCGTTAACTTAACTGCCCGCCCCCGATCACTTGAAATCGTTGAAACACGATCAACGGCAGAAGAAAAATTCTGCCTATTAACAACCAATTCCTTATCATTGCCAAGAGGGATAACACGTTGATAATCTGGAAATGTTCCATCAATTAACTTTGATGTAAAAATCACAGAACCTACAGAAAAACGAATCTTTGTCTCTGAAAGCTCTATACATACATCACCATCATTTTCTTCTGAAAGAAGTTTTTGCAACTCTCCTACAGCTTTACGAGGAACAATAACACCAGGCATTCCTTCAACTCCTGGAGGAGCTTCCATCTCAACTTGTGCCAAACGATGACCATCAGTCGCAACCAAACGCAGTTTCAAAACATCATCATTAATAACATGGAAGTAAATACCATTAAGATAATAGCGGGTTTCTTCAGTAGAAATGGCAAATTGCGTACAATCAAGTAAATGTTTCAACCCTGATGCCGATAGAGAAAAGCGATAACCAAACTGCCCAGGAAGTGACTCTGGAAAATCTGCCTTTGGAAGACATTGAAGCTGAAAATGTGCACAACCGGAAACAACGGACATTGTACTCGCTTGATTCTCATCGACGGATAAGACAACTTCACTGCCATCAGGAAGTTTCCGAATGATATCATAGAGCAAATGTGCTGGAACAGTTGTTGCTCCAGCTTGTTCAACATTAACTGTAAAAGATTCTGTAACCTCTAAATCAAGATCTGTTGTCTTTAACTGTACATGACCATTTTCTGCATCAATCAGCACATTCGACAAAATAGGAACAGTATTACGACGCTCTACCACACGGTGAACACGACCAAGAGACTTGAGAAATTGATTGCGATCAACTGTAATACGCATAAAAGCCCCGTATGATTTACCAAAAACTATAGAATTCCTTAGAACTGAAATAATAGATCCTTTTTAGAGAATCGCTTGCTAGAGTTTATTAAACCTCTTTTAAAATGGCAAGTCACTCCTGCATAAGAAAAAACAAATCCTTTCATTAAATCCCTTAGAGTTTCTTCAAATAAAGAAATGATAAACACTATACAGCCTGCTCTCCAATCAACCGCTTCAACAATTCAAGTTCCTTGGCCAAGGTCTGATCACCACAAACTAAATCTTCAATTTTACGCACAGCATGTAAAACTGTTGTATGATCACGCCCACCAAAACGGCGCCCTATTTCTGGCAATGAGCGAGGCGTTAATACTTTCGCTAAATACATTGCAACTTGTCGTGGTTTTACAACCGTACGTGTTCGACGATTAGATAACAAGTCCTGTTTAGAAACATTATAATGTCGTGCTACCGTACGCTGAATTTCTTCAATCCGAATACGCTTAGGTTCACCTGGACGTGTCAAGTGACCCAATAACTCATCAATCCGCTCTAAAGATAAATCAGACTCAAAAGATTGACGAAATAAGAGCTGGTTAAATGCGCCTTCAATATCGCGCCCCGACCCTAAAACCGTTTTCGCAATATATTCCAAGACATCATTAGAAATTGATATCATGCCGTCATCTTGCTGTGCCACTTTCAACCGCTGGCGCAACATTTGCAAACGCATTTCATAATCTGGTGCCTCAATTTCAAGGGCAACTCCTCCCTGAAGACGAGACCGAACGCGAAGATCAAGCGATTCTAATTCCGCTGGTGGACGATCTGCAGCGACAACAACCTGTTTTGCACTATCAAGCAACATATTAAGCAAATGGCAAAATTCATGTTGTATCGACTTACCCTGCAAAAACTGCATATCATCAATAATCAAAAGGTCGATATCGCGGAGCTGTTCTTTAAAAGAAAGAGCATCATTATCACGAATAGCTGTTGCAAAACGCCACATAAAATATTCAGCAGTTAAATAAATAACACGTGCAGACGTTAAACGCTTCAATGCAGACGCTGCAATCGCTTGAAGCAAATGTGTTTTTCCTAAACCAACAGACGCATGAATAAAAAGAGGATTAAAACGCAAAGCACTTTTATGCCCCTCCGCAATTGAACGTGCTGCTGCTAAAGCAACGCGATTAGAAGCCCCCTCAACAAAACTTTCAAAAGTATAGCGAGAATCAAGTGGAGATCCAAAAACTCCCGCTTGAGAACTCTTGGCTGAATGCTCTACACAACTCTCAACAAAAGATGAAGTCACCTGCTCCTCTAGCACAACAGAAGGCGCACTTGTTTTACAAACAACATCCTTTGAAACGCGTTCCATACCGCGAACGACGACTTCAACACGAAGAATTGCTGAGTTCTCTTGTTTCCATAAATGAGTCAAAAGAGAACCATAGTGATTATTAATCCATGAACGTAAAAAAGCGGTAGGAACAGAAAGCTTTACAAGAGTATGACTATACTCAGCAAGTTTCACACGACCAAACCAGCTGGTATAAGCCTCAACACCAACCTGCGCCTTTAATTGTGCCATAACACGTATAAAAGCCGTCGCACTTTCCTCCTCTGAAACAATAGAATGCCCTATAGAAGCATTGCTACAAACGACCTCACCACTCTCCGTCATCCTATTCTTTATTATGTTCTCTGCCGACAGGACATTCACCGAAACCCTTTTAAAGGAACTAGCTTTAGAGTTCAATTTATCCACCATCTTCCATCCTGATAAAAATAAAATTTTGTCCTGCCAAACAGCTAAAATAAATCTAGCGAAGGCAAAACGCCCTACCCCAAACAAGATTACTCACCCTCCCCTAGGGATAGCCTCATCACAACCCCACTAACAAAGATGACCAATAAGATTTACTTGCACTCATGATATGACCCACCCTTCTAAAATGGTAAACATACCAATTAAGAAAACTAAAAAAAACGTTAGGAAAGCTATCCAACACAAAAGCTGCGAAAAGCCTAAACCAAAGCATTCTATATTCAACAAAATACAGGATAATAGGCTGATGTGACCCCTTCATGCTTTTTAGTCTTCACAAGAACCATACAAAACAGCAGAGGTAAAATGCAAGAGGTCAAAATAAAGTCAAAAGCCCAAAAAAAATGCTTGTTTCAATGAAAAATGAGAAAAATAATTGATTCAATTCATTTTTTTCCTCTGAATTTACCAATCATTAAAGAATCTCTTCAGATTAAAAAAAAAAAATAAAATGCTTGACAAAAAAGACTCTGTAAAAATCCACAAAGCTTGTGGATAACCAAACTCCCTTCTATAAACTTTCTCTCCTTTTTCAAGAGGAGAATCGCTGTCGATTCTTATTTTCAATAGAAACTTTTTGAAACAATAAAACAAAAAGCCAGCATCCTTACGGATACCGGCTTGATTCTGAATAAAACAGAAAAAGCTTAAACGCTGAGAGCCTTCAAACGTCTCGCTAAACGCGATACTTTCCTCGCAGCAGTATTTTTATGAAAAACTCCTTTAGAAACCGCACGCATAATCTCAGGCTCAAAATTCTTAAATGCAATTTCCGCAGATGCCTTATCGCCTCCCGCTAAAGCATCATCAAACCTACGCATAAAAGTACGAACGCGTGAACGGCGGGCCCTATTAACCTGTGTGCGTGCTGCAACCTTGCGCACCGCTTTTCTAGCAGAAGGTGTATTCGCCATAAAATAATCTCTCTTTCAACACCTTGGTAAAATGAGTCTCAATAATAACTCTACCAATATAAACAAACCTATCTCAAGCAAAACTATAAAGCTGCTTACAATTTCCGTAGCTTATAGCGCAATGTCAAAGCCAACGTCAATTAAATTTTCAAAGACAGACATAAAAAACGAAACCAAACTCTTTGATCCGAAACTTTATAGCTTAATCGTTTAAAGATATTCCTCAATAAAAAAGGCATTTAAACGGCTAGCTTACGCAAGACATATTGCAAAATTCCACCATGATGTAAATAATCCAGCTCATCTTCAGTATCAACACGGCATAATAATGGAACGGCTTTTACCGTACCATCAGAAAAAGTAATTTTCGCTACGGTCTTTTGACGAGGTTTCAAATTATGAATCCCTTCAATTGTTACCTTTTCATCTCCCTTTAAGCCTAAAGATTTCCAACTTAGCCCCTCCTCAAAGACAAAAGGGACAATGCCCATACCAACAAGATTAGAGCGATGAATCCTTTCAAAGGATTGCACAATCACTGCTTTAACACCAAGAAGATTGGTCCCCTTGGCAGCCCAATCGCGTGATGATCCATTACCATATTCAATCCCCGCAAAAACAACAAGCGGAATACCTTCTTGTTTATACGCCATTGCTGCATCGTAAATGGTTTGTTCTATCGCTGAGGGATAATGAACCGTATAACCTCCTTCTTGACCATTTTCTCCTAACATGAAATTACGAATGCGGATATTGGCAAAGGTCCCACGAACCATAACTTCGTGATTCCCACGGCGCGTCCCATATTGATTAAAATCAGCCACCTTAACACCATGATCCATTAAATATTTTCCAGCAGGAGAAGCTGCTTTAATAGAACCAGCAGGAGAAATATGATCTGTCGTGATTTTATCACCAAACAAACCTAAAATCCGTGCATCCTTAATATCTGGTAAGACATCCGGCGTTTTCTGCATATCATCGAAATAAGGTGGATTACGGACATAGGTGGATTGCTCATCCCAAGAATAGGTAGACCCTGTAGGGATCTGAACTTTTTGCCAATTTTCATCTCCTTTAAAAACATCTGCATATTTTTCGGCAAAAACCTTACGCGTGACATTTTCTTCGATAAAGGCCTGGATTTCTTGAGAAGTTGGCCAAATATCTCTCAAGTAAATCGGTTGACCATCTGAATCTTCACCAAGAGGTTCCTTGGTTAAATCTTTACACACCGTCCCGACAAGCGCATGTGCAACAACTAATGGAGGGGAAGCTAAATAATTCGCTTGCACATCAGGGGAAACTCGCCCTTCAAAATTACGATTTCCTGAAAGAACTGCAGCGGCAATGACACCATTGTCATTAATCGTTTTGGAAATATCTGGATGCAAAGGACCAGAATTCCCAATACATGTTGTGCACCCAAACCCTACTAAGTTAAATCCTAATGCATCTAAATCTTTTTGCAATCCCGAATTTTGAAGGTAAGCTTCAACGACTTGTGAACCAGGTGCAAGAGAAGTTTTTACCCATGGCTTACTTTTGAGACCTTTTGCCACAGCATTTCGCGCCAAAAGACCTGCTGCAATAAGAACACTTGGATTCGATGTATTTGTACAAGAAGTAATCGCTGCGATTACCACATCACCGTGACTAAGCGTATATTCTTCTCCTTCAACCTGATAATGCTCATCTGGTCCAGAAGTTTTCTTATAGTCTTCAACCAATGCCTTTTCAAAACCTTGCCCAACATTTTCCAATGCAATACGTCCTTCAGGACGTTTAGGACCAGCCATAGAAGGAACAACGGTTCCCATATCTAATTCAATGGTATCACTAAAAACGGGATTAGCCACCACTTCGTCATGCCACATTCCTTGTGCTTTGGAGTAAGCCTCCACTAAGGCAATTCGATTTTCATCACGCCCTGTCATATTGAGATAACGCACCGTCTCCTTATCAATTGGAAAAAAGCCACAGGTTGCTCCATATTCAGGTGCCATATTCCCTATCGTCGCCCGATCAGCAAGCGTCATATGCTCCAAACCAGGGCCAAAAAATTCAACAAATTTACCAACAACGCCCTTCTGGCGGAGCATTTGGGTCACCGTCAACACCAGATCGGTAGCTGTTACACCTTCTTTAAGCTTCCCTGTTAGGCGAAAACCAATCACTTCAGGTAACAACATAGAGACGGGTTGGCCTAACATTGCCGCTTCGGCTTCAATGCCACCAACACCCCAACCTAAAACACCCAAACCATTAACCATCGTCGTATGCGAATCAGTTCCCACACAAGTATCAGGATAAACTGTCTCCCTCCCCTCTTCATTCTTCATCCACACGCATTGTGCTAAATATTCGAGGTTAACCTGATGACAAATCCCTGTTCCTGGAGGAACAACGCGAAAATTTTGAAAGGCTTGTTGTCCCCATTTCAGAAAACGATAACGCTCACCATTGCGTTCATATTCATGCTCAACGTTTTCCTTAAAAGCCATGGGAGTGCCAAAATCATCAACAATAACTGAGTGATCAATGACGAGATCAACGGGTATGAGAGGATTAATTTTTTCAGCGTTACCACCAAGTTTGACCATAGCATCACGCATTGCAGAAAGATCAACAACCGCCGGAACACCAGTAAAGTCTTGCATAAGAACGCGTGCAGGACGGTAGGCGATTTCTGCCCCTGCGCTCCCTTTGTCGCTTAACCATTTAGCAACATTGAGGATATCCTCTTTTTTAACCGTGCGACCATCTTCAAAGCGCAATAAATTTTCGAGAATAACTTTCATCGAAAACGGCAAACGCGAAATGCCTTCAAGCCCATTCTTCTCCGCTTCGATCAAGCTATAATAAGTATATTCTTTGCCATTAACATTTAACGTTCTGCGACAATTAAAGCTATCAATGTGAGTCATGACTGTCCACCCTCATACTACAAACTACCCAATTTCCAGGAATGAACAACACAAACCACGAGTCAAGGTCGCAGCTTGAGTGCAGACGCAATTACCTCCGCCATCCACTTCCCCCTCCACCTTGCATAGGTAAATGCGGAAATCAGCGCCAAAAACCATTCTACACCAGATTTTGATGTAACGCACCTCTTATAGAACTATTTCTAGAACTATTCTAGGGACAATTGCATAAAAAAACGTGTTTTTTTATTCTATAATGCAATAAAGAATAGGAAAATAAAAAAATAGGCAATCGCATGGTGTTATCAGGCAAAGATTTAGCAGCTTACAGAAACGAGGAAATTCTATTCAAAGGTCTTTCTTTTCGTTTATTTCCACAGCAATTGATAACAATCACTGGACCAAATGGCATTGGAAAATCTACATTACTCCGAATCATTGTCGGTCTTCTTGAACCTGCTGAAGGTCATATAATACTTAAAGACTATGAACAAAGATACCCTGTTACAACTGCGTGTCATTATCTTGGTCCTCAAAATGCCATGAAACCTCTTTTATCTGTCATTGATAATTTGCAATTTTGGGCAGAGTTTTATGGACAACCTCTATGCTCCCCCTATGAAGCCCTTGCCGATCTTGGTCTTTCTGATCTTGAATATTTACCCTTTAACGCTCTGTCTACTGGACAACAAAGGCGTGTCGCTCTTGCCCGCCTTTTGCTCTCCTATCGTCCTATTTGGATTTTAGATGAACCCATATCGGGACTTGATAACCATGCTCAAAAACGCCTTACTCGTATTCTCCAGCGTCATCTCAATCAAGGTGGTATGATTATCGCCGCAACCCATAATTCTTTAGGCATTCCAGAAAACCATACAATCGCTCTGGAAAAATTTTTACCTCTCTAGGAGAGAATAAAATGAAAGCACTGTTCTGGCGTGATCTTAAACTATTATTAGCGCCACAAGCCTCGTCGCTAACAGGACTATTGTTTTTCATCGCTGTTGTGATCATAACCCCCTTTGCTATTGGACCAGATCCCAAAATTCTTGCACAAATAGGGCCAGGAATATTGTGGTTTGGTGCCCTTCTTTCAGGACTCCTTAATCTGAATAAACTTTTTCAAATTGATCGTGATGATGGCAATCTCGACCAATTTATCCTTTCAGAACAAAGACAAAGTTTTATGCTGATTGTCTTTACCAAATGCATCGCCCATTGGGTAGGAACGATGCTTCCTCTCATTTTTGCTACGCCTATTTTGTCCCTCATGCTCCACTTAGATGTAACGATAACTTTTACAACAATACTTACTCTTTTATGCGGAACACCTGCTATTATTTTTATTGGCGCCATAGGAGCAGCACTTGCAAGCTCATTGTTGCATAGCACTCTTCTTATTTTCATCATTATCTTACCGTGGATCATTCCAATTATGATTTTTGGCGTTTCAGCGGCTACGGCTCCAACAAATCCAAATGCCTCTTTTCTCACTTCCCTAGCTCTTCTTAGCGCTTTTTCACTTTTTTTGAGTCTCTTTAGCTCTTTTGTTGCCGCACTAACGCTCAAGCTTTTATCAGAATAATAAAAGATGATTGCCGCATAGCAAAACTCTGCCTATTATGAATTTCATGAATGAATTATCTCACACATATAAAATGAGGTCACTCCCTGCAAGTTTTGCCCGTTTTATGAAAATAAGCAAAATCATTATACCTTGGTTAGCCAGCATAACATTGTGTCTTCTTATCTTAGGACTCATTCTCGTGATGCATTCCCCTGATGACTATCAACAGGGTATGACTGTTAAGATTATGTACCTTCATGTACCTTTCGCGTGGTTGTCTACATTCTGTTATGTAACGATGAGTGTAGCGGCATTAGGAAATTTGATTTGGAAATATCATCTTGCTGATGTAGCTCTCAAATGTGGCGCGCCCATTGGAGCAATTTTTACCGCCTTAGCTCTCATGACAGGAGCACTTTGGGGGCGCCCTACATGGGGAACATGGTGGGTATGGGATGCACGGTTAACATCGGTTTTAATTCTGCTTTTTATCTATCTTGCCATTATCCTGCTTGGACGTGCTTTTGACAACCAAGTAAAAGCCGCTCGCGCTACTGCAATTCTTACCCTTGTTGGATCTGTTAATATCCCTATTATTAAATTCTCCGTTAATTGGTGGAATACATTGCATCAACCAGCCTCTCTGTTACGTGCTGGAGGACCAACAATCGACAATACTATGTTATTGCCCCTTATAACCATGTTATTTTGTTTCATCTTTATGTTTATTACGCTCTATTTGATGGCTATGCGAAATGAAATCAATCGTCGTCATATCCAAATACTTCAGATTAAAAAATCCCGTCGTGCACAACACCAGGACTCTTCATCATGCTTGACCTAAATGGCATCCACAGTGGACTTTTAGGAAACTTATCTTTGAAAATTGATTTTTTCCTTGGCACCCTTAAACACAAGCAAATTGTTGTTTTAAGCTATACGCTTTCTGCAATCTCCCTCTTATGTCTTATTGGCTATATTCTTTGCAAAGCCCTATACCAAAAAAAAATTCTCCAACAGCTAAACAAAAAAGAGCTGTCACAAAAAGAAAAATACAATGAAGAATATCCCTCCAAAACTTAAAAAAAATATATCTTTGCCTGTTTTGTTTGTTCTTTTTGGACCATTTGTGCTTTTTCTTCTTCTCATGGTGTTTTTTTTCAACTTTATGGATAAAAAATACCCTCAAGATCCTTCTCTTCTCCCAAATGCATTAGCTGGAAAACCTGCCCCCAATACGCTCCTTCCTCTTCTTGATAAGAAAAGTTATCTTAATTCAAAACAGTTTAAAGGACGTGTCACATTGATCAATTTTTGGGGTTCTTGGTGTTTACCTTGTCGCCAAGAGCATCCTCTTCTTATGAAAATTGCACAAGATAAGCGTTTTGATCTTATTGGTATTAATTATAAGGATAATAAAGCAAACGCCCTGCGCTTTTTAAATAGTTTTGGTAATCCTTTTAAATTGATTGGCTTTGATGTTTCAGGATATACAGCCATTGACTGGGGGGTATATGGACCACCAGAAACCTTTCTCTTGAATAAAGAGAGCATCATTATCGCCAAACATGTTGGTCCCTTAACATGGCAAATTTATCAAAAAAAAATTCTACCAAAAATTGAACAAGCAATCATAATAGAAGAAAATAAAATATCAATAGATTGATTTATAAATATAATTTACCATTTTTCTCTATTAAATGAAAACATCGAACACTATGAGATTTTTTCAAATCTTTTTATGTTGAATCAAGAAAAACATCTAAGAAAAGGCTAAAAATACCTTTTTGTGCATTTTTTTAATATAAGTATAATAAAAAACGTTTTAAGTTAAAAAATATAATAATGCAGGTTTGTAAGAAGACAAAGTTTTATCGTTCTATGCACGCCATTTTATTTATAGGTTCTTATTCTCTCGATAATTTCTCTTATGGTTATAACCAATGATCTTTTTTCGACTCTTAAGTAAGATGAATTCGAGTAAGAAAATATTGACTATAGTCAAAAAGAAGCCCTTTCGAGAGAAGAAAGTAGCTTTTACAGGGCACTCTTTTTTAAAAAGCATATCCAATGAATCGTGATTTCAACAGAAAGATCATTGATATACATCGAAAAACGCTAAGGAAAGAAATATTCTAGAGCTTCATATGCGCTTGTGCTTAAGTTTTTATAGCGCGAATAAAATGGGCTTTTGTTGCAATCATCATTTTTTATGAAAAATATTTAATTATGTTTTTTCTTCCAAAAATTCTTGCGGTGTAAAATGATACGTTTTTGAGCAAAATTCACATGTAACTGAAATATGTTTATTTTTAACCATTTTATTGCGTTCATCAATCGGAAAACCTTCTAAGATTCCTTTAATTTTTTCGCGTGAACAAGAACATTGGTCGACAAGAGAAAAAGGATTAAAAACTCTCACACCTTGTTCATGAAAAAGACGGAACAAGAGTTGTTTACTCCCGACGTGGGGATCTGTTAATTCTGCACTTTCAATCGTTGCCATGAGTATTTTAGCTTCTTGCCATTGATTATCCAACTGGATTTGGTTTTTTGTTTCTTCTCGTTTTTGATGAAGGTCATCTATTTTATGATGGGACGATGCTTGGGGCAAAAGTTGAGTCAAAATACCTCCAGCTCGCCAGCTTTTCTGCGGTTTTCCTTGGTTGTCACGATTGATTAATATAGCAACAGCCAAACGAATATCGGTAGGAATTTGCTCTGATTGATCAAAATAAGTACGAGCAGCTTCTTGTAAATTTGATCCATCTAATGCAACTATCCCTTGATAGGGTTGCATGTGGGGACCTTGATCAATCGTGAAAGCTAAAGTGCCTTTTCCTAAAAGTGTTTCTGAAGAGGTTTGATCATTATCTATGGCTTGTTTAAGCAGTTTTTTATCAAAACGAGCGTATCCCCGTAAACTGGAAGGAGGAGAAAAATCGCACACCACCATATTAACGGGTCCATCGGAATGGGTTTGTAAAATAAATTTTCCCGTAAGCTTGAGAGAAGTTCCAAGCAGAACAGTTAAAAGTAAAGCTTCTGCCAGAAGATAAGAAACTGGTTCAGGGTATTGATGCCTGTTAAGAATAGAATTTAAAGTTTCCCCAAGTTGTACAGCACGTCCACGGATATCAAGTTCTTCAACTTGAAAAGGAATAACACTATCATCTTCATGCAAGGCGTTGTTATTGAGAAAGGCTCCATCTTTCGTTTGTTCACTCATGGCTTTACCTTTTATTATAATTTGTTGTAGGGAGGCTATTGTGGAGAGAAAAACACATCTTGTAAACACCAAGAAAGAATTGCTTTTTGAACATGAAGACGATTTTCAGCTTCATCGAAAACCACTGAGTGCGGTCCATCAATCACAGTATCTACAACTTCTTCACCACGATGAGCAGGAAGGCAATGCATAAAAAGAGCATCAGGTTTTGCTAATTTCATAAGAGCTTCATTAACTTGATAAGGCTGAAAAATAGAATGATGACGAGCACGAAATTCTTGTCCCATGGAGACCCATGTATCGGTCATAATACAATCAGCATCTTGAGCCGCTTTTTGCGGATTATTGGTTAGTGTAAGATGCGCTCCTCGCTCACGTGCCCAATGTATAAATTTTTCCTGTGGTTCATTGCCTTTTGGAGTGGCAATACGCAAATGAAAATCAAAAAGAGCTGCCGCTTCAATCAACGAATGGAGCACATTATTCCCATCCCCCATCCACGCAACTATTTTGCCAGCAATTGGCCCTCGATATTCCTCATAGGTTAAGATATCTGCTAGAATTTGGCAAGGATGTGTATCATCTGTAAGGGCATTAATGACAGGAATTTGTGCATATTGTGCCAATTCCAGCATGCGTTGATGTTTTGTTGTTCGCAATATCACGATATCCACAAAACGGGATAAAACGCGTGCCGTGTCAGCTATGGTTTCACTATGACCAAGTTGCATCTCAGAACCCGTGAGCATTATTGTGTCTCCCCCAAGCTGGCGCATACTGATATCGAATGAAATACGGGTTCGTGTGGATGGTTTTTCGAAAATCATCGCGAGTGTTTTACCCACAAAAGGTTTTGAACCTTTCCCTGCTTTAAAAGATGCCTTAAGGATTTTTGCATAATCGATCAGGGCGCGTGCTATTGCTGGCGTTAAAATGGATAAATCCGTGAAATGACGAAGAGCATTTATCATGTGTGTGATATTTGTCTTTCTTTATTGATTTGCGAAAAGATAAGCTATTGCTTTTTCAATACGATGCAAACTTTCATCTATTTCTTCTTCCCTGATGATAAGAGGAGGCAATAAGCGCACAACATTGTTGTTGGCAGCAACACTTAAGAGATATTCATTTTCCAACGCATTGACAACAAGATTTGAAGGAACAACACATTGAATACCCACCATAAGTCCCATCCCATGAACTGCACAGATAATATCAGGATAGATATTGAGAATATGCCAAAGTCCACTTTTCAGTTTATCCCCCATGTTTTGCACATGGTTGAGAAAACTTGGCTCTAACAGAATATCAAGAACACTATTTCCTACAGCCATTCCAAGAAGATTTCCTCCAAAGGTTGAACCATGGGTCCCAGGTGTCATACTTTTTGCAACTTTATCCGTTGCAAGGCAAGCGCCTAATGGAAATCCACCTCCTAATCCTTTCGCGAGGGTAAGAATATCAGGCGTGACATCACTCCATTCATAAGCAAAAAGCTTTCCTGTGCGTCCCATACCCGTTTGGACTTCATCAAAAATCAACAACAAACCATTATCATCGCATATTTTGCGCAAAAATCTTAAATATTCAGAAGAAACCGTTCGTATTCCTCCTTCTCCTTGAATGGGTTCAATAAGAATAGCGGCGGTATTTTTATTAACAGCGTTACACAAAGCGATTTCATCACAAAAAGGGACTTGAATAAATCCACCAGCTTTAGGTCCAAAGCCTTCAAGATATTTTGCATGCCCGGTCGCAGCAAGTGCTGCAAGTGTCCGTCCATGAAATGCCCCTTCAAAAGTAATTATTTCAATGCGCTCTGAATGACCCGCAGCATAGTAATAATAACGTGCCGTTTTGAAGGCGCATTCTAATGCTTCAGTACCTGAATTGCAGAAAAAAACCTTATCCGCAAAACTATTTGCACAAAGCCTTGTGGCAAGAGCTGTTTGTTCAGGAGACTGAAAAAGATTAGAAACATGCCAAAGTTTTTCAGCTTGTCTTTTGAGTGTATCAACCAATTTAGGATGGGCATACCCTAATGCATTAACAGCAATGCCAGATGTGAAATCAAGATAATGTTCTCCTTTATCGGAAATAAGCCACACACCATGCCCCTGTTCAAAATGCAAATTTCGTCGTGCAAAGCATTCATAAAGTGGTTGTATAGAGATGGCATCCATCATAATTCCCTTTATATTTTAACCTTTTCAATATATACAAAGCAACACTACAAATAAAATAACATGATACATTTCGTTACGGTGCTTTCAACATTTCACTAGATTAATGATTATATCTATGGAATAAATCATTACACCAATTGAAAAAAAGTCAATGAAGGTTCTACAAATAAAAATTTTGGGGACAAGCCTTAAACAAAAATGAACGTTTAACCTATAATTGATTTGCAAGTTGGGGAAAACATTCTAAATAAACAATTCAAGAGGTAAAGACTCTTGTCAGGGAGTGAGTGTATATTGTAATTTACACTATAGTTAAGCAAGATGATGTGTTTTTATTTGTAAGTTCCACAGGTTGGATGATTTTCTTATGCTCATTTAGAGTGTAAAATTCTTTCATTCAGCGCATTGAAAACATTATTGAAACATTTGAAGATGCAAAGGGGGGAGCATCGCGGTGATGTAATTGGAATGGAGTGCTGATATGGGTTGGACATGTGAACGTGTTGAGCTTCTTAAGAAGCTTTGGAGTGAAGGATTAAGTGCAAGTCAAATTGCTGCTCAATTAGGTGGGGTCAGCAGAAATGCAGTCATCGGCAAGGTGCATCGATTAAAGTTGCCAGGACGTGGCAAGACAGCACAAGGAAGTGCCCGTGCGCAAAAAACTCCCGCAGGAAGCAACCCATCATCTCCACGTACGCGCCGCAACACAGCTGCGGTATCGCCAATAAGCACATCATCTGTCAACGTTGAAGAAACAACTTTAAAGACAGAATTTGTAGCAGAAGATGTAAAAGAAGTTGATATGTCCACAAAATCTAATGTAGTGGTGCCTATATCACGTCAACTTAATCTGCTACAATTGAGTGAAAATACATGTAGATGGCCGGTTGGCGATCCATTATCAGCCGATTTTCATTTTTGTGGTGCCGATTCTGATGAAAATAGCCCCTATTGTGCTTTTCATGCTAAGCTAGCATTTCAACCAATATCTGAAAGACGGCGAATAAGAATATAAGATCAGCAATATAATTTCATATTCTGCGCTTTCTGCTTCTCATTATTCAATTTCAATGATCGAATTATTATGAGAAAGAAATTTGATGAGACTTTTAATGAATGAGAACATTTCTTCCTGAAAATATTCATAGGAATATGTTTTGAATAATACTGTTTCTCAATTTATTATGTTTTTATTCTTCGTATACCTAATAAAGTAATGTGGTGGTTATAAAAATAATTTATCGTTTGGCAATCTGAGTGAAATCCACGAATATCTCTCTCATTTTGAGCTCCCCTATATTGAATCAATAAAAATCTTTCGTTTGCGCGTCACAAGCTAAAGGAGCCACGTAGAGTAAAAATACTTAAAGAAAAGCATGCCTCTTATAAACCCTCTCAAATGCCAAGGGTTTTGCAATATTAAGGGCTAGCAAAGTGTGTGATGTTTCCGGCTTGCACTTTTATTAAGCGTAAAGATGGAGGTTATAACAAATTTTTACGCTTTATGGAGATTACTATTTTTCGTGCCCTGCCATTGAATAAGCTTGAAAGTATTAAGAGATATTTCTCTAAAATAAGCACGCGAATATGCAACATAAGTGTATTCTGCTTGAAATGTTCTGTTTTGCGTGAGTGGTGAAATGTCTTTAAACCATAAAAAAACAACAGCACGATGCAATGTGTAGTGTATAAGACGAATAGTCTTTATAATTCTTTATAAGAAAGTTAAAAAATAAAAGAATACTGTATTCAACGCTCTTACGTAAGAGAAGAGAATTATAATTATAAATCAACACTTATCATGCCTCTTCTATGATCTATAACATACGGGATCTTGTAAAATCAATATTAAACCTGGAACGACTACAATAGCATCACATTCCTTTTCCCGACACAAAACGACGCAACCAAACATAAAGCGCACCTTCACCACCATGCTGACGCGCTGCTTGCTCAAACGCATGAACATAATATTGAAAAGCTGGTGTTGATAACCAATACGGAACAAATCTATACAAAGCTCCATCACTCCCAACGGATCGACCTTTTCCTGTAATCACAAGGACATAACGCAATCCACTCTGCTGAGAGGATTGTAGAAATTTTTTTAAGAAAAAATAAGCTTCTTCCTGCATATAACCGTGAAGATCAAGACGCGCCTCAAGAGGATAACGACCTTGGGAAATTTTACGATGTGCAACACGATCAAAGAAATGAATCTTATGCGCTTGTGTAACTGCTCTCTTCTCTTTTTTAATCATTGTCAAGTATTGTTGATTTTCCTGAGAAACTGAGGGGATTTGAGTTATGCTCTGTTTTTTATCATTATTACTTGCAATCGCTTCTGAAATAGAAGAGATTCTCTTACCATAAAGCGGTGTTGTCGTACGACAAACCATCTCCCATAAAAGGCGATCTCGTGAAGCGAATAAATCTCTTTTTTGTCTCCATTCACT
The DNA here is from genome assembly GCF_028618615.1 of Bartonella sp. AU15XJBT. NCBI lineage: Bacteria > Pseudomonadati > Pseudomonadota > Alphaproteobacteria > Hyphomicrobiales > Bartonellaceae > Bartonella > Bartonella sp. AU15XJBT. The sequence goes on from NZ_JAQITG010000001.1 coordinate 70,339, forward strand.
TGAGGACATTTCAATTTCTCATAAATCATTGAGTACTTATGGAAGAAAAAAGTACTTTAATTTTCATCTTCTGTAGCAAAAAGCTTCCAATTTGGATCCGGCGATAGGCTATTGCGAACAAACGTCCAAATATCCCTAATTTCTACAATCGCATCGGGATCCCCGTCTATACGCTCGCCCTGTTCATTATAAGTAACAGAAATCATCTCACTGATAATACGTATCGTTAAAAGTTCATCCTTATCTTGTATTGTCGCCGCGACAAACTCGATTTTATTAATTCCAACAAAAGTAAACTCTATTCTTTCTTTGTTTTTTTCTCGTTCCTCAATAGCAGCACAAAAGCTCTCAAAAACATCCTGACAAAGCAAGCTTTTAAGTTGACTGCGATCACCTTTGGCAAAAGCTGTTACAATCATTTCATAAGCAATTTGCGCACCTTTTATAAAAATTTGAGGAGAAAAATGAGGGTCAATTCTACACAGTGCTCGCAAATTTTCATTCAAAATACTTCCCTCTGGTGCAATCTTATCAATTTCACTAAAATCGCCTTTTTGTGAATTTTTTTGATGAGGGAACGAAACAATATTATCAGTCGTTTCTGCCTCAGCTTGTTTTTTAGAGCGACGTGAATAAGGATCAAAAGGAGGCTTTTCAAACCCAATTCGCTTCCCTAATACACTACGGAGTTGCACAAAAATGACAACCATAACAACAAGAGCGATGACAAGTATAACGTCAAATTCCATGGGCGCTGTCAATCTCCAAAGCTTAAGTCTGTAATAAACATTGCAGTCAATATCATTTATCAATAAATATGTAAAATAGGGAATCCTACCATTCATATATTTTTATAGATTTTATATAAGGAGTACTCTTTAAGAATTTCTCCCCTCCTCATCCAGAAGGAAATTTTCATGTGATAAAACTTTATTCTATAAATCCTCGTTTTTTTGTCGTTATTTTGCTCTGTATTCTTTTAATTGAGATCGCTGGTTTTATCTTTGTTGGTCAAGAAATTGGCATTTTGGCAACTTTGAGTTTGGTTATTCTCACAACCATAGTTGGGGTGGTTTTATTGCGAATTCAAGGATTTAGCCTTTTAAAAAACATACAAAGTGAACTTATCCAAGGACGCACATTAGAAAACAATATTATTCATGATGCTTGCATCATGTTTAGTGCGATTTTACTTATTCTTCCCGGCTTTGTAACTGATCTCTTGGGCATATTACTTCTTATTAAACCAATTCGCTCTGTTGCTTGGCATTTCTTTACATCATTAAAAAACACAATGAAGCCCAATACGAAAAGAAAAAATGACTCTGAAAAAATAATTGATCTTAACGCTGAAGATTACAAAATTCATGATACGACAGAATCTCCATGGCGCAAAAATGATGATAACCATTGAAATACCTAAAAAATCTGTAATGACCGAAAAAAAATAATCAAGATAAAGAGCGCATTCCTTGCAACCTTTTGCAAGGCGTGATAACCAATTCGATCTTTAGATCTAAAATAATATACATAATTGTAATGAGAGAGGTTCGTCGTATGGCCGAAGGTGAAATGAACAACAGTGGTGGAGAGCCGGTTTTTGCTGTATTAACGCAATATTTAAAAGATTTATCATTCGAGAATCCAGGCGCTCCTCATTCATTGCGTGCGCGTGAAAAATCACCACAAATTGATATCAATATTAATGTCAATGCTAACCCAATTGGGGATGACAATTATGATGTCGTCTTGTCTCTCTCCGTCAAAGCTAATGATGACACTGAAACCTTATTTCATGTAGAACTAATTTACGGTGGTGTTTTCCACCTTAAAAACATTCCACAAGAACATGTTATGCCACTGGTCTTTATTGAATGTCCCCGTCTTTTATTTCCATTTACTCGCCAAATTATATCTGATGCTACTCAAAATGGTGGTTTTCCACCTTTGTGGATTGATCCTATTGATTTTGCAGCCCTCTTCCAAAAGCGTCTCGCTGAAGAACAAAAAGACAATCAAATACAGCCATCTTAAAAATTTATTCCTTTGCTATCATAAAGCCCCTTGATATATTATGATCTACGAGGGGCTTTTTTCCTTTAGGTGACTTTTGCTGCATGATAAGCTGCAAGCATTGCAATATTGACAACATCTGTATCGTTACCACTAAACGGTACAATTTGGACAGATTTTTTCAATCCAATTAAAATAGGACCAATGATGGTCGCTTCACCAAGTTCTTGTAACATTTTACTTGCAATGGAAGACGCGTGATATCCGGGCATAACCAAAATGTTAGCGGGCTCTTTTAATCCCATAAATGGATATTGCTGCATCAATTTTGAATTAAGCGCTACATCAGCACTCATTTCTCCATCAAACTCAAAATCAACTTTACGCTCATGCAAAATATTAATCGCATCCTGAATTTGCTGTGTAACCTTCCCTTTCATATAACCAAACGTAGAAAATGCTAAAAACGCAACCCTTGGGTGATATCCAAATCCACGCACAAACAAAGCGGTTTGTTCTGCTATATCTGCAAGTTCTTCAGCATTAGGATTTTCATAAACAGCAGTATCCGCAATAAATACAGTTCGGCCACGGCAAATAGCTATTGAAATACCAATCAATCGTTCTTTTGGTTTTTCATCAATTGCCCGACGTATATCAATCAGCGCTGTTTCATAATTGCGTGTCACCCCTGTAACCATTGCATCCGCATCTCCTAGTGCCACCATACACGCAGCAAAATAATTTCGATCATTATTGATACGTCGATGACAATCACGCAACAGCCAGCCTTGACGCTGCATCTTTTTATAAAGATAATTCGCATAAGCATCGGTACGACAGGAAAGCTTAGCATTCATCAGTGAGATACCTTCACGCTCCAAATCAATTCCAGCGATAACAGCCGTTTCTCTTACTTGCTCTTCACGACCAACCAAAATCGCTTGTCCTAATTTTTGATGAACATAGGAAACGGCAGCCCGCATGACTTGCTCTTCTTCACCTTCTGCAAAGACAATTTGTTTTGGTGCTTGACGAACATGGTGATAAACCCCTCGCATCATCGAAGAAATAGGATCACGTCTCGCTTTCAAATCGCGCTCATAAGCCTCTAAATCATCTATGCTCTTTTGCGCGACACCGCTTTCCATTGCTGCTTTTGCTACCGCACTTGAAACAACCGTGAATAAACGCGGATCAAAAGGAACAGGGATGATATAATTAGGACCAAATTTTAATCGCTTTCCGCGATAGGCTTCTGCAACGCTGTCAGGAACTTCCTCATGTGCTAAATCGGCAAGGGCCCTCGCCGCAGCAATTTTCATCTCTTCATTAATAACCGTTGCACGTACATCAAGTGCACCACGAAATATATAAGGGAAACAGAGAACATTATTAATCTGATTTGGATAATCGGAACGCCCTGTTGCTACAATGGCATCCTGACGCACTTGCAAAACCTCTTCCGGCGTAATTTCTGGATCAGGATTGGCCATGGCAAAAATAATTGGCTTTGGCGCCATAGATTTTACCATTTCAGCAGTTAGTGCACCTTTAGCAGAAACCCCGAAAAATATATCTGCCCCTTCCATTGCTTCCATAAGCGTACGTTTATCCGTTCGAACAGCATGCGCCGATTTCCACTGATTCATTCCCTCTTTACGTCCTTCATAAACCACACCCTTTGTATCACATAATATGATATTTTCAGAACGAAAGCCCATCGCTTTAATCAGCTCAATACAAGCAATCCCAGCAGAACCAGCACCATTACAGACTAACCGTGTGTTTTGCATATCGCGCCCTGTTAAAATCAAAGCATTAAGAACACCAGCAGCTACAATGATTGCTGTACCGTGTTGATCATCGTGAAAAACAGGAATATTCATCACCTCACGTAGGCGACTTTCAATCATAAAGCACTCAGGCGCCTTAATGTCTTCAAGATTAATGCCACCAAAAGAGGGCTCTAAATGACGCACCAAATTGATAAAACTTTCCGTATCGTTGATATCAATTTCTAAATCAATGGAATCAATATCCGCAAAACGCTTAAAAAGCACTGCTTTGCCTTCCATGACCGGCTTAGAGGCAAGGGCGCCTAAATTTCCTAACCCTAAGATAGCTGTACCATTTGAAATAACAGCAACAAGATTGCCTTTTGCTGTATAATCGTAAGCTAGCGCTGGATTTTGAGCAATTGCCTTAACTGGAACTGCAACACCCGGTGAATAAGCAAGGGCTAAATCATGCTGTGTTGTCATAGACTTTGTTGCAACAATCTCAAGCTTTCCTGGTCGACCTCGACTATGAAAATCAAGAGCTTCTCGTTCGCTCGCACTGTAAATCGTTTGGGGTGTTTTTTGATCCTGCTCGCTCTTTTTCATCTCACTTTATTTTCTCCAAAAACAGTGTAAATTTTGCTTGATAATGCGTATAATCATTAAATTTGATTCATATGTTAGAAATCGCTATTCTTTGCCTTAGCAAATCTGATGATGTGTTGCAATTTAGAGATAAATAAATATCGAAGTAAACAAAAAAGAGCAAAAGCCTCACTGAAAGAGAACAGGCCAGGTAAAAATGGATAAAAAAAACGACCATCAAAATAATTTAATTCCACAGCCTGCTTCCCTCTCTGCTTCCTCCCAAGAACGTCTTACACCTATGATGGAGCAATACATAGAAATCAAAGCCGTCCATCATGATTCCCTTCTTTTTTACCGAATGGGAGATTTTTATGAATTATTTTTTAATGATGCAATTGAAGCTGCTCAAGCTTTAGGAATCACACTCACAGCACGCGGAAAACATTTAGGGCAAGATATTCCTATGTGTGGTGTTCCCGTTCATGCTGCAGACGATTATTTGCAAAAACTGATTGCTTGTGGTTATCGCGTTGCTGTTTGTGAACAAACAGAAGATCCTGCTGAGGCAAAAAAACGGGGCTCAAAATCTGTCGTTCGGCGTGATGTTGTTCGCCTTGTAACCCCTGGAACAATAACAGAAGAAAAACTCCTTGATCCAACACGCGCAAATTATTTGATGACACTTTCCCGTATAAAAACCGGCGATGGAGAAGAATTTGCCCTTTCTTGGATTGATATTTCAACAGGTATATTTCGTGTAACAGAAAGCCGTCAAGAAAAACTTTTAGCAGATATTATGCGTGTGGATCCGCAAGAAATCATTGTTGCTGATTCCTTTTTTTATGATAAATCGCACAAATCACTTTTTAATATTCTTGATCGTATCGTTGCACCTCAACCGGCTTGTCTCTTTGATACCCTCACCGCTGAACGCGATATTTGCACTTATTTTAAACTTTCAACGCTTGAAGGTGTTGCCGATTATTCACGCTGTGAACTCTCTGCCATCGTAGCTGCTATTCGTTATATCGAAAAAACACAAATCACGCATCGTCCTCCTCTCATGCAACCTGAGCGCCAAAATGAAAGTGCTACCCTTTTTATTGATGCCGCAACCAGACTAAGCCTTGAGCTTATTCGAACGACATCAGGTCAACGGGATGGAAGCCTATTAAAAGCTATTGATCGCACTGTAACAGGGGGGGGATCTCGCCTTCTCATCGATCGCCTTATTTCTCCTCTCACAACCCCTTCAGCGATTGATACACGTTTGGATTCTATTGATTTTTTTCTCCGTAATCCTTCTCTTGCAGAAGCGATAAAGCTCACTTTAAAAGGGGGACCAGATATGCCCCGCGCTGTTTCACGTTTGGCTCTTGGACGAGGAGGTCCCCGTGATATGGCAACGATTCAGCGCGGCTTTGAAATCATTCGTGAAATTCACCAGCTTCTTAATAATGAGCTCCTGCCTCAAGAAATAAGTGATATACAACAGGTGTTTTCAAATCTACCCGTTGCTTTACATTGCCATTTAGACCAAGCATTAGCCGATGATCTCCCACTACTTAAACGTGATGGTGGTTTTATTCGTTCCAATTATCATAAAGTGCTCGATGAAATGCGTGCTTTACGGGATGAATCGCGCCGTGTCATTGCTGAACTTCAAGCGCAATATGCCCAAGAAACAGATATTAAGACGCTAAAAATAAAGCATAATAATATTCTAGGCTATTTCATTGAAGTTACCAATATACAAGCATCTGCCCTTACAAATAATCCACAAGCTAAAGCACGTTTTATTCATCGGCAAACAATGGCAAACGCTATGCGTTTTACGACAACAGAGCTTGCTGATCTTGAAAGTCGTATTGCCCATGCTGCCAACCACGCCTTGACACTTGAACTGGAAATCTTTGATGCTCTTGTTCAGGAAATTATTGAACAAGTTGATTTTATTCGTAAAGCCGCTGAAGCGCTTGCTATTTTAGATGTTTCTGTCGCTTTAGCACATCTTGCTGAGGAACAAGGATATTGCCGCCCTAAAATTGATCATTCACTGACCTTTCATATCAGCGGGGGACGCCATCCTGTTGTTGAGCAAGCACTCCGCAAACAAGCAGCAGAACCCTTTGTTGCCAATAATTGTGATCTCTCTGTGCAAGAAAATCAGCAATATGCAGCAATCTGGCTTTTGACAGGGCCTAATATGGGAGGAAAATCAACTTTTTTACGGCAAAATGCTCTCATTGCTATTATGGCGCAAATGGGGTCCTTTGTTCCAGCAACCTCAGCGCATATTGGCGTCGTTGATCGCCTTTTTAGTCGCGTTGGTGCTTCCGATGATCTTGCACGAGGGCGCTCAACCTTTATGATGGAAATGGTTGAAACAGCAACGATTCTCAATCATGCTAGTAACCATTCTCTTGTTATTCTCGATGAAATAGGACGTGGAACTTCAACCTTTGACGGGCTTTCTATTGCTTGGGCAGCCGTTGAATATCTCCATGAAGTTAACCACTGTCGTGCTATTCTTGCTACCCATTTTCATGAAATGACTGCTCTTACCGAAAAACTTGACAGACTGCATAATGTAACCATGAAAGTCAAAAATTGGAATGGTGATGTGGTTTTTCTTCATGAGGTCACACCAGGAGCCGCTGACCGATCCTATGGGGTACAAGTTGCAAAGCTTGCTGGGCTTCCTCCAGCCGTTATTACACGAGCGACAGATGTCCTCCATCAATTAGAACAAGGTGAAATGGCTGGAAAAGGGCATAAACTCATTGATGACTTACCACTCTTTTCTCTTAAAGCAACCTCTCCCCTCAACGAAGAGAGAAACAAACATGATGCACTTCACGAAGCTTTAAAAAATATTCATCCCGATGAACTCTCCCCTAAGCAAGCTTTAGAAGCAATTTATCACCTCAAACAGCTTGAAAAGAATACCCCCCTATAAAAAATAGATGTTCTTTTTTATTAAAAAGCTTTCTTAATAGGAAATTACCAGTCCCCTTTTTTGATAGGTTTTAGTATAAAATCGCTCTTCACTCGTTCCTATTCTCTTTTCTGCACAACATATTTTGATAAGCATAGAGAGAAAAAACGGACCTATCCTCATATTTCCTTAGATCAAGGCTAACTTTTATACAAAAAAATTAATCAATATCGACGCTTTTTACAAAACAGTCATTTTTTACAAAGATTGTTATGAAATTTTCTCTCTCCTGCGAATAAACATGTTTAATGAATCATACTTTTTCACGATCAATATTACTGTTATCGTAATTATTTTTATCATAGAAGCAGCTTTGGTCTAAAGCTGTCTGTGTTGGAATACCACCCAAATTTGCATGATAAATTCATAGATAATGAAGTTATCCATTTTCTTCACATTTTAAACGATAAAGAGCTCTTTATACCGGTTTTACATAGGTTTTATAAGTGAATCTTGCTTCTTTTTATTTTCTTAAAAGACCTTTGAACTCCTTCCCGTATCTCAAAAAATGAAGATTTTCACTCTCTCTTTTTTATAAAACGCGTCCTTCATCTCATCAAATATTACGAACTGCACCCTTTGCTGCAGATGTTGTCATCGCAGCATAAGCTTTGAGAGCCTTTGAAACTTTACGCTGACGCTTCTCAACCGGTTGCCAAGCATCTTTTCCTTTTGCTTCCATCTTAGCACGACGCTGCTTCATCTCAACATCATCAACCAACATATGAATGCTACGGTTTGGAATATCAATTTCTATGATATCCCCTTCTTCCACCAGCGCAATTTCTCCTCCTTCAGCCGCTTCTGGTGAAACATGTCCTATCGAGAGCCCTGAGCTGCCCCCTGAAAAACGTCCATCCGTAACAAGTGCACAAACTTTGCCCAATCCTTTAGATTTGAGATAACTCGTGGGATAAAGCATTTCTTGCATTCCAGGTCCCCCACGTGGTCCTTCATAACGGATTAAAACAATTTCACCTGTTTTAATTTTATCATTTAAAATTGCTGAAACAGCTGAATCTTGACTTTCAAAAATTCTTGCTGGACCTTTAAAAGTCAAAATTGATTGATCAACGCCTGCTGTTTTTACAATACAGCCATCTTTGGCTAGATTTCCATAAAGAACTGCCAATCCTCCATCTTGTGAATAGGCATGTTCCTTATCGCGGATCACTCCTTTTTCACGATCAAGATCAAGAGTCTCATAGCGACAAGATTGGCTAAAAGCTCTCTGTGTTGGAATACCCCCTGGAGCAGCACGATAAAATGTACGAACTGTTGGTTCACTGGTTTGTTTTATATCCCAATAATCAAGAGCTTCTTTCATCGTTTTTGCATGAACCGTATAAGTTGATGTATCAATGAGTCCCGCCGCATCTAGTTCGCCTAAAAGCCCCATAATACCTCCCGCGCGATGAACATCTTCCATATGGACATTCGCAACAGCAGGTGCAACCTTGCATAAAACTGGAACACGACGTGAAAGGTGATCGATATCCGTCATGGTAAAATCCACCTCACCTTCCTGCGCCGCTGCTAAAAGATGCAGTACTGTATTGGTTGATCCTCCCATGGCTATATCAACGGTCATGGCATTTTCAAAAGCCTTGCGTGAAGCAATAGAGCGTGGCAAAACTGTTTCATCATCATTTTCATAATAACGCTTGACCAATGCAACAATCTGCCTTCCAGCTTCTTCAAAGAGCATCTGTCGATCTCTATGTGTTGCTAACACGGATCCATTTCCAGGAAGCGAAAGCCCCAAGGCTTCCGTTAAGCAATTCATGGAATTGGCCGTAAACATTCCTGAACAAGAACCACATGTAGGACAAGCAGCACGCTCCATTTCAGCAACTTCTTCTTCTGAATTCAGATCTGAAGCGGCAGCAACCATGGCATCAACCAAATCAACCCTTAAATCTTGATCTTTCCATTTAATCTTACCGGCTTCCATAGGACCGCCTGAAACAAAGATTGTTGGAATATTCAACCGTAAAGCAGCCATTAACATTCCAGGGGTAATTTTGTCACAATTAGAAATACAGACAAGAGCATCCGCACAATGGGCATTGACCATATACTCTACAGAATCAGCAATAATTTCACGTGAGGGCAAAGAATAAAGCATTCCATCGTGCCCCATCGCAATTCCATCATCGACAGCAATGGTATTAAACTCTTTTGCAACACCACCGGCAATTTCTATCTGTTGTGCAACCAATTGTCCAAGATCTTTTAGATGGACATGCCCTGGTACAAATTGTGTAAAAGAATTCGCAATCGCAATAATGGGTTTACCAAAATCTGTATCTTTCATCCCTGTTGCACGCCAAAGTCCGCGAGCTCCTGCCATATTACGCCCGTGAGTCGATATTCTTGAACGGTAAGAAGGCATTATTTTTTTCCCCTCAAATAATTCCATTTCGCTTGTTGTGCTGTAACTTCACTCTAAAAACAAGAACTTTAATATTTAAAAGAGAAAAATACCTTGTACTGAAGCATTTGAAACACAAAATTAAAAACACTGTATAAGCTTCTTCATAAAGCTCTATTGTTTTATTACCTGCCCATTAACATCTAATCCCAGCGCCCCTGCACGTTTGAGACAAATATCAAAACAATTCAATACAACACGAACTGTTCCAGATTTTTACATGCCAGATTTAGTGAATATATTGCACCGACCTGTTTGCGTAATTTCTGAAACAATAAAACAGCTTTATTGGTAAAGAATATGAAAGCCTAATGGTATAAAAACTTACCAACTCCTTACATTTCAGCTTTACGCCTTTTAAAAGCATCCATAGCGATATCTTAAATAATGATGGCACATTGTCTCATACTTTTGTTTTTCACATTCTTCAATGAAGTCACGCCCCTTACGAAGAATAGAATACTCAACAAAATACACTCATCCTTCCAATTCACGCACTCGTTTTAAAGAAGTATCTCTACGCTGCTCTAGCCTATTTCATCACCAAGCGCGTGAGTAATCTAACGGCCCCATAAATAAATAAAACTTATAGAGCACCACTACCTTTACACTTATGTAAAGAAAAATTTGGAAAAATCATATACTTCGATAATTCCCAATGTTACAAAAGTCTTTGGCAATTAAGACAATTCATAAGAGGCATATTCCTTCCTTCACGTATTTTTACCTATACTCCAACTCTACTTATGACTGAAAAACAAGCAATTTAAATTGATCAATATAAGAGAACCTTAAACGAGAGAATCTCATGATTTTGGGGACTCATTCCAGTTGAAAAAATCAATTATAAATACTCATCACTATTTTATTGAGTAATAACGCACATTGCATCAGGATGCCAATCCTTTTAAGCTCCCCTCCACACAATACCAAGACACCACCCGCCCTCACCACAAAGGAAGGAAAAAGTCCAACAATACCGCTAAATAGCTTAATACCCTTTAATTGAAAAAAAACGGATAAAATTTATAAAGAGCTTAAGTTTTTTCTCATCAAGCAATCTAGTGCAGAGTTACAATTTGGAGCTCATGCTCATTGGCTCCAGCAAGGGCAATAGAGCGTTCATCGGATAAAATGATAGGATAACCTGTTTCACCAAAAAGCGCCCATATGGTAATCCCTGGGGTCATGGGGGGAAGATCTGGAAAATTTTTAGCCAGATCATCTGTACAAACCTTTTTTAAATAGGCAATCTGTCCTGTATCAGAGTAGGACGTATTCTGAAACGATAAGCTTTGTTTATGTTCTCCCATTTCACTGTTCCTTTACGCCTTAACTTTTATGTCTCACCACTACTGGCTTTAATTGGAATCTGTTTTATTTCTTTTTTTAATTTTGGTTGATACAGACTAATTGATAAAAGACCATTTTTCAACTCGGCATTTGTGACATTCATCCCTTCCGCGAGGACAAAGGTCCGCTGGAATTGTCGCGCGGCTATACCGCGATATAAATATTGATGATTTTGATTGTCTGTTTGTTTACCATGAATAACCAATTGATTATCATCGAGTAAAATATTAAGATGATTAATCTTAAATCCAGCAACGGCCAAAGTTATCCGGATATGATTTGCATCATCGTTTTTATGTAAACGTTCAATATTATAGGCTGGGTAAGCCTCATCAGCCTTACCGATACGTTGTAATATTTTTTCTACGGTTTCAAATCCTAAAAGAAAAGGATTGGAGAAAGGTGTCACATGTGTCATTCATGAGTATCCTCTTTAAAGCGGCTTTACTTGACCAAACTCTATATAAAATGTTCGCTGCATTCTTCTCATATGGCGAGCGCGCATGATAACTTCAAGAGAGAAGATTAAGAGAGTTCAATGCCTCAAAGTAACATAAAAATACCTCGAAATACCATAAAATTGTCAAAGGTGCGAAATTTATCTGGTATATTATATGATGAAGATGAAATTACAGAAATATTTCGCCGTTTTTCTGTGCAACGCCCAACCCCTAAGAGTGATCTTAACTATATAAATACTTTTACGCTTTTGGTTGCCGTGGTTCTTTCAGCTCAAGCGACAGATATAAGCGTTAATAAAGCGACAAGAGAACTCTTTCGCCTTGCTGATCGACCAGAAAAAATGGTTGCATTAGGGGAAGAAGAAATCGCACATCATATCCGTTCAATTGGTCTTTGGCGTGCAAAAGCACGCAATGTTTATGCACTTTGTAACTGTTTAATGGACCAATATGGCGGTCAAGTCCCTGATACGCGTGAAGCACTTATGGCTCTTCCGGGCGTGGGGCGTAAAACAGCTAATGTTGTTTTGAATGTTGCTTTTGGTCAGCCTACATTGGCGGTCGATACACATATTTTTCGCTTAAGCAATCGTCTTGGTTTGGCGCCTGGCAAAACACCAGAGATTGTTGAGAAAAAATTATTAAAAATTATACCGGTTCATTATCTTCGTCATGCACATCATTGGCTGATTTTACATGGACGCTATATTTGCCAAGCACGTAAGGCACAATGTACGCAATGCATTATTGCTGATTTATGTAAAGCCGCAAGCAAAACAAATGCTATTCCAGCACCTTTGGTTGAAATTCAAGGCAATGGAGCGCCGATTTTTTTGTAATACGCTCTTGATATTTTGTTTAGACTAGCTTATGAAAGCGCTTTTGAAGAGCCGCCCGGCAGGGCATGCCGTGGCTGTTTAGATGCTTGTTCAAGCGTTGGTCCGCTTGAGTAAATAAAAGTTTGATTGATCAATTAATGTATGGAGTAGCAAAATGCCCAAGATGAAGACCAAATCATCCGCTAAAAAGCGGTTTAAAATCACTGCGTCAGGCAAAATTAAAGTAGCAGCCGCCGGTAAGCGCCACGGTATGATTAAGCGTTCGAATAAATTTATTCGCGATGCACGTGGAACAATGGTTTTATGTGAACAAGATGCTAAAAAAGTTATTCAGCATTATTTGCCGAATGGTCATTAAACCTTGCGCTTTTGATTTTGAGGAGATTATAATATGGCACGTGTGAAAAGAGGTGTGACAGCACACGCTAAGCACAAAAAAGTTCTTAAACAAGCTGAAGGCTTTTACGGTCGACGTAAAAATACTATTCGTGCCGCTAAGGCAGCCGTTGATCGTTCAAAGCAATATGCTTATCGTGATCGCAAAAATAGAAAACGTACTTTCCGTGCTTTGTGGATTCAGAGAATTAATGCGGCTGTTCGTGCAGAAGGTTTAACTTATGGACGCTTTATTGATGGCTTATCAAAAGCCGGTATTGAAGTTGATCGTAAAGTTCTTTCAGATATAGCAATCTATGAGGCGGAAGCATTTTCTGCTTTAGTCGCTTCGGCAAAAAAAGCTTTAGAATATTTAAAAGATACAACACCTAATGCTTTTGAAGGCGCTGTCAAGTAAGCCAGTCGTGTTCTCTTAAAGCATTTATTTATTCGAGGTCCCGTGCTGGCTATTGCGAGTGCGGGTTTTCTTTTATTAAAAAAATAGGCAAAAATATGAACGATATTGAGCGTCTGGAACAAGAAATTTGTTTAGCCTTAGAGGCAGCTAGTGATGAACAGGCACTTGAAGAAGTGCGTATTGCAGCATTAGGTAAAAAGGGCAGCATCTCTGAAAAACTAAAAGCATTAGGAAAAATGGAGGCTAGCGAGCGCCAAAAAGTTGGACCCGTTCTTAATGGGTTAAAAAATCGTATTTTAGAATTATGGGCGCAAAAGCGTGATCTTCTAAAAAGACAAGCAATGGATGCTCGTCTTTCTCGTGAAACGGTTGATATTACCTTACCTGTTCGCTCTTCGCCTATGGAACGGGGGCGTATTCATCCTATTTCACAAGTGATTGAGGAAATTATCGCCATTTATACGAAATTGGGTTTTTCTCTTGCAGAAGGGCCAGATATTGAAACAGATTATTATAATTTTACGGCATTGAATTTTCCTGAAGGGCATCCAGCACGTGAAATGCATGATACCTTCTTTTTTGATGTTGATAAAATGGGAGAACGCAAATTATTGCGGACCCATACATCACCCGTACAAATTCGCACACTGGAAAAACAAAAAGCACCCATACGGATCATTATTCCTGGAAAAACTTACCGCATGGATTCGGATGCAACACATTCACCCATGTTTCATCAGGTCGAAGGCCTTGTCATTGATAAAACCTCGACCATTGCTCATATGATGTGGCTGCATGAAACCTTTTGTAAAGAATTTTTTGAAGTTGCTTCAGTAAAAATGCGTTTTCGTCCCTCTTTTTTCCCCTTTACCGAACCATCTATGGAAGTTGATATTCAATGTGATCGTTCTGGCTCAGAAGTAAAGTTTGGCGAAGGACAGGATTGGTTAGAAATTTTAGGATGCGGAATGATACATCCTCATGTGTTGAAAAATGTTGGTTTGGATCCCGATGAATATCAAGGCTTTGCATGGGGAATGGGCATTGATCGTATTGCCATGTTGAAATACGGTATGCCTGATTTACGGGCTTTTTTTGATGCTGACCTGCGTTGGCTAGACCATTATGGCTTTCGTTGCTTTGATATGCCTGCTTTTTTTCCTAATAGAAATGTGTGATCTTATCATCGCTTTCATGTGAGGTTTTAAAATGAAATTTACTTTGTCGTGGTTAAAAGATCACTTAGAGACAGATGCATCTTTGGATGAAATTTGTGAAAAACTAACAGCTATCGGTCTTGAGGTTGATCACGTTGATGATCGCTCTTCTTTAAAAGAATTTGTTATTGCGAAAGTTTTAACGGCAGTAAAACATCCTGATGCAGATAAACTCCAAATTCTTTCAGTCGATACGGGAACTGGTACACCTGTTCAAGTTGTCTGTGGCGCACCAAATGCACGTGCTGGACTTGTTGGTGTCCTTGCACGACCAGGCACTTATGTTCCAGGACTTGATGTAACATTATCTGTAGGAAAAATCCGCGGCGTTGAGAGTTTTGGGATGATGTGTTCACAAGCAGAGCTTGAATTATCAAATGAGCATGATGGGATTATCGAACTTCCAGAAGATGCACCTATTGGGGGAGCATTTGCAGCTTATGCTGGTCTCGATGATCCGATCATTGATATTGGTTTGACCCCCAATCGCTCTGATTGCACAGGTGTTCGTGGTATTGCCCGTGATCTTGCTGCTGCTGGAATCGGACAATTAAAAGAATTGTCTTTACCAAAATTTGAAACTTCCTTTGATACACCTCTCGGCGTTTCATTAGATTTTTCGCAAACTTCATCGTTATGTTTAGGCTTTACTTGGCGTGAAGTATGTAATGTTCAAAATGGCGCATCACCGCAATGGATGCAACAGCGTTTAAGTGCAATTGGTTTAAGACCGATTAATGCGCTGGTTGATATGACTAATTACATCAGTTTTGACCTTGGTCGTCCGCTTCATGTTTTTGATGCTGATAAGATTAAAGGGAATTTGTATGTACGTTGTGCTCGTGAAGGAGAGAAACTTCAAGCACTTAATGGAAAAATCTATCATTTGAGCGTTCAGGATTGTGTCATTGCAGATGAAGAAGGTGTTGTTTCGATTGCCGGTATCATGGGTGGAGAAAGAACGAGTTGTGATGAAACAACACGGCGCGTTATTATTGAATCGGCGCTTTGGAATGCGCAAAGCATCGCACAAACAGGGCGAACATTAGGTCTTATCAGTGATGCACGTTATCGGTTTGAACGGGGTGTTGATCCAGATTTTATGGAAACAGGGCTTGAGATTGCAACAGAATTGGTCTTACGTCTTTGTGGCGGTGAAGTCTCTAAGGCGAAAATTGTGGGCTATCAGCAACAAGAAACCCAACAGATCGCTTTTCCTTTTTCTGAAATTAAACGTTTGACACATTTGGAAATAGAGCCTGCAAAAGTCATCTCTATTTTAACGAAACTTGGATTTTTCGTTGAGGGAAAAGGAGATATCGTTACAGTAAAGGTACCATCATGGCGTCCTGATATTATGGGTAAAGCCGATTTGGTGGAAGAAGTTATGAGAATTTATGGGTTAGATAAAATTAAGCCTATTCCTTTGGAAAACTTCGCAGAAGAAAAAGATCAAGTTTTAACATGCGCGCAAATTCGTTCACGCGCTACCCGTTTGGCTCTAGCACATCGCGGTATGAAAGAAGCGGTAACGTGGTCTTTTATCTCTGAAAATCAAGCTCTTGCTTTTGGTGGAGGTCAAGCAGAGCTTAAATTGGTCAACCCTATTGCCGCTGATATGTCAGTGATGCGGCCTTCTCTTTTACCTGGTTTGCTTATGGCAGCACAGAGAAATGCTGATCGTGGTTTTTCTGATCTTGCCTTGTTTGAAGTTTCTAGCATTTATGAAGGTAATACCCCTGATAAACAACGCCGTGTTGTAAGTGGGATTCGTCGTGGCACAGAGCAATTTGAAGGCGCTGGGCGTTTTTGGAATGGAAATGCAACCGCCGTTGATGTTTTTGATGCCAAAGCAGATGCTTTAGCCGTTTTAGAAGCATGCGATATAGATGTTGGGAAAGTGCAGATTGAAGTTGGCGCCCCTGATTGGTATCATCCAGGTCGTTCAGGAGTCATAAAACTTGATTCAAAAATTATTCTTGGTTTTTTTGGTGTTCTTCATCCAGCGACCTTAGAAAAATTAGATATCAGCGGTCCTTTATGCGGCTTTGAAATTTTTCTCGATCAAATTCCAGAACCAAAGAAAAAAACAACGAAAAGCCGTCCTCCCTTGAAATTATCGCCATTTCAAATGGTGCGGCGTGATTTTGCATTTATCGTTGATAAAACGATTGCTTCTTCTCTTATTGTTCGTGCTGCTCAAGGAGCTGATAAAAAACTGATTCATTCCGTGCAAGTTTTTGATCTTTTTGAAGATCAAAGCCTTGGTGAAGATAAAAAATCCGTTGCCATTGAAATTGTTATTCAACCGATTGAACGCACTCTGACAGACAAGGACCTAGAAGAAATTGCTACAAAAGTAATAGAAAATGTCACTAAAATGACAGGCGCTTATCTTCGTCGTTGAGTATTTTTCAATTACTTTTATAAAGACAGGAGCACTTTTGAGTGCTCCTTTATTTTTTAAGGGTTTAAGATCTATAGAATTCTTTTTAAAGAGAACTTTATCACAATACATTGATTTATAATGATAATTTTCAAATAAAGTCCGTAATATTATAAGACTCATCATTTCAAATCCCCTTTGAATGAATCAAAATCTTTTATCCTCAATACCTTAAAGTGGAGTGGTTGTTTAGAAACAATAAAAAAGGAGTAAAAAATGCTCCTTATACATGCTCTCAAATGCCAAAACCTATCGCAATATTTAAGAATTGATCATGCGACATTGGGATTGAAAAAATAAAAATGGTACCGCATTTTGTAAAGTCAATGATTGGGCTCAATGGATCTCATCCCCTTTGAGGTATGTGCCTTAGAGCTATTGCCATGAGATGAATATAAGATGTTTTGTTAAAACAAGTGCATGAATGACATGATAAGCCTCTTGTTTTGAGCGTTCTGTTGTTTGTGAAGGCTGTAATCTCATTGGAAAATGAGAATAGAAACATGGGGGCAATATGCATTCCATGAATTAAAAGACATTGCTTGAAATGCTTTTGAAAAGCACACAAATTACATAATCGCTGTAAATAACTTGATGAACCTGATCTATTAGAACCACCAGTAACATACTAAGACCCTTTGCATTTTCAAAATTCATTTCACGTAAAGCCAAATTAAAAAGGGAAAATAACCAGGAGATGATTTCTACTTTGCATCTTTATATTTTTCTAAAGAAGTTGCATCTGCATTTCAAAAGACAAATTCAAAAAACTGTAATATTTTTTGCTCCATTTTAGCAGATAAAAGCGAGAATTGCTTATAAAGCTTTTAAACGTAATATTTTTTCAAATGTGTGCTTGTTTTAAGAAACATATTTTAGTGCTTCTAAGTTTGTTTCACGACAGCATCCGTGAATGGTATGATTAAAGTTTTATTCTGCATGATCTTCTTTATGCTTCGTAAAGGGCAAATTGGCTTCATCATACTCTCTTTTCTAGTGTCCATATAGGCAACAAGCCCTTATATTTGCGAAAGGCCATAAAGAAGGATTTTTACTCCTTTTTATCGTTTTTGTTCACAGACTCATTCTGCTTGGAATGAACAAGTAAAAGGTAGTCTTTGATTCGTAATAAAAGGGGTTAAAATGAAAAAAAACTATTATATTCAGATCATTAACTTAATAAAATGATACATTACCCTTATAAATTAATATGTTATCATTGGGATTAGATGTTGATTAATCAGCAATAAAAAAAGACACAGTCTTTATGAGATAAAAAGTGCCATAAAACATAAGTTTACCAGCAACAAATGAGAAAGGTATCTCAGCTTTTTATAAAATGCTTTGCAAAACAACAAAACAATTCTTCTTTAAAATCATCCATTTTTTCAAGATGAATTTTCAAAGCAAGAAAGAATTGTTTTTAAAGGGCTTGAAAAGTTAATTTTTGTAAAAATCCTTCATTGCAAATGCAAAAAATAACTGTTATTGCTAAATGATAATGCAAATCATTCGCAATAAAAAAGAGAAAATTAATGAATATAAAAAAGATTTTTACTCTAATTCTGGGAAGTTTTATTTTTTTTACTCCCAATTTAGCAGTATGTGCTGGTAAATTTAAAGCTGTTACAACATTCACCATTATTGCTGATATGGCGCGAAATGTAGCCGGTGATGCCGCTGATGTTGAATCAATCACGAAGCCAGGTGCTGAAATTCATGAATATCAACCCACCCCACGTGATCTCATGCGTGCGCAAGGCGCAAACCTTATCTTGTGGAATGGATTAGAATTAGAACTTTGGTTTGAAAAGTTTTTTCAAAATATCAAGGATGTTCCAAGTGTCGTTGTTTCAGAAGGTGTTGTACCAATTACCATTGGTGAAGGGCCCTTTAGTGGTAAACCCAATCCCCATGCATGGATGTCACCGACTTCTGCTCTGATTTACGTTGATAATATTCGTGATGCTTTTGTAAAGTACGATCCTGAGCATGCTACTATTTATAAAGAAAATGCCGAAATTTATAAACAGAAGATTCGCGCAACGATTGATCCAATCAGAGCGGAATTGCAAGCGGTACCTCAAGATAAGCGTTGGCTTGTAACGAGTGAAGGTGCATTTAGTTATTTGGCACGTGATTTTGATTTGAAAGAGCTTTATTTATGGCCAATCAATGCTGACCAGCAAGGAACACCACAACAGGTTAAGCATGTTATTGATATGGTTCGCAAATACAATATCCATGCAGTTTTTTCTGAAAGCACAATTTCTCCAGCACCTGCAAAACAAGTGGCAAGAGAAACAGGAGCTAAATACGGTGGTGTTCTCTATGTTGATTCTCTGAGTGAGAAAAATGGTGAGGTCCCCACTTATATTGACTTATTACGTGTCACGAGTGGTCGTATTAGCAAAACCTTATTAGAGGGAGTAAAAAACCAATGACGGAATGTGGAATATTTGCCCAAGGGGTAACGGTAACTTATCGTAATGGACATACAGCTTTACGCGAAGTAAATTTTGAAAGTCCAAAGGGGTCTATTACAGCATTGGTTGGCGTTAATGGATCCGGTAAATCAACATTATTTAAAGCGATTATGGGGTTTGTACGCCCCTCAAAAGGAAAAATTCGCATGTTTGATTTGCCAGTTGATATAGCTTTGAAAAAAAACCTTATTGCTTATGTTCCTCAAAGTGAAGATGTAGATTGGAATTTTCCTGTTCTGGTTGAAGATGTTGTCTTGATGGGGCGGTACGGTCATATGAATTTCTTTCGCTATGCCAGCGCACGAGATTATGAAGCCGTTCGTGTCGCCTTGGAACGCGTTGATATGTTGCCTTTTGCCAAGCGCCAAATCGGAGAACTTTCTGGTGGACAGAAAAAGCGCGTTTTTCTAGCACGTGCTCTGGCACAGAAAGCAAAAGCTATTTTATTAGATGAGCCGTTTACAGGGGTTGATGTTACAACAGAAGATAAAATCATTGCTTTGTTACAAGATCTTCGTAAAGAAGGAGCAGTAATCTTGGTCTCTACCCACAATTTAGGCTCTGTTCCGGAATTTTGTGATCATACAGTTTTAATAAAAGGAACCGTTTTAGCTTCTGGGTTAACGGAAAAAATCTTTACAAAGGAAAATCTGGAGAAAACTTTTGGAGGTTCTTTGCACCACCATATTTTTGATCTTCAAAGCACGAAAAAAAATAGTGTTTTCATGGGAGGAAAACAGTCTGCAGTTTGTGAAAGTATTGAAAGAATGGAGCACGTTGCATGATTTCTTGGTTGCTTGAGCCTCTGAGCTATCAATATATGGTGAATGCAATGTGGGTTTCTGGGTTAGTTGGGTGTGTTTGTGCCTTTCTTTCGGCTTTTTTGATGTTAAAAGGTTGGTCATTGATTGGTGATGCGCTATCCCATTCTATTGTTCCTGGTGTCGCAGGGGCTTACCTTTTAGGGTTGCCTTTTTCACTTGGCGCTTTTTTTTCTGGTGGTCTTGCTGCGGCAGCAATGTTGTTTTTTAATCAGCGGACAAAACTGAAAGAAGATACCATTATTGGTCTCATTTTTTCTTCCTTTTTTGCCTTTGGATTATTTCTCAAATCATTAAAACCAATGGCTGTTAATATTGATACGATTGTTTTAGGAAATATTTTAGCCGTTAGTTCATCAGATATTATACAATTGGCTTGTATTGGTTTTTTCTCTTTACTTATATTACTTTTGAAATGGAAAGACCTCCTTGTCTCTTTATTTGATGAAACACACGCACGTGCCATTGGATTGAACGTAAAGTTTTTAAAGATTCTCTTTTTCACACTGCTTGCTGCTTGTACTGTTGCTGCTATGCAAACGGTTGGCGCATTTTTGGTCATTTGTTTGGTTGTGACGCCTGGAGCAACAGCTTATCTTTTAAGTGATCGTTTTGTGAATATCTTGGTTATTGCAGTTATAATTGGCACATTCACAAGCGTATTAGGTGTTTATGTGAGTTATTTTTTGAATGCACAAACGGGGGGCGTTGTCGTGCTTTTTCAAGCATCCTTATTTATGTTAGCTTTTATTTTTGCTCCTAAACACGGGTATATTGCTGCGCGTTTACGTATAAATGCAGCAAAAAAAGGTGTGATGTTATCATGATTGATCAATTACTACTTCCTTTCCAGTTTTCTTTTATGCTGAAAGGCATGCTTATTGTTATGATCCTTTCTATTCCAATGGCAATGCTTTCTTGTTTTCTTATTTTGAAAGGATGGGCACTGTTAGGTGATGCCATTTCCCATGCAGTATTTCCAGGTGTTGTTGTTGGTTATATGACAACACCGTGGGTGATAGCATTTTTAGCTTCTTTGCCATTTGCTTGGTTCCAACATATGCGCCCAGAGAATATTACAATGACTTTGATTACTTGCGGTGCTTTTGTTGCGGGTATGGTTTGTGCACTTACAACAGGTTTTTTGGGAAGCAATAGTCGTATCAAACAGGATACAGTGATGGGTGTTGTTTTTTCATCGATGTTTGGTTTAGGGCTTGTTTTGGCGACATCTATCTATAGTAGCCTAGATTTAAATCATATTCTATTTGGTAACCTGTTAGGCGTTAATTGGCTTGATATTACGCAGACAGCGATCATTTCTGCCATTGTTACTTTTACTTTAGGGGCAAAATGGCGCGACTTTATGCTGTATATTTTTGATTCAGTACAAGGTCGTGCAATGGGATTGCGAATATCACTGCTCCACTATACGCTTCTCACGATGATTTCTCTTACAATTGTTGCAGCTTTGAAAGCGGTTGGAATTGTGCTTGTTATTTCTTTACTGATAGCACCAGGAGCAATTGCCTATCTTGTCACAAAACGGTTTTCTTTTATGTTAATGATCGCGATACTTGTTGCAGCTTTTTCTGGTTTTTTAGGGATTTATCTCAGCTTATTTATCGGCTCTGATTCTGCTTCCACAATCGTGTTGATCTTGACATTGATTTTTATTACTATTTTCATGATGATTTTCTTTCGTCCAAACACAATTCAAGAAACTTGATGGTGATAAAATTTATGCATATCAGCCATGCATTTTTATATATTGTTTCTCATGCCTATTTTAATTAGATGTTGAATCGCTAGGTTATTTTTCCTCCTAATGTCTAGCAAGTGAATGCAGTACGTATTCTCCCCCCCCCCCCAACGCTGCATTCTTAATTAAGAGGCTGCATTGATTTATTCTGCAGCCTTTTTATTTTTTTACTTTTCTAAAGTCTCCTCTTATTTCTTGAAATCATTTAAAATGATTATCGTATTGCAAAGCTATTTAGTATCTTGAAGGAACTTATGAAAGTCAAAGACACTTACACATAGAAATGTTGGAGAGGAGAAATAGTGGAGAGGAGAAATAGTGGAGAGGAGAAATAGTGGAGAGGGATTGTCCACTCAAACATATGAACAGTGACACAGATACAATTTTTTGTGTAAAGTTTTACGTGGAGGAAAATAATAAGAGAGAATGAAGAAATATTTCAAGATATCACACCCTTTGCGCCTCTGCTATTATATAGCAGGGTGGGCAATGGTTATATTAGGTATTATCGGTGTGGTATTACCTATTATGCCAACTTTGCCTTTTTTATTGGTTGCCTCATGGTGTTTTACGCGTTCTTCTCCACGTTTTCATCAGTGGTTGAATAATCATCGTATTTTTGGTCCCCCTCTTAAACGATGGGAAGAAAGAAGAGCGATCTCTCCATTTGTTAAAATTTTTGCAGTGATGAGTATGACAGGGGGAGGATTATCCTTTTTCGTGATGGTACACCCACCTTTATGGATTTCTTTACTTGTTGCCGTTATATTATTGTCGATTGCTATTTATATTGTGACACGTCCATCTTCATAATGACAGAAAAGACTTCATGAGATGCTCTTTTTAGTTTTGTCTTATTTGTTAGAACGATAAGAGGTACTTTTCCTTCAAATTTTAGAAATAACCTCTTCGTACTCAAAATGCGTATGAAATAAAAGCTTTTTAAAAGCAATTGATTAATGATATGTTTGTGAAATAATTTTTATGAGCAAAGAAAATTATGCTCTCCCTTAAAACTCATAAAAAGTTGCTTTGTAAACAATGATAAATTACATTCATCAAGAGGCTTTATTTTTGTAAAGTATGCTCGTACGAGTTTCTATATACATCTCTATTGAAAACGCATTGATATTATATCTTTTTTCTAACAAGATATTTCGTTTGTTTTCATATCTCTTGATGAGGACATCATACAAAGTTTATTAAACCCCATCATTTTATACTTATACGGTTAAGAAGCCTGCCTATTATAGGCAATCTTTAGTATTCTCCCAACTTATGGCTCAAGGATAAGTCATAAGAAACAACAGAGTTTTGTTCAAATGGCTTTATACATCCACGTATTCTTGTGATGATATGCACGTAAATAAATTTTCTGACTTTGCATAAAGCCTATTCGAAATAAAAATATTATCGCATTCTCTGTTTTTTATGAGATCATGTCTTTCACGTAATCACGTAAAATAAAAAAATCTCCAATGCCTATCGTGTTATTTACACGCTTATTTTAACAAAATATTTCTCAATGCTTTATACCCATTTCATGAGGGCCCCATATAGAGTGTAGCGGTAAATATCCTATAAAATGAAATTCATTGGGGCGCCACCATCCTTTGCAAAACGATTGCCACTATGCCATTTGTCACCTCCAATGTTGTCTTACTAATTCTGAATATTGCAATAGCCTTTTAGAGCATTCATAAGAGCTATTTTATAATTTTTATCCACACGAACCATTCCACTTGTAGCATGCAAGGAGATGATTGTACTTAATTCAAAAACAGGTTTGAAATGAGAAAAACTTACAATGTTCACGAACTCTCACTCAACATGCAAAGTGATAGTATCTTGCTATACCGTAAAATACCTTTATCTATAACAATGATATAAAGCATTTAAGCCTCTTTAGCTAAACTTCCTTGGCTCGTTAAGTTATTAAAGTGCATCGTGCATATTTTTAAGTTTTGCTTATCGAGCCTTATATCAGCAAACCGCATGTGTGGAAAGCCAAGTGGAATCCGCTCAACAAGAATCCGAACTATTTACAGACCTGCAATGGTTAAGAATCCTCGTCCTTAGGATAGGAAAAAGGTTAACCCTTATAAACAATATGATGAATCAATATATCGGTTTAAAGAGCCGAAAATTACATCTTTATAGGTCTAGCAATGCGCTTTTTATTGCCAAAAAAATTGAGATAACGTTGTACTTCTTTTGAATCACCGATCGTCTTCTCAGGATTATCTGAAAGTTTTACTGCTGGTCGACCATTGGCATGGGTCACCTTACAAACAAGAGAAAGAGCATCAAGGGTTGCAATTTCTTGAGGGGCACAGCCCGTAAAGTCATTGGTAAGATCAGTGCCCCATCCAAAACTCATGCGCACTTTCCCATGGAAATGATGATAGGTTTTTTCAATTGTATCGACATCAAGTGCATCAGAAAAAATTAAGAGTTTTTCGCGCGGATCTTTACCTTTTTCTTTCCACCATTGAATAATACGTTCTCCACCTTCAATAGGGGGTGCACTATCCGGTCTAAAACCCGTCCAATCTGCTACCCAATCTGGGGCATCGCATAAAAACGCTTCTGTACCAAAGGTATCAGGTAAAACAATGAGAAGATTTCCACCATAATAACGATTCCAATCTTGCAAAACTTGGTACGGAGCTCTGCGTAATTCATCATCGTTATTGCTAAGAGCAGCAATAACCATAGGCAATTCATGTGCATTGGTTCCAAGAGCTTCTAAATCTGTATCCATGGCGAGAAGGACATTAGAAGTTCCCGTAAAAGAATGACCAATACCTTCTTTTAAAGCTTCAACACACCAACGCTGCCATAAAAAAGAATGGCGGCGCCTTGTCCCAAAGTCGGATATTTTAATATCAGGCAATTTTTTAAGGCGTTCAACTTTACTCCACATTTTTGCTTTAGCACGTGCGTAAAGTACATCAAGAGCAAAGCGATCCAGTTTTTTCATAGCTGCACGTGAACGTAATTCACTGATGATAGCAAGAGCTGGAATTTCCCACATAGAGCTATGAGCCCACGGACCATGAAAATGAAGAATATATTGGCCATCTTTACGGGTTAGTTCATATTCCGGGAGTTGAAAATTCTCAAGCCACTGAAGAAAATCCGGTTCAAAAATTTGTTTGCGTCCATAAAATGTATTACCAGCAAGCCAGATCATTTCTTTTTTTGTAAAGCGCAAACTAAGAGCGTGATCAAGTTGAGCACGCAATTCACCTTCATCAATATCATCGGCAAGACGTATTGTTTTAGAGCGATTTATGAGGGAAAAAGTAACATTGACAGTGGGATAAAGCCCCCAAATCATCTGTACCATAAGAAGCTTATAAAAATCTGTATCAAGAAGTGAACGAATAATGGGATCAAGTTTCCAAGTATGATCGTAAACACGTTTAGCAATATCCGGATGATTCATAATCTTTTTCTTTCAGTCTCATAAAATCTAAAATTATTATGCACCAACACGGTCAATATAGGCAGTGCAAGGACTATAACAACTCTACAGTTTTGGGCAAGAATAAAAACTTGCTCTCTTTTTTCGTCTTTAAGATTTAACAATACGTATAATTTCATGCTGACTTGTTTTTTGTAATTTTATCCCTTTATGCACTTCAGTATATTTTTTGCCATCAACGTGAAGCATATTTTCAGATCCCCATTTGACTTTAATGGTATAAACGGCATCATAAAATTTCATTTTTGCTTCATATTTTGGCCAAATAGAGGGTAAATGTGGCTGTAAAAACAACAGATCTCCCTGACGCTGTATTCCAAGAATAGCTTGTGTTGCAGCACGATAAAACCACCCGGCTGAGCCTGTATACCATGTCCAACCGCCTTGACCACACCGTGGTTCAACGGCGTAGATATCTGCGGCCAACACATAAGGCTCAACACGATAAGTTTCAGGATCTTGTCCATGAGTAATTGGATTAATCATAGAAAATAAAGCGTAAGCTTTATCGTTTTGCCCCATTTCAGTTAATGCCAAAATACTCCAAATAGCACCATGCGTGTATTGACCACCATTTTCTCGAATGCCAGGGGGATAACCTTTTATATAACCGGGCTCGAGTGTACTTTTATCAAAAGGCGGCCAAAACAAGCGAATGAGTCCACCTTTTTTATCACACAAATGTTCCAGCATTGATTCCATTGCTTGCTTTTGACGCTCAAGCGGTGCCATTTGAGAAATAACAGCCCAAGATTGGACAATGGTATCAATTTGACACTCATCATTGCTTTTAGAGCCAAGAGGCGTTCCATCATCAAAATAACCACGTCGATACCAAGCACCATCCCAACCGTTTTCTTCTAGGGATTTTGTTAAGTATTCAAAGTATGTACTCCATGTGTCAACACGGGTGTTATCTCTACGTTTTTGAGCTAAAGGAATAAATGCTCTTAGTGTGCTCCCAAGAAACCATCCTAACCAAGTGCTTTCGCCTTTTCCTTGCGCACCTACCAAATTCATACCATCATTCCAATCGCCACCTAAAATAAGAGGGAGCCCATGGGGTCCACAGCGTTTAATGGCAAGATCTAAAGCTAAAGCACAATGTTCATAAACTGTTGCAACCTTTGAGGATTGGGCGGGTTTAAAATAAGCATCCTGTTGCCCACTTTTTAGAACATCGCCTTCAATGAAAGGAATAAACGTATCAAGAAAGGTATCATCGCCAGTAGTATTGACATAAAGAGCTGTTGCATAGGCAAGCCAAACGATATCATCAGAAATGTATGTGCGAACACCAGCATTTGTATCAGGCAGCCACCAATGTTGTACATCTCCTTCAAGAAATTGGTGCGCTGCAGCATTTAACAATTGTTCATGGGCCAATTGTGGTTTCAGTAACAACAAAGACAAACTATCTTGTAACTGATCACGGAAGCCAAATGCACCACTTGCTTGATAAAAGGCAGCGCGCGCCATAATGCGGCATGCATAGACTTGATAAGGAAGCCAATGATTGACCATAATATCAAAAGAGGGATCGGGTGTTTTTACTTGGAGTGGAGAAACAAAATCACTCCAATAGTGTTTTTGTTGTGCGAGTAAAGTTTCAAAATCACTTGCACGTACTTGATTGAGTAATTTTTCAGCTTCTTTTCTATTTTCAGCGCTACCAAGATAGAAAATGATTTCTTTTGTTTGTCCGGGAAGAAGATCAATATCATAGGCAAATGCTGAACAAGGATCACATCCTGCTTCAATGATATTCGAAAGTGCGCTGGCTTTACGGATCGCATTTGGATGTGTTACGCTTCCCGTTGTACCGATAAATTCGCTGCGATTGGTTGTGGTGCTGGTTGGCATTTTAGATGCTGATAAAAATGTGACTTGTTGAGATTTTTCAATGTGATAGGGGTTTTGAATAAAATGTGCGCCCCATTTAGCCTCATAAGAAGGAACAATAAAGGGGGCATATTTTGTACGGACATTTCCCAAAACCCATTCAACATAATTATAAAGGCGTAAACTGCGTGGTTTTTCCCCTTCATTCGTGAGGATAAGACGTGAAAAGCGAACAGGTTTTTCTGCGTCGAGTGTATGAGTCAGTTCTAATGCGATTTCTGAATGTGTCGATTTAAAAGTTGAGAATCCAAAACCATGACAAGCCTCATAAACAACATTTTCATCACATTCTACAGCAGAAATAGGTGAGAAACGTTTTAAAGACTGGCGATCAACCAGATAAAGTGCTTCGCCTGGCCGGTTAGAGGTTGGATCATTCGCCCAAGGAGTTAATTGATAATCGCGGCTATTGTGAGCCCAAGTAAAAATTGCACCTTCAGCAGAAACATGAAAACCAAATCCATGATTAGCAATGACGTTAATCCAAGGATGCGGTGTAGTGGTGCGTCCATGAAGACGTATTACATAATGATTATGCTGATTAAAACCACCATAACCATTCCAATATGTTAGATCTTCTCCATTAGTGGGGGGAGATGATGGTTTTTGTTGACTCGCAAGACCAATAGAAGCAAAAAGATTTTGTTCAGTTTGTGTTGTAACTTGCCTTCCTTCGTTATATTTGGGGGAGTCTAATTGATCATGAGGTCCCTGATAATTTTTACGAATTGAGAGATCAAAATCATTCTCATCAAGCCGTTTAAGCTGTTCAAATAAAGAGCCATTTTGGGCATCAAGAATAATGCGTGCTGATGCAAGAAGCGTTTTAAAACTTTGTTCATTTATTTGATCACGCCGAAGTGTAAAAATATGTTGGCGTTCATCTGTTTCTTGCGTGTAATGTCGATAAGATTCGCATACCCATTCAAGAGCGCGTTGTGTATCTTGTATATAGGAAAATGCTTGTTCATTGAGAATAACCAAATCAACGATGAGTCCGCGCATACGCCAATATTCATGTGCTTTAAGGAGCTCTCGCAGTACAGTTATATTTCCCTCGTTATTTAATCTAAGAAGACAGATTGGATTGTCTCCTGAAATGGACATGGGCCAAAGATCAGACTGTTTTCCAAGCGTCTTTGCTAATATTTCAGAAGGAAGACGCCATGTTCGGTCAAGATAGATAAGCGGCGTTGCATATTTTTGATAGACAATAGCTTCTTTAAGCTCAGTTCCACTCTGATACAGCGCAACTTGTGAGCGTGTCCATGCCATTGAAAGTTCTTTTTGAAACATACCGGGTTGTCGATAATGTTTCATATGATTATACAACACTTCTTTTGTATGAGCAGCAAAAGTCCAAAAAATAAGTTCTGCTTTTCCATAGGCTGGAATTTTTATACGGCATCGCAATGACACAATAGGATCGAGAACACAACCTTGACTGTTACTCAAACGAGCATTTCGGTCAAATGCAGCAGGCCGATGAATGGATCGCCCCCGACCAATAAACAACGAGCGATCCGTTTCAGCTTCTGTTTCTTGGAGAGTATCTGTTGTACTGGAGACAAAATGAGCAATATAAATTTCGGGGTTGTTAGGTGAGCGTTTGCGCCTTTTGGCAAAAATTGTTTTGCTTTCCTCAGCAATTTCCGTCTCTATAAACATCCGTGAAAAAACAGGATGAGCTTGGTCCATATCCATTGTTGCGAGCGCTAGTTCACCATACGAGGTAACTTCAATAAGACAGTCTTTGTTTGTTGTATTCATCAGTTGAATACGTCTACCTTCGCCACATCCTTCAGATGTAATAAGACATTCAAGTGTTGATCTGATACCATCAACCATTTTCGTATATTCAGCCTTTTCATCCGTAAAAATGCTGACGGCTTCTTCTTCAAGAACGCGTGTTGGTTCACTGGTCACAGACCACCACCGTCCACTATAGGTATCGCGTAGGAAGAATAAAATCCCTTGTTGATCTTCTGTGGCATCAGGAATAAAGCGCGTAATCGCATAATCATGCCAGCGGCTATAACCAGAACCATTCGCTGTTAACATGATGGAATAAAAGCCATTAGACAAAAGCAAAGTTTCCCGTGGTTTAAGCAGCGGGTTTGTAATAATGCGCAAAGGGGCGGCATCCAATGCTTGAGATTTATTGCGCATACGCTTAATAGCTTTGGTGTGAATAATAGGAATAAGATGGGGAGCGCGCTCTTGTAAAAGCAATTGCGTTGCTTCAATAATGTGATCATGATGAAAACGATCACGCATTCTCCCTTGAAAAATAACATTGTTAAGAGCAAGGATAGACATACCATGATGGTGCGCATAATAATTGCGTACAATAGCGTATTTTTCCCCTATTTTTACGCGTGAAGGGGTAAAATCAACAGAGTCATAATAACCGTATGTTCCTAAAGCTCCAAGATCACGGAGTCGTTTTAAATTGGCAACAGCGCAAGCAGGAGCATATTGTGCCGCGAGAAAGCTGGCATAAGGAGCAATCACCGCATTGCGTGAAAGACCACGTTGGAGTCCGAGGCTTGGAACACCAAAATGAGCGTATTGGTAATTCATTAAATGATCACGAGCGTTAAATGCAGCCTCTGAAATACCCCATGGCAATTCCCGTGTATGGGCATATTTTATTTGACAACGAATAATCAATCGATTTGTTTGATCCAAGAGAGATCCTAAAGGCTCATGCATCACAAGAGATGGCATAAGATATTCGAACATGGAACCAGACCATGATAGGAGTGCACCTTTCCAACCTATGGGAATGAGAAGTCGGCCAAGATGAAACCAATGTTTAAGTTTTATATCTCCTTTTGCGATGGCAAAAAAGCTTGCAAGACGTGCCTCTGAAGCGAGTAGATCATAACAATTTTCATCGAGTTTGTTTTCTTGAACACGATAACCTATGGATAAAAGATGCCGTTTAGGCTGTTCTAAAAAGTCAAATTGCATATCAAAGGCGATTTGCCGTGCCGCTATAGCCAACCTGTTTAGTTTTTTGCATAATTTTTCAGTATCACAATGAGCCGTTGCATCATGATGATGAGCGTCGCAGGTTTCGATAAGGCATTTAACCCAAGAAAGCGCACGAGCAGATTCTGTCGTTTGAATTTTTTGGTCGAGTTCATCGATTAAGTGTACAATATCATGGGCTGCACGTGAAAGATCCTTGATGTGAGAAGGGATCGTATTTTCTTGTTCTACAAAAGTACGGACAGAGTGATGAAAATGAGCAATCTTTTCTTCGATTCTTTGGCGTAAGAGATGTAAACTGGGTTGATGATCTGGAATTTCTTTAACCGTTTCTTCGAGAATAGTAAGAACATCTGATAAGCCTTCTCGATCACTTTGAAAAAGAAGATGCGGTTTTTCAGCCCATCCCCTTAAGGCAGAAGAGAGTGTTACCAAATGACCGGCAAGATTTCCTGAATCAACAGTTGATACATAAGTGGGTAAAAGAGGTCTGAGTGTATCGGTTTCATACCAATTATAGAAATGACCACGGAACTTTTCCATTTTTGCAAGAGAGCGTAATGTACATTCAATACGGGTGATGGTCTCTTCAAAACCAATCCAGCCAAAATCACGTGCAGCAATAACAGAAAGAAGATAAACCCCAATATTCGTAGGGGATGTACGTTGAGCAACAAGAGGTTCAGGATCTTCTTGAAAATTATCGGGAGGCAAATAGTTGTTTTGTGCATTGACAAAGGTTGCATAATAAAACCATGTACGCCGTGCAATAGAGCGGAGGATTTTTTCATCTTTTGAAGAAAGTGCAAGGCTATCTTGAAATGTTGAAGGTCGACTCACAGCCCAAGCAATAAAGGGTGAAAAAAACCATGCTATCCCAAAAGGCAAAGCAATAAAGCTTGCAAAACTATCAAAAAAAAGAGGGAATGTTAGAGCAAGAGCACCAATAAGCGATGCTGGTGCCATTGAAAGAACATAGAAAAGTAAACTATTAGGTGTTGATTTTGTCTCGGCAGAGGTTTTCCATTCAAGAAGGTGCTGTTTTGAAATCGTCATACGATAGAGTGTACGAATAATCGCATCGGTCATAAAATACGCTGAATGAGCAAGAAAAGTCGTTTTAAGAAATATATCAGCGCTTGTAAGAGCAGTTTTGTTCCCGATTAATTGAAATTGTCCGCGCAAAGAATGATCTATATTGGATGGAATAAGCGTTTTTAATACACATAAAATGGGTGCAATGAAGGCGCTAAGCAACAAAAATATCTGCCAGATAATTGCACTCTTTAATGGCAAAAGAGCCCATCCTGCAAATGCTGCGATTAACCACATCAGTGGAGTGAGAGAACGACGTAAATTATCCTGCATTTTCCAGCGTGTCACGGAGCTTATTTGACGATGGGAAAAAAGATAAGGCAAAAGTTGCCAATCACCACGAATCCAGCGATGGTAACGCATAACATCAATATTATAAGCTGTTGGATAATCCTCAATGACTGCTATGCTACTTACCAGAGCAGTACGGGCATAACCTCCTTCTAAGAGATCATGACTGAGAACAGTATTTTCTTTAACTGTGCCGTCAAGTGCTTGTTCAAATGCATCAATATTATAAAGACCTTTACCGATAAAGGTACCTTCTCCTAAAAGATCTTGATAAGTATCAGAAACAGCAAAAACATAAGGATCAATACCACGGTTGGTAGAGAAAACCCGTTGGAGAATTGATGTTTTTTTTTCTGTTGTCAGAGAAGGAATAATGCGCGGCTGCAAAATGCTGTAGCCTTTTATAACCTTTCTGCTTTGTGGATCAAAAATGGGATGATTGAGTGGATGGTTAAGCTTTCCAACAAGTTTTGTGACGCTCTCAGGGGTAAGACGTGTATCGGCATCCAGCGTCATAACAAAACGGCAATCCATAGGAAGATGTGGATTGGTGGGGTAAAAGCTGGTGTTTTTATCGCCTCTTAAAAGCCGATTGAGTTCATGAAGTTTTCCCCGCTTTCGCTCCCAGCCCATCCAACATTTTTCGCTGCTATTATAAAGGCGTCGGCGATGTAAAAGGAAAAAAACAGGAAGTTCATCACGATGATAACGACCATTGAGTTTATCAATGCTTCTTTGCGCATAGTGCAATAAATCAAGATCATCTTGTGTTTCTCTTAACGGAGCATCCACCCAATCTGTAATCAGTGCAAAATGAATGGCACCTTTAGGATTGGAAAGATAGTGCACTTCAAGATTATACACTTGCGCATCAATATCATCGCGTGATGTTATCAAAGTAGGCACAACAACCATTGTACGTGCATGTTCGGGAATACCTTCTTTATATTCATAACCAATGAGCTGTCTTGATGGAACAAACCACGAAACAACCGTATTAAATAAAGCACAAGCCGCATCCATAGCAGGAAAAAGCGCCAATACAGTAAAGCAAAGAGACAACCATGGTGTCATGCCGGATATCTGTAAAAGGATGTAAACTGCAAGCAAAAGAGCAAGTGTCAAAAAAGAAACAGGAATGGCAATGGCTCTCAGTTTTAAGCAATAAAAAGCGCGTGCCCATTTTATGAGAGGAGGCGGCATATATCCACAAGCCTTTTCAAAGGCGCCACGACCATCATCGACAAGATACCACCCAACAGAAGAATGATGAGGTCTATCTTCAAAAGTGGTATTGGCCATTTCTACAGCTTTATGGGAAATTTCCAACTCACTAAGAGGCGAAAAACGTGCAATTTTTTCAATGACTTGTCGATAAATACTGCGTGAATGAGAATCAATTTCAGAAAAATCACTATTTTTACGCAAAATAGCATCAACACAACTCACTGTTTCAAACCATACGGTCCAATCAACATCATCTATAGCTTTAAGAGCACGGATAATATTGCCCATGGTCACACCATCTGCGGCTTGTCGAGTGTGTTCATCGGCTGTTGCGCTTTCTAAGCTACTGCCTTGACTTTTCAATTGCTTTTCAAGCCAAGTTAATGCAACGGTTGAATCGACAGATGCACTGCGCAGGCGATAGAATAAATGCGCTGAAAAAGTTGGGTCAGCAGTGAATGATTTGTATTGCGTAAAAAGAGAGTTTAGACTTGTTTTATTTTCTACAAGAGAAATTTTATCAGCTACTTGACTAGCAAGATGCCGCATCTGCCGCGCTTTTTCGATACGCACTGAAAGACGACGAACATTTTCAATGAGGAGCATTTGCATAACAGAAGGAAGAGCCCACAATTCACCAATTGTGAGCGCACAAACTTCTTGAAACCCATTAACCATAGCCGTGAGTGTTTCTTGTGAGAAGCTGCTATCGGTATGCGCAATATAAAGCCAAGTTAAAGCAAAAATGCGTGGTATTCCTGCTTTTTGTGTAGAAAGAGGAAGTTGCTTTATGAAGGACTTTGGGAAATTACGGCGTAGTTGTTGTATGGTTTTATCAATGGTGTAATGATTATCAATGAGCCATTGAGCAGACGGCGCAATCGTTTCATCATTTTGAGCAGCAAAATCACTGGTATGAAAGGCGTGAAGGATCAGTTTAGCATTTTCATTCAATCTCTTGCGAAAATCTTCTACTCCTTCATATTCAGGAAGTAAAATTTCTTTGCCAGAAGCTATATCATGCCCTAGGTTATAAAGATCTTCCTGTACTTTATAAATTGCACGAAGAGGAAAATCCGTATTAATAAAGTGGTCTTTTCCCTTCTTGTGAGAAAAAAAGTACTTTATGAAAGGTATTGTGCACGCCATAATGTCCCATTGTTATTCAATTACATCATTCTTTTTATTTACATTGTAAGCATTTTATCTGAATAGTGAACCGTTGATAGACAAAAAACAAACTTTTTGTTTTTATTTGCAAGCAGTTATAATAATTTTGAATGCAATAATTAAAAATTAAGGAGATAATTTCTTCAGAAAATAAAAAGGTCACTCCTAAAATGAGTGACCTTAATAACACCGTCAATTTTAATGATTGATGATTAATCTTGTTCTTGTTTTTTCAAAGCTGCACCAAGAATATCGCCAAGAGAAGCACCTGAATCTGTAGAACCATATTGGGCAACAGCTTCTTTTTCCTCTGCAATTTCTAACGCTTTGATCGACACTGAAATTTTACGTGTTTTTTTATCAAATGCTGTGATGCGAGCATCAACTTTTTGCCCAATTGCAAAACGCTCAGGACGTTGTTCATCACGATCACGCGCTAAGTCAGCACGCCGAATGGTTGTTTCAAGGTTGTGGTCAATTAATTTC
This sequence comes from Bartonella sp. AU15XJBT, assembly GCF_028618615.1. NCBI lineage: Bacteria > Pseudomonadati > Pseudomonadota > Alphaproteobacteria > Hyphomicrobiales > Bartonellaceae > Bartonella > Bartonella sp. AU15XJBT. Next base: position 104,989 of record NZ_JAQITG010000001.1, read on the forward strand.
ACATCAATGCCATTGTCGTTAACAGCAATCACTTCACAGGTGACAACAGCACCTTTTCGCAATTCACCAGAAGCGGCTGCCTCTCCAACTTTATCGCTGGAAAGCTGCTTAATTCCAAGAGAAATACGCTCTTTTTCAATGTCAACATCCAAAACCACAGCTTTAACGATATCACCTTTGTTATAAGTATCAATGACTTGTTCACCAGGACGGTTCCAATCGAGATCAGATAGATGAACCATACCGTCAACATCGCCTTCAAGTCCAATAAACAGACCAAATTCTGTTTTATTTTTAACCTCTCCCTCAATTTGTGAATTGACAGGAAATTTATTGGCAAAAGCTTCCCATGGATTTTCAAATGTTTGCTTTAAGCCAAGAGAAATACGCCGTTTAGAAGGATCAATTTCAAGAACAACCACTTCTACTTCTTGTGATGTAGACAGAATTTTTCCAGGGTGAACATTTTTCTTTGTCCAGCTCATTTCAGAAACATGGATCAATCCTTCAATCCCTGGTTCAATTTCAACAAAACCACCGTAGTCAGTAATGTTGGTAACAGCACCCGTAATTTTTTTACCAATCGGATAGCGGACACTGATGCTTTCCCAAGGATCACTTTCAAGCTGTTTCATTCCAAGAGAAATACGGTGCGTATCTTGATTAATGCGAATAATCTGAACTTTAATCGTTTGGCCAATTGTGAGCACTTCAGAGGGGTGGTTAACACGCCGCCATGCCATATCTGTAACGTGTAAGAGACCATCAATTCCACCAAGATCAACAAAAGCACCATAATCTGTGATATTTTTCACCACACCTTCAACGATTTGATTTTCTTCAAGATTTTGTACAATTTCTGAACGTTGCTCAGCGCGACTTTCTTCTAAGACAGTACGACGTGAGACAACAATATTGCCCCGTCGACGATCCATCTTCAAAATTTCAAAGGATTGTGAATTATGCATGAGAGGTGAAACATCACGAATGGGACGAATATCAACTTGGCTGCGCGGCAAGAAAGCAACAGCGCCATCAAGATCGACTGTAAAACCACCTTTTACTTGACTAAAGATAACTCCCTCAACGCGCGTACCAGCATTGAATTTTTCCTCTAAACGGATCCAACTTTCTTCGCGCCGTGCTTTTTCACGCGATAAAACAGCTTCGCCCATCGCATTTTCAATGCGTTCAATGTAAACCTCAACTTCATCGCCAACTTGCAAAGAACCGTCTTTTGCTTTAGCTCCAAATTCTTTGAGAGGAATACGTCCTTCGACTTTAAGTCCAGCATCAATAATGGCCATGTCTTTTTCGATTGCAATAACACGACCTTTAACAACAGATCCTTCATTAAGATCATTGGTTTGAAAAGATTCTGTTAAAAGAGCTTCAAAATCCGCTGTTGTGGGATTGTATTGTGACATAAGAACTCCTAATATATACCTTATCTTATAAGGTATGAGCGCTAGGTTAGTGTTAACATGGGTGACCCCTTAGCCCTTTTTCTTATAATACAGGAAAAAAGTTAGCGCGAGGCTTGAAGTCACCTTAACGAATTCATTCAATTATATGCATTTTTATGATTGGATCAATAAAACTACATGCAATTGCAAATGTTGCTTCTATACTCAATTCTGACGTATCAAGCAAGTGGGCGTTTTTTGCTGGTTTTAAGGGGCTTTGTTTGCGCATTATATCGCGGGTGTCTCGCTGTTCAAGATTGCTAAGTATTTCATGATAATTTGCTTGCTCCCCCTTTTTTAAAATCTCTTGGTAACGACGTTTGGCACGTATTTGAACATTGGCTAGAATATAAAACCTGATATCAGCATCAGGGCAAACGACGGTGCCAATATCTCGCCCATCGAGCACGCTTCCAGGTAAAGTTTTGGCAAAACTACGTTGTTTTTCGACAAGAATTTTGCGTATAGCAGGATTAAGCGCTATTTTTGAAGCCGCTTCACCAAGTTCATGAGAAGAGAGAAGAGCAGAATTTAAGGTATTAAAATCAAGTTCTTTAGCATAAGTGATAGCATTTTTTTCATCATTAAGCGCTAAATTGTGTTGTAAAAGCGCATGAGCAACACCACGATAAGTAAGCCCTGTATCCAGATGATGAAGATGATAATGCGCAGCAATTTTGCGTGCTAAGGTCCCTTTGCCTGAGGCTGCAGGTCCATCAATGGCAATAACAAAAGGCTTCAAGCGATTTTTCCCCCAAGTTGTCTTATAAAAGGTATAAATTCCGGAAAACTCGTAGCAATCATTCGCTTATCATCAATGGTAACAGGTTTTTCTGATACAAGTCCAAAGGTGAGAAAGCACATAGCAATGCGATGATCAAGATGTGTGGTAACATGTCCACCACCCAAATCTTTGGAAGAACCTTTCCCATAAACAACAAGAAAATCTTGACCTTCTTCACAGTCTACACAATTAATTTTTAATCCTTGGGCAACAGCAGACAGTCGATCTGATTCTTTAACACGCAATTCCTCAATTCCTAGCATAACTGTTTTGCCTTCTGCAAAGGCCGCTGCGACCGCCAAAGCAGGATATTCATCAATCATCGATGGAGCACGCTCTTTAGGCACAGTAACACCTTTAAGGATCGATGATTTTATCCGTAGATCGGCGACATCCTCTCCACCTGTTTGGCGTTGATTCAAAAATTCAATGTGAGCGCCCATTTCCCACAATGTTTCGATAAGCCCTATTCGAGAATTGTTTATTAGAACATTTTCAATGGTGATATCAGAATCTTCTACAAGAAGGGCTGCGATAATTGGAAAAGCAGCAGAAGAAGGATCACCCGGAATATGAATCGTTTGTCCAGTCAGATGGGGTTGACCATTAAGATGAATCAAACGCGCACCTTCCTTATCTCTTTCTATTTCAAGTTTAGCACCGAATGCTTTTAACATTTTTTCCGTATGATCGCGTGTGAGAACCGGTTCAATAACCGTTGTAATGCCGGCGGTATTGAGTCCAGCAAGGAGAACCGCTGATTTAACTTGAGAGGAAGCTATTGGAACACGGTAGCGAATCGGATTAGCCATTTTGGGACCATAAAGCGTTAAAGGAAGGTGATCGCCGTGTGTTGCCTCAATTTCCACCCCCATAAGACGTAAGGGATCGAGGATACGCCCCATAGGACGTTTAGAGAGAGAAGCATCGCCAATAAAAGCTGTTTTCATATGATAGGGGCCAACCATTCCCATAACTAAACGAGCACCTGTTCCAGCGTTTCCAAAGTCTAAAGGTTTTTGTGCAGCTAAAAGGCAACCATTCCCTGTTCCTCGTATGCTCCAGAAGTCATCCTTCTTAATCATACAGGCACCCATAGCTTGCATAGCAGCGGCTGTATTGAGTACATCAGCGCTTTCAAGTAATCCGTGGATATATGTTTCACCATTTGCTAACCCTCCTAATATAAGAGAGCGATGGGAAATTGATTTATCTCCTGGTATTCGAATTTTTCCAGAGAGACTACTCGATTTATAGGCAGTTATAGGGATTGATTTTTGCATGGAAATTCTATTTAATTCTATCTAACCTTTATGAAATTATGCATCCTTTAGCACATGCTTTAAAGGGCGTCATGAAAAAATCTACGTGGAACAGTGTATTTATCTTTGACAAAGGCGTTATTTTTCGATTAAGCACCATAAAATTTATCTTTTAATGGAATGTAGTTAATCAAAGAGGCACGGTTTATGGCAAAACAAGAACTTGGAACGAAACGTGTTGATCCAGAAACAGGAAAAAAGTTTTACGATCTAAATCGCGATCCTATTGTGTCACCCTATACAGGAATTTCTTATCCGCGTTCTTATTTTGAGGTTGCGGCAGCTGAAGCAAACAATGAAGAAGAAGTGGATACTGAAGAGCTTGATACAGCCCTTGAAAAGTCTGCTTTTATGCTTCTTGAAGAGGATGATGACGGTTCTAAAGATGACGATCTTCCTGATTTGGAAGATAGTGATGTCGATCTTGGTGACGACGATGATACATTTTTATCTCACGATGATGACGATGAAGATGATGATGTCACCGATATTCTCGGAGGCGGCGTTTCTAATGATGACGATGCTTAAAAGAAGGCATCTTTTCCGTTGAATGCAAATTCTTCTTGATCTTCAATTTTTCTCGTTTTAAAAAAGTTGGAATTATACTGTCCTTTTAGGGAAAATTTGTTTTTATAGGGGCTATAGCTCAGCTGGGAGAGCGCTTGCATGGCATGCAAGAGGTCAGCGGTTCGATCCCGCTTAGCTCCACCAAAAGGACCAGCTCTTCTATCAAGAAATCAATTTACAGCAGAGAATATGTGATCAATTTGAAAAAGTTATGTGCTCTGTAACTATAAATTCATTAGTGAACGCTCTTTTAAGTTAAGCACTGTAATATATTTCTAATTGTTTGTTGGATTGTGAAATTTTACTGTCATAGTAATGAAAAGTACGTGAAGTCTTTTATACTTTGCATAGAAATAAAAAATGAGCTGTTTAGCTTACGCATTGTTTTAAAGGACAAAATTTAAATCCCCCTCCACCGCAAAATTTCCACAAAATCATAACGTGCTGATTGTCGCTATCTTTTTAAAAGATAGGAAGACCCTAAACATAGATTTGAGAATAAAATACTAAGATATACTTCCCCATTATTGCGAATCAGAACTTTTTTGAGTGTTTTTAGTCTGATCAGATGTCCTACCAATTAAAATCGTTTCCTTGGAACATCATGAGCAAGGTTGAGGTGTAAGCAAAGCGGCACCTATCACACACCTTGCAGTCCCCCATGTTACTTCACGCTACAGGAAAGTCCTGCCTTGAAATATTTATTATATGTAAAGCTGTATATACCCCCTAAACGATAGGGCCGTACAACAAAATAACTTTTTTAATTAAGATAGACAGGCGAGATGAATGGACAGACTTCATTAATATCAAAGACCATTCATTAGTCCTTTTGAGGGCTGTAGCACCTCCTTTATACAAAGCAAATATTTTATGAAACGATGCTCTTTCGTTTAATGCATTTTTCGTTTTTTTATATTGAATATTTTACCCTTTTTATGATGCTCGAATTGCATTTATTTTAATTGCTATTTTATATGCTTAACAAATAAATATTCATGTCATAATCAGCTAATAATGCGCATAATGAAAATAAAAAATGATATTATATTTTAAAATTTTCCTTCAATTATCTCTGGTATTCGCCCAAAGTTAAATGCTAGCGTTCAGTGGGAGATAGTGTCCATTGTAAATTTTTTGAAGAAATGTAAACTCTTTGAACAAAGGGGAACAAAAATATCGAGAGTATTTCCAAATATATTGTGTATTGCGAAAACTTTCTGTCGCTTGAGTTAAAAAAATAACAATTTATTTCATTCGACAATCAGAAAAACCAAACTATCTTATCACGTCATAAGAAACTTTGTTCTCGAATAATTTTATCCCATAAATTCCCTAATTGAAATTTTCAGAATTCTCCCTAACGCCATCCACATCTCTTTAATTGTTGTTCATAGAGCCCAGACATCCTCGCCATGCGCTGTGCTGCTTGTGAAAGCGCAGCAGTAACATGCCCGCCACTACGCGCATAAGCACCATGTCCCATATGATAATTTAAATAAAGGTTATAGGCATCATCAAACCTCACTCCATTGCGTTGAACAGTTTGGCGATGATACCAAGCAACAAAATCAGCAGCATCTGCAAAATTCGTACGCCATGCAAAAGACTTTCCTGTAGAGCGAAGATACATTTCCCATGTACTGTCAAGCGCTTGAGCATAACCATAAGCTGTCGACCGACGCTTCCATGGAATAAAACCAAGTAGTTTTTTGCGTGGAGGACGTGCATTGTGACGAAAACTTGATTCCATATTAATGGTTGCAAGAATAATCGGCATAGGAATTCCATAGCGCATTTCTGCTCTTTGAGACGCCCTACCCCAATTATCAAAAAAACCATTTTTTTGTGCCAAAATAGCACAAGCATTGTTTGTGTGGATGGGAGTAGTTGTTGCACAGCCCCCTAGCAGAAACACCAGTGCCCCTAAAAACAAAAGGTGTCGCATATTCCCTATTCCTCTCGTTTAAGAAACAAAACAAAATAGAGATACTAAAAAATTATTACCAATCAATAAAGAACATGATCCTAACTTGTGATCGTTGAGAAGCTTGATTTACTTTATTCTTCATCAACCAAACGCAATATTTGCGACTGAGTTGATGTTGTCATTTTTGCTGGTTCAGAATAATTTTCTTTTAATTCGACAGTTTCAATGCGATTTGCCCGTTTCATAATTTTAGAGGACGATATTAAAATTCCCTCTATATCTTCTCCTGCTTTGTGAAAGTGCTTCTGTAGTGCGCGAACACGGCTATCCATTCGTCCAAAATCTTCCATCAATTTTGCTACTTCTGATTGAATTAAATGCGCTTGTTCACGCATCCGCGCATCTTTCATAATGGTTTGTACAACTTGGACAGAGAGCATCAACAAAGACGGTGAAACAATAATCACATGGGCTCTATTGGCTTTTTGTACCAATGGCTCAAAATCCTCATAAATTGTCGCAAAAATCGATTCCGATGGTACAAAGAGAAAAGCGGTGTCATGGGTTTCTCCAGGAATTAAATATTTTTGCGCAATATCACGGATATGGACTTCCATATCCGTGCGAAATTGGCGTTCTGCCTCTTGACGTTCTTGAGCTGTTGTTGCTTTACGCATGGTATTCCAAGCTTCCAGAGGAAATTTAGCATCCACAACAAGAGAAGGCGCTTTATTTGGCATGTGAATGAGACAATCTGGCCGCTTTCCATTTGAAAGAACAGCTTGAAAAGCATAAGAATTTAGTGGTAGAGCATCAGCAATAATTGCTTCCATCCGCCCTTGACCAAAAGTACCACGCGTCTGCTTATTGCTTAAAATGGATTGCAGTTGGACAACTTGTCCCGTAAGTGACTGAATATTATTTTGCGCTGCATCAATGACCGCTAAACGCTCTTGCAAACGATTTAAATTCTCATAAGTTGATTTTGTCTGTACCTGAAGTGTTTGACCTATATTGGCTGTCATGCCATTGAGTTGCTCACTGAGTGACTTATTCAATTCAGCCTGTCTTTGACCGAAAATTTCAGCCATCGTTTGCATTCGCCCTTGCATTTCAGCTTGTGTTTTGAGCAATGTAGCCATCTGCTCTTGTGCCTCACGCGCACGCTTGGCAACTTCACTTTCCAAAAATGCCTTTTTTCGATGAGAATAAATCAACATAAAAAATGCTAAGCAAAGGAGTATCAATAAAAGCAGGGCGCTCAGTTTCGTAAACGACTCATCAGCAAGTATAAAAGAAAAAAACGAATCAAACATGAGAAGTAATATAACGCCCTCATCATAAAAAAGCGCAAGAATTTGTTATTCAATATTGACCCATAACAAAGCATTGATTAATCTATTCCGCATGCCAATAAAATCTTTAGTGACTTTACCAGATCCGATTTTACGGGAAGTATCCAAACCCATCGACCAAGTCGATACAGCTCTCCAGAAGCTCGCGGATGATATGCTCGAAACTATGTATAATGCTAAAGGTATTGGTCTTGCTGCTATTCAAATTGGCATACCACTACGCATGTTGGTTATAGATGTCTCTGGAAATTCTGAAGATAAGCAGAAAAAGCCCTTTGTTATTATCAACCCTGAGATTTTATGGCTTTCAGATGAGCGCAATATTTATAAAGAAGGTTGTCTTTCTATTCCTGACTATTTTGCGGAAGTTGAACGCCCTAAACGCCTGCGTGTTCGCTATCAAAACCGTGAAGGAAAACAAAAAGAAATTGAAGCAGATAATCTGTTGGCAACTTGCTTGCAGCATGAGATTGATCATCTAGATGGCCGCCTGTTTATCGATCATATTTCAAAAATCAAACGGGATATGGTGATACGAAAATTTAAAAAACGCGCAAAAGAAAAAACGACGCAGGAAGCAGTTTTGTAATGGCATTACGTTTGAGTTTTATGGGAACACCAGATTTTTCTGTTCCCATTTTACATGCTTTGTTAGATGCGGGGCATGATGTTGTCGCCGTTTATAGCCAACCTCCTCGCCCAGCAGGACGTCGTGGTCTTAAACTTATCCCCTCAGCTGTACAAAATGCAGCAGAAGAAGAATCTATTCCCGTATTCACGCCCAAAACACTCAAAACAGCCGAACAACAAGCTCAATTTGCAGCACTTTGTGTTGATGCGGCTGTTGTGGTTGCCTATGGACTTTTGTTACCCAAAGCTATTCTTGAAACACCGCGTTTTGGTTGTTTTAACGTCCATGCTTCACTCTTACCACGTTGGCGCGGTGCTGCACCTATCCAGAGAGCAATTATGGCTGGTGATAAAGAAACAGGGATAATGATCATGAAAATGGACGAAGATCTTGATACGGGACCTATCGCTCTTTCTCACTCCATCTCCATTACTGATAACATCACTACTACTGAGCTTTCAAACAAACTTTCACATATTGGTGCAAAACTTATGATAGAAACTCTATCAACTCTTGAAAAAGGACAACTCAAACTGACCCCACAATCAGAAGAAGGCATAACTTATGCCGCCAAAATCAAAAAGGAAGAAACCCGCATTGATTGGACAAAATCTGCTGAATTTATTCATAGGCATATCCGTGCGCTTTCTCCCTCTCCTGGTTGCTGGTGCAATATGAATATCGGTGGACGAGAAGAACGCGTAAAAATTCTTGAAAGTCGTTTAATAACAGGCCCTTCTCTTGAAATTGGTCGAATAGAACCAGATTCTTTGATTATCCATTGTGGTCAAGGACGCCTTGAGATAACTTCTCTCCAAAGATCTGGTGGTAAAGTCCTTGAGAGCGCAACCTTTTTGCGAGGCGCTCATATTTCTGCTATTTTTTGATATGCCACGTTTTAAACTCACTCTTGAATATGATGGATCAAATTACGCTGGCTGGCAGCGTCAAACAGAGCTTCACACGATACAAGGAGCTCTTGAACAGGCAATTTTTCGCTTTAGTGGACAACAATTAACCATTACAACTGCGGGTCGAACGGATGCAGGGGTGCATGCTACAGGGCAAGTTTCCCATGTTGATTTCATAAAAAACTGGCCCCCCCATACTATACGAGATGCGCTCAATGCTCTTTTACGTCAACAGAGTGAAGCAATTTCAATCTTAAATGTAGAAAATGTCCCTGATGATTTTGATGCGCGATTTTCCGCTATCAAACGCCATTATCTTTTTAAAATTCTCAATCGTCGCTCTCCACCAGCCTTAAATGCCAAACGCGTGTGGTGGTTGCCAAAACCTCTTAATGTTGAAGCTATGCATGAAGCGGCTCAAAAGCTTGTCGGAAAACATGATTTTACAACTTTCCGTTCAGCACATTGCCAAGCCAAAAGCCCTATTCGGACCCTTGAACGCCTCGATGTTCAAAGAGAAGGAGAAGAAATTTTCATTTATGCGAAAGCCCGCTCTTTTCTTCATCATCAAATCCGTTCATTCGCAGGAAGCCTCATGGAAGTGGGTATTGGACGTTGGACAGCTCAAGATCTTGAAGCAGCTCTTCATGCTAAAGATCGTAAACGTTGTGGTGTTGTTGCTCCCCCTTCAGGACTTTATTTAACTAAGGTAGAGTATTAACTGTCCCACAAAAATGACTTTTTCAAAAGCAATTAAGGCAGTTTATAAAAAGAACGAATTTCTTTGAAAGCTTCTGCTGCTGTATTGACAAATTTCACCAAATTAATATCCGCAGGAGAGATTGTACCTTGCAAAGCTAAATATTCAAAATTGATAGCATTGCTCCAAAATTCTTTGCCAAACAATAAAATTGGTACCTGTTTCATACGTCCTGTTTGTATTAAAGTTAACGTCTCAAACAACTCATCCAAAGTCCCAAATCCTCCAGGAAAAATAGCTAATGCTTTCGCGCGTACTAAAAAATGCATTTTTCGCATCCCCAAATAGTGAAAATTGAAACACAAATGCGGAGAAATATATGAATTAGGCTCTTGCTCATGCGGTAAAATAATATTCAAGCCAACCGTTGGCGCACCAACATCACAAGCACCACGATTTCCTGCTTCCATAATCCCTGGTCCGCCTCCTGTGACAACCACAAATTCACGGTATTCTGTTTTTGCCGAATAGAGGGAACACAAACGTGCAAATTCTCTTGCTTCATCGTAATAACGTGACATAGCGCACAAATTTTTCTTTTGTGTTTCATTTTTTGCAGCCCACGCTGTTTGCCCAGGTTCAGGAATACGTGCACCACCGAACAAAACAACTGTTGATTGAATATTATATTCTTTAAGTGTTATTTCCGGCTTTAAAAATTCAAGACCAATACGTTGTGAACGCAGCTCTGGACGCATCATAAAATCTTGATCGATATAGGCTAAACGATAAGTCGGAGAACGCATTTGTGCTGAATTAGAGACTTTATGGATCTGTTGTAGAGCTTCCTTCGTATGAAGAAGGGGGGTCCAATTTTCTCGTTCTTCTTTTCTTTTTTCTTTACAGCCCTTTTTCATGCACCTGTCCTACTTTCTCATCGTTTTATTGACTGAAAACATTTCTTCGCGTAGGTCATAGAGAATAAATCTTGAAGCTTTCAACTTGTTTAACGGAACTTTCGTCATGACCCATCTCACACAACTTGAAATCATTATCGAAAAAGCATTTGATGATCGCGATTCTATTAATACTACCACAAAAGGTGAAATTCGTGAGAGTGTCGAACACACATTGAACCTTCTTGATAAAGGTGAAATCCGTGTTGCAGAACGGCAAAAAAATGGACAATGGCATGTTCATCAATGGTTGAAAAAAGCTGTTCTGCTCTCTTTTCGCCTCAATACCATGCAAATTATTGTTGGTGGGATCAATGGAACACATTGGTGGGATAAAGTTCCTTCGAAATTTTCTGGTTGGAAAGAAGATGATTTTCAAAAAGCGGGGTTTCGTTCTGTTCCTGGAGCGATTGTACGCCATTCTGCCTATGTTGCACCAAACGTCATACTCATGCCATCCTTTATCAATCTTGGCGCTTTTGTCGATGAGGGTACAATGGTTGATACATGGTCAACCGTTGGTTCTTGCGCACAAATTGGTAAACATGTTCATCTTTCCGGTGGTGTTGGTATTGGAGGTGTTTTAGAACCACTGCAAGCAAATCCAACCATCATTGAAGATCATTGCTTTATTGGTGCACGCTCTGAAGTTGTCGAAGGCTGTATTATTCGTGAAGGCGCTGTTTTGGGAATGGGCGTTTTTATTGGAAAATCCACCAAGATTATTGATCGTACAACAGGAGAAATTTTTATCGGTGAAGTACCAGCCTATTCGGTTGTTGTTCCAGGATCTCTCCCTGGAAAACCACTCCCAAATGGTGAAGCAGGCCCAAATCTTTATTGTGCTGTTATCGTAAAACGGGTTGATCAAAAAACACGAGAAAAAACATCCATTAACGATCTTTTACGTGATTAGACACACTGTTGATTTATAGTGATCATTCATTGTTTTTCAACTTGAATAACACCCTCAAATACAAGGATTCTCTCATTTCAAATCCTTTCATACTGCATCAATCGCTCTCATTTCTTTGTGCATCCCAAACGCAGTTAGTGTATGCGTAAGACACGCTTCAATAAAAAGAGTAAAAATGTCTTTAATAACGCTCTCAAACAACACTAAGAGCTATCATAACATTTTGAACGCGCAAAGAGTGTGATGATAGCCACCATGCGTCTTTATGACATATAAAGATAATCGCGCCAAATAGGTTTTATGTCATTCACGGAGGCTTTACCGTTATACTTTTTACGAACTACCATTGTGAAATGAGATCGGATGTATTGAGAGGTATTTCTTTACAATAAACACGCTAATGTGCAATACAAATATGTTTTGTTTAAAGCATTCCGTTTTACGTTTACGTGAGCAATGTGACACCATGAAAAAAACATTCTACCTAAAAATGTAATTACTGCGCAATTTCCATTTAAAAGCACTCTTTTAAAACTGAACCAATCAACAAAAACAAAAGTGCAATAAATTAAGAGAAAATACTCCTTTTTTCATTATTTATTCATTTTGAGCGCTTGAATAAAAGCTGACTGAGGAATTTCTACCTTTCCAAATTGGCGCATCCGTTTTTTACCTTCTTTTTGCTTTTCCAAAAGTTTGCGCTTACGCGTTACATCGCCCCCGTAACATTTCGCTGTCACATCTTTACGCAAAGCACGAATTGTTTCGCGCGCTATAACTTTACCACCAATAGCCGCTTGAACTGGAATTTGGAACATATGCTGGGGAATAAGATCTTTCAGTTTTTCGCACATGGAACGCCCGCGCTTTTCTGCAATCGTGCGGTGCACAAGCATCGACAATGCATCAATAGACTCTCCATTCACCAAAATAGACATTTTAACTAAATCCCCCTCTGCATAATCCGTCATCTGATAATCAAAAGAAGCATACCCCTTTGAGATCGATTTTAGACGATCATAAAAATCAAAAACGACTTCATTCAGTGGTAAATCATACGTCACCATAGCACGCGTTCCAACATAGGATAAGCCAACCTGTACCCCACGCCGCTCTTGGCACAATTCTAAAATTGACCCAAGATAATTATCAGGAGTCATGATTGTCGCTCGGATCCACGGTTCTTCGATGGAAGAAATTTTAACCAGATCAGGCATATCTGCCGGATTGTGTAACTCTTTAACAGAACCATCATTCATATTCATGCGATAAACAACTGAAGGTGCTGTCGCAATTAAATCCAAATTAAACTCACGCTCTAACCGTTCTTGAATAATTTCAAGATGAAGAAGCCCCAAAAAGCCACACCGAAAACCAAACCCCAAAGCCGCGGATGTTTCCATTTCAAAAGAAAAACTCGCATCATTTAAGCGTAATTTGCCCATGGCTGCACGTAAATCTTCAAAATCAGCAGCATCAATTGGAAAAAGTCCACAAAAGACAACCGGTTGCGCAGGTTTAAAACCAGGCAAAGCATTTTCACAAGGACGACGCTCTTCAGTAATCGTATCCCCAACCCGTGTATCGGCAACCTCTTTGATAGAAGCAGTGATAAAACCAATCTCGCCTGGTCCTAATTCATCAACCTGGACCATTTTAGGTGTAAATACCCCAACGCGCTCAACGGGATATTTTGCCCCCGTCCCCATCATACGAATGGTTTGACCTTTTTTTAAAATACCATCTATCACCCGTACCAAAACAATGACGCCAAGATATGCATCATACCAGCTATCAACCAACATTGCCTTCAAGGGATTTGCAATATCACCCGTGCGTGGAGGTGGTAATTGTGTAACAATTGCCTCCAAAACATCAGGAACACCCAAACCTGTTTTTGCTGATATTTCTACCGCTTGAGATGTATCAATGCCTATCACATCTTCAATTTGTTCTTTAACACGCTCAGGTTCTGCTGCTGGAAGATCAACTTTATTGAGCACAACGACCAACTCATGGGAATTATCAATGGCTTGGTAAACATTTGCCAAAGTTTGCGCCTCGACACCTTGGCTTGCATCCACTACCAACAGAGAACCTTCACAAGCTGCCAGTGAACGTGAAACCTCATAAGCAAAATCCACATGACCAGGTGTATCCATAAGATTTAGAATATAGGTTTCACCATTCTTTGCCTTATAGTGTAAACGGACTGTTTGTGCTTTAATAGTAATCCCACGTTCACGCTCAATATCCATGGAATCAAGCACTTGTTCCTTCATCTCACGTGTATCAAGTCCCCCTGTTATTTGAATCAAACGATCCGCTAAAGTGGACTTGCCGTGATCAATATGCGCCACGATGGAAAAATTACGAATATAATTACGATCTCTTGTCATATAAGGCGATTTAGCAAAGAATAATACAAAACGCAAAGACCAATTATGTCCTCTTGAGAACCTTTCAAAAGAATATTAACCAAAAGAGTTTCTCAAAACACAACTTCTCATAGCTTAAAAAATAAGATTTTTGTCTACTCAATTAAATACCAAAGGGACTAAAATGATTTTTTCACATCTTGTTTGATGGCTCATAGATTGGATAAACTGGTACCATCACACACTTTGCCAACCTCCAATATTTCGATGATCCTTGATACTTGAAAGAATTTATAGGAGGTATGCCTTTCTTGTGGAGTTTTAACCACGTAGACCACCCGCTTATGGCGTGCAAGCAAGTGATTTGGATTGATTTCACATGAAAAAGATTTGAAATGATGCTCTGTGATTTTTACAAACTGCACGCGGACCACCAATGAGTGGGAAATTTGTCTTTTTAAAAAGCGTGGGAATATACAACATTATGGGGAACCGCTTTGAGCGTTCTATTTTGTTTGAAAAGCATAATCCCATGAAAGAACAAAAGAAATAACACAGCACCAATGCACAATCCCCATTATAGGTATTATCTTGGATGTGTTTTGAAAGTTGTAAAGCCAAATTTAAAAATAACAATAAAGATGAGAGCTGGTTTTTATCTTTATCCCTTCATATTTTAATCCCATGAAGGTTATCTTCCCGTTTCAGAAGTCAGAAAAAATAAAGACTCTTGCTCTAGTTTGGCATACAAAAGCAGAAACAGCTTATAAAGCCTCTTCATCATCTTTAATTTTAAAAAAGCCTCAAAAATGAAAACTCTGCAAGCAAAAAACGCATGCAATAAAATCATCATAGTAAAGATGCATCGCTCACCAATTTTTTCAATTGCTTTATTTTTTTTTACGCCATTGTGAAGGTTGTAATTCAGCAACAATAATCCCAATCAGAATAAGCAAACCACCCAATAAAGCTAAAGGAGATAAATGCTCTCCAGCCAAACGCCCAACGATACCAGCCCATACCGGTTCACCTGCATAAATGAGTGTTGCACGCGTAGGGGAAATAGACTTTTGTGCCCAATTCATAGCCAATTGAATAATAGCACTCATTAATGCCAATCCCATACCAACACTAAACCATACCCACGAAAATTCAGGAATGCTTTCACCCATCAAAGGCATACAAGCAAATGAAAAAAAACCGCTAAAGAATAACTGAATAATGGTCACACGCCGACTATCAACCTTGTTGGCAAAAATTCCGATGAGTATGACTTCTCCAGCAATCGCTAAAGCGCCCAACAAAGTCAAAATTTCACCTTTTGAAAAATCAAAACTTCCCGGCTTTTGTCCTGAAACAAGGACAAGCCCAATAAAAGCGAAAATAATACCAACCC
This sequence comes from Bartonella sp. AU15XJBT, assembly GCF_028618615.1. Lineage (NCBI taxonomy): Bacteria > Pseudomonadati > Pseudomonadota > Alphaproteobacteria > Hyphomicrobiales > Bartonellaceae > Bartonella > Bartonella sp. AU15XJBT. The sequence goes on from NZ_JAQITG010000001.1 coordinate 120,301, forward strand.
AACAGGCAAAACGGGGAGGTTTTTTAAAAACAATCCATTGCAAGATTGGAACCATCGGAACATAAAGCGCTGTGATAAAAGCCGACTGACTACTAATAATCGTTTGAAGTCCAGCTGCTTGAAAAGCATAACCAAAAAACATGGATAAACCAATTGCCATCCCAGCGAAAACTTCATAAACAGTTATACCTTTTATAGAGCGCCAAAAAATTGCTCCACATATAAGAGATGCAACAATAAAACGAAATCCAACAAAAAACAAAGGACCGCTATAGCGTACCGCAATGTGAATGACTAAAAATGTAATCCCCCACAATATTGTTGCAGCAAATATTGCCAATTCTGGTTTACTTAATAAAGGATATTTAAACTGTTTTATATTCGTCATGAAAGGCCTTCTCCTCCAATTTTCCGCACAATTTATGAAACAATAAGCGTTCCAACTCCCTGTTCGGTAAACAGCTCTAGTAAAACAGAATGAGGGGTTTTTCCATTTAAAATGACAACACCTTCCACACCATTTTGAAGGGCTTTCACACAAGTTTCTACTTTTGGAATCATGCCTCCTGAAATTGTTCCATTTTTGATAAGTTTCTCAGCTTCAGAAACTGTCAATTCCTTTAAAAGTTTGCCCTGTTTATCCAAAACACCAGGAACATCCGTGAGGAATAAAAGACGTTTTGCCTCTAATGCACCAGCAATAGCTCCAGCAAAAATATCAGCATTAATATTATAGGTTTTACCATCCCGACCTGGAGCTACAGGAGCAAGAACTGGTATCATTTCAGAACATGCTAAAAGGTCCAGCAATGTACGATCAACTTCAATAGGCTCACCAACAAACCCCAAATCTAAAACACGTTCAATATGTGAATCAGGATCAATGACAGTTCTATAAGCCTTTTCGGCAAAAACCATATTGCCATCCTTACCACACAGCCCTATTGCCCATTCACCCTCAGCATTGATGAGAGCAACTATTTCCTTATTGATGGAACCCGCTAAAACCATTTCAACCACTTCAACGATCCGCTCATCGGTTACCCGTAAACCGTTTTCAAATCGTGATTCAATCCCCATTTTCATTAAAATTTCAGCAATTTGAGGCCCACCACCATGAACAACAACAGGATTAATCCCCGATTGCTTTAATAGAGCAATATCACGCGCAAATGCCCGCCCCAAAGCAGGATCACCCATAGCATGACCGCCATATTTTACCACAACCGTTTCATTTTCGTATTTTTGCATATAAGGTAAAGCAGACGATAAAAATGCTGCTTGTTTTTCCAAAACATCGACAGCACTGTTTTTAGCATCATCCATTAATAGAGCCTCCTCATCACTTTTTACTATCTCTTAGTGAAATTTAGGAAAAGTGAAAACAATAAAACAAAGCTTTACTCTATCCATCCCCCTGAAAATCGTCAATTTTCCTTCAAATTACGAAAAAGTAATAACGAGATGAAATAAGAAAACAACTTCCTCAATAAAGTTAACAGCGAAAAATTAAACAAAATAAGCGCAAAAAACGTCATTATTTTATGATCTTATGTATAAAATCGAATAGTAAAATTTTTAAGCTACGCTGTAAAGTCAACTCATTAGTTTACCCTTATGGATACTTAACAATGAATGGGAATATATACAACCATTGATTTTGTAAGATAAAAACAAAATTTTCTTATAATAATAAAATCAATATATTACCGACATAGAAATCGCTCAATTGCTTTATTTATATTTTATCTAAAATTGAACATTCAAAAATAATCAATTAAATAATTTATGAAAATGCGCGTTTTAGAGAATTATAATAAACTGATTTATAATCATAATTTACCGTTATCCGAAAAAATAACCTCTATTTTAGAGGAAGCTATGGTTAAGACTATGAAAATAGCACCTATACAATCGATAATGAGAGGTTATATTATTGGGAAAAGATGGATTGCCCAACAGCTTCTTTAGCCTTACTTGATAGAATCTTGCCATTTTGTAGTTTTATTATAGAGCTTTAAAAGGGATGTTGAATGAACAAATCATAAAAAAAGAAAGATAAACACAAAATTCTGAATGCTTGGTTCCTTCCTTTTCTTTAAATTTAAAGAAGAAGGTTCTTAAGGGATTTTGCCCGTAAATAATCTGGATTTTTACTGGGATGGTTTCACTTGATGGTCGCTCATGTGATTTTATTTACATAAGACTCTACGAACAAGGCTAATAACCACGTACTTCTAAAAACACTTCATGTGTACAAAAAGGCTTACCTGGCTTGTATCACCACCTTAAATGACGATCTTTTACGGCACAACAAGATCAATGCTGTTAACACTAGAAATATTATCAGTCATTCAATTGCATGCCTTATATGGATAAGCCCTTTTTAAAATGTTATAGACACTCAAAAGCAAGACTTATCCATAAAATCCATGAAATGTAAAAAAACTTTCCGCAGCAGGAACTTACCCTAAATTAATTGTTTCTCTCTTTTCAAAGATGATAAGAAAATAGAAAGCTTAATGAAAATAACCTTCCAAAAGTGTTTTCTCGCTTATTCTGAATAACGTTCACATATTTTAACCAGAAATATTTTCAAAAAATTCTTTCATACGTGAAAAAAAACCATGTGATTGTGGTGAATTCTCATGATTTGAGAGTTTTTCAAATTTTTGCAACAGTTCACGTTGCTCTTGCGTAAGTTTCTGCGGTGTCTCAATCGTAATATGGATGTAAAGGTCACCCCTTGCTTGCTGACGACGCAACATAGGCATGCCTTTGCCTTTAAGGCGGAATTGACGTCCATTTTGTGTCCCCTCTGGAATCTTAACACGTGCTTTAACACCATCAAGATCAGAAACCTCAAACTCTCCTCCTAAAGCCGCTGTTACCATCGAAATAGGAACACGACAGTGAAGATCTGCTCCTTCTCGCTGAAAAAATTCATGCGGTTTAACGGAAAGAAAAATATAAAGATCACCATTGGGACCACCACGAATACCAGCATCCCCCTCACCAGAAAGACGAATACGCGTCCCATCTTCAATACCAGCTGGAACATTCACGCTCAATGAACGTTTTTTCTCTATGCGTCGTGTCCCCTGACATTTGGGGCATGGATCCGTAATCGTTTCACCACGTCCATGACATGTAGGACATGTTCGCTCAATAGAAAAGAAACCTTGTGCAGCACGCACACGACCAGATCCATGACATGTTCCACAAACTTGTGGCCTAGATCCTTTTCTCGCACCTGAGCCTTCACAAACATCGCATGTGACGGAACTAGGAATATTAATTTCTGCAGTTTTTCCTGAAAATGCCTCTTCTAAAGTCACTTCCATATTATAACTCAGATCTGCACCACGTTCGCGACCATCACCACGCTTACGGTGCCCACCTCCCATAATCTCACCAAAAAAGTCTTCAAAAATATCAGCAAATCCACCACCGGCAGCAAAACCGCTAAAGGGATTTCCTCCCCCTTGACCACCGCTATTTTCAAAAGCCGCATGACCAAACCGGTCATAAGCAGCACGCTTTTGGGGATCTTTAAGAACTTCATAGGCTTCGCCAATTTCTTTGAATTTTCGCTCTGCCTCTTTATCCCCGGCGTTGCGATCAGGATGATATTGCATTGCCAACTTACGAAAAGCAGATTTCAACTTTTTATCATCACATTCACGAGTCACGCCAAGAATTTCATAATAGTCAACCTTCATCATGTATTCCTGATAGTTTTTCTATCATCCATCTTTATGGATAATATCGCTTTTAATTTATATTTTTAGCAACAAAGTTGCAACTTATCTCAAATAATAAAGCCCAGCCTTATATTTCAAAGGCCGGGTTTATAAATTAATCAACACATATGCTGACACTATTTCTTCTTATCATTAACTTCTTCAAAATCAGCATCGACAACATCATCATTCTTTGTCTCTGTTTCAGCGTCAGCGCTCGCTGCTTGTGAAGTTTCATACATAGCCTGACCAAGTTTCATACTGACTTCTGCTAATTTTTGCATCTTTGCTGTTACTGCTTCCGTATCACTGCCTTCAAGTGCAGATTTCAAATCAGATATTGCTGTTTCAATCTGTCCTTTTTCTTCGGCTGATACTTTATCGCCATATTCATTGAGCGACTTTTCAGTTGAATGAATAAGAGATTCGGCTTGATTCCTAGCTTCAACACCTTCACGGCGTTTTTTATCTTCAGCCGCGTGCTCTTCTGCATCCTTTACCATTTTTTCAATATCAGCATCACTTAAACCACCCGATGCCTGAATACGAATTTGATGCTCTTTACCAGTTCCTTTATCTTTGGCCGAAACATTAACAATACCATTTGCATCAATATCAAAAGTAACTTCAATTTGAGGTATACCACGCGGTGCTGGGGGAATACCAACAAGATCAAATTGAGCCAATAACTTATTATCACTCGCCATTTCCCGTTCACCTTGGAAAACGCGAATAGTTACAGCACTCTGGTTATCATCAGCTGTTGAAAAAACTTGCGATTTTTTCGTTGGGATAGTGGTATTGCGCTCAATGAGACGTGTGAAAACCCCACCCAAGGTTTCAATACCCAAGGATAAAGGTGTTACATCTAGCAGCAATACGTCTTTGACATCGCCTTGTAAGACGCCCCCTTGGATGGCTGCACCCATTGCGACAACTTCATCGGGATTAACACCTTTGTGTGGATCTTTGCCAAAGAAGTTCTGCACGACTTGCTGAATCTTGGGCATACGTGTCATACCGCCCACTAAAACAACTTCGTCAATCTCACCAGCCTTTAATCCAGCATCTTTCAACGCAGCTTTACAAGGCTCGATGGTACGCTGCACTAAATCGTCAACCAGAGATTCAAATTTTGCCCGAGTCAATTTCATTGTTAAGTGCTTGGGACCTGATTGATCTGCCGTGATAAATGGTAAATTGATTTCTGTTTGCTGTGATGACGAAAGTTCAATCTTTGCTTTTTCTGCCGCTTCTTTTAAACGCTGTAAAGCGAGTTTATCATTTTTCAGATCAATTCCTTGCTCTTTTTTGAATTCATCTGCAAAATAACCAACCAAGCGCATGTCAAAGTCTTCACCCCCTAAGAATGTATCTCCATTGGTTGATTTAACTTCAAAAACGCCATCTCCAATTTCAAGGACTGAAATGTCAAATGTACCACCACCAAGGTCGTAAACAGCAATTGTTTTTCCATCCTTTTTGTCCAAACCATAAGCTAAAGCAGCAGCAGTCGGCTCATTAATAATTCGTAAAACTTCAAGTCCAGCAATTTTACCCGCATCTTTAGTCGCTTGACGTTGCGCATCATTAAAATAAGCAGGAACAGTAATAACCGCTTGTTCAACTTTTTCACCAAGATAAGATTCAGCTGTTTCCTTCATTTTTTGCAAAATCATCGCTGAAATTTGCGATGGAGAATATTTCTTACCGGCTTCTTCAACCCATGCATCACCATTGTCACCTTTAACGATTTTATAAGGCACAAGCGCTTTATCTTTTTCAACCATAGGATCATCAAAACGGCGCCCTATCAAACGTTTCACTGCAAAGACTGTCCCTTCAGGATTTGTTACCGCCTGCCGTTTAGCAGGCTGTCCAACAAGCCGCTCTCCCCCATCAGTAAAGGCAACAACGGAAGGTGTTGTTCGCGCTCCTTCTGAGTTTTCGATAACCTTTGCGTTTTTGCCATCCATAACAGCCACACAAGAGTTCGTCGTCCCCAAATCAATACCAATTACTTTTGCCATATTATAATCTCCATTCAGCAAGCTACCTCAACCTCCATAAAGCATCTTTTTAAGGTAGCTCCTCATAACACTTAAAGCCCGTATATTACCTCAAGCAACATAAAATAATAATAAACCGCAAGTCACAACAAGCCTCGCTGCCTCGTATATAAGAACAGGATTTTATTGCTACAAGAGAATAATGAGAGAAACATCTCCAAAATAAAAAATTTCTCTTAAAATGGGCTCTCTAATGACCCATAAATACCATATTTATGAAAGACTTGAGATCATAATACATTTTTCTTGCAATTCTCAACAAACATATTTCTCTATAAACATTAAAAAAATAAAAAGAGTAATCGCACACGCGTTCTTGATCTCTCATTATTAATTAAGAAATACTTACGTAAAAGCTTTTTTAAAATATCGCTTAAAAGCGAATAACTTATATCACAAATATTATAAACCTTCCTTAGACTAAAATAGCCGTCATATCTTATGATAATTATTTTTTATGAGCCTCCTTCATAGTATTAAACGGTGCTTTTCCAAATGCTCATATCGATAACGGTATCATCTATCGATCTCCTCTCAAAAATTCTTCTTCTAATAGCCTCATCATTCATTGCTATGCTGCTATTTGAAAGCTGTGCTTTAAACTCACCTAAAGAGCTTTTTTCTTAACTGTATAGTTCTGAAATTTGAAAATATATAAAAATGCCTCCGTCGAAACGCTTTAAAATGTCAAAAGCTGTTGTAATATTAAGAGTTGATCAAGTGTATGATCTTTTTGTATTATATTTTTATTCAGTAAAATAGTAGTAGACCATAAATGGACCATAAATTTTTACCATTTACAAATACTTTTGTGAGATGAACACAAAAGCGTTGAGAGGTGCTTTATCTTTGTAAATCTTACTGTCTTCCTTTAAAATCCAAAAATTCTATGATTTCTATTTTCATAATTTAAACCAATTTTATTTGAGCAATTATTTCTTTTATTTTTATTTTAAATAAAAATTCTGCTAAGAATAAGAAAATGTTCAAAATGTGAATCTTTATGAAGAAGGGTAAATCAATGATGATATCTATTATTAAGAAAATAACAAATCTCATCTTTAAGAATACAATACATGCACAATATTCGCACAAAAAGGTTATCGCAAATATCGTGTGTGCTCTTCTCTTTGCTGGTATAACCCTACCAGCAAATGCCCAGCAATATAAACTTGGTGACATAGAAATTCTCAATCCTTGGGCACGCGAAACACCTAAAAGTGCAAAAGTTGGTAGCGGTTATCTCTATATTATTAATCACAGTAATACCCCAGACCGTTTAGTTTCTATTTCCACAAACGGCGTACAAACAACAGAAATGCACACTATGACAGTTGTTAATGATATTATGAAAATGGAAAAAATGCATAATGGCATTGAAATTCCGGGAAATGGCGAAATCACGCTTAAGCCCGGTGGCAATCATATTATGTTTATGGGACTTTCACAACCATTCAAGCTAGGTGATAAAATTAGCGCAAAATTGACATTTGAAAACGCAGGAACCATTAATATTGATTTCTCTGTAAACGCTATGCAAACAACCTCACCTTTTAAATCTACTTCTGCTCACTAAGCTCTTTTTATTATAAATATACATTTTATAAAATGAAGAAGCGTGATTTTTTTACGCTTCTTATTTTTTTGTTTAATATCATAGTATAAGCAAAAAATTATCCTCTTTGATGCGTTAAATATGGTCAATTTCAGGAATACGCAAAACTTGTCCAGGATAAATTTTATCAGGAGATTTTAGCATTGGTTTATTGGCTTCAAAAATAAATGTGTTTTTATCACCTTGCCCTTTTCCATAAACCTCTTCAGCAATTTTCCAAAGATTATCACCAGATTTAACCTCATAAAAACGAGAAGTTTTTCTAGGCGTCGTATCTATAACCTTTAATTGCTCAACATCCACAGAAGAGATACCTTGTGAATTGCCAACAATCAGAAGTGCTTTTTCAAGTGTTTCCCTATCTGGAACCTCACCGCTTAAAATAGCTTTACCGTCTTTAACTTGAATATTGACTTTTTCTGTACCGAGTTGAAAATGATCAAATGCAGCCTTGAAGTCTTTTTCTTTTGGTCCATGGTCCCCCATACCTAACTTTTCCCCTACAGTTTTAATAAAATTAAAAAGTCCCATGATAACCTCCTTTCGTATAGCAGAAACAAATTTTTGTGCATATATTGCCACATTCTTGTCTTTGCTCTTAAAACACATAGGCGAATTTTCTAAACTTCAACAATCAAAACTAAACATGTTCAATTTTGGTACAAAGACAATAATAAACTTTGCAATAAATTTTGATAAAAAAAGCTTTTATGCAAATTTTCTCTCAAACGAAGGGATCTTAATAGACGTAGAAACATTATAAATTATGAAAGCAAAACAAGATATTACAGGAATGACAAGAGGTTTTTTACTTTGCTACAATTTGTATCATATTTGTTTTGCAAAAAAAATGTGAACTCCCATATAAATAAGTGTGGGTAATTTGCTACCACAGCAATAGAAAGGTCTAAGAAACCATGAAAGATACACCAACAATCACGCAAACGATTGTACTTGTTGATGATGATCGCAATATTTTGACATCTCTATCTTTTGCGCTTGAGACAGAAGGATATCGGGTTGAAAGCTATACAGATGGAGCATCTGCACTCAAAGGTCTCACACTTCACCCCCCACACTTAGCTATTTTTGATATTAAAATGCCCCGAATGGATGGGATGGAACTCTTGCGTCGTTTACGTCAAAAATCTGATCTTCCAGTTATTTTTCTTACCTCTAAAGATGATGAAATTGATGAATTATTTGGTCTCAAAATGGGAGCTGATGACTTTATTACGAAACCTTTCTCCCAACGTCTTCTCATTGAGCGCGTGAAAGCTATTTTGCGCCGTTCCAATGCACGTAACCAACCACTTTCTACAGGGACTTCTTCCACCTCTTCTCTTAAACGTGGAGATCTTGTGATGGATCAAGAACGTCACACCTGTACATGGAAAGATAAACCTGTTATTTTAACTGTTACGGAATTTTTGATTTTGCAAACCTTAGCACAAAGACCAGGAGTTGTAAAAAGTCGTGATGCTTTAATGGATGCTGCCTATAGTGATCAAGTCTACGTAGATGATCGCACCATTGATAGCCACATTAAACGTCTACGTAAAAAATTTAAACAAGTGGATGATGATTTTGCAATGATTGAAACACTTTATGGTGTAGGTTATCGTTTTCACGAAGTGTAAAGCTGCTTTGTCGCAAAAATTTGAACGGCAATCAAATCGATGACAGACAATTCTCAACTGGAAACTCTTAAAAAAACAGCCCTTAACAGTATATCCTCAACGCCATTTCTTATGTTTGCTCGTCTGCATCTTCGAACACAACGTCTCTTTAGACAGTTGCTTTTTTCCAGTCTCACACGCCGCATTGTTATATTAAACATTGCTGCCCTTGCCGTTCTGGTTACAGGCATTTTATACCTTAACCAATTTCGCGATGGTTTAATTGAAGCAAAAATTAAAAGTTTATGTACCCAAGGGAAAATTATTGCTGGAGCTATTGCTGCTTCTGCAACAGTAGATACAAATTCTATCCTTATTGACCCCCAAAAACTCTTGGAGTTACAGACCGGTGAAAGCGTTACACCCGCCCCCCAATCAACCGACTCTTGGGATTTCCCCATTAACCCTGAGCAAGTTGCCCCTCTTTTACGACGTCTTATCACACCTAAAACGACAAGAGCACGTATTTATGATCGTGATGCTACTTTACTTCTTGATTCGCGGGTTCTTTATTCTAGTGGTGAAGTTTTTAGCTATGATTTACCCCCACTTAAAACAGAACAAAACATGTGGGATCGCTTTACTTCATGGTATTCAAACACATTTTATGGCAAAGGTATTGCTCTTGATAGAGAACAAACAAAAAACCGTGGTATTGCTTATCCAGAAGTGTACCGTGCATTAAACGGATCTCTTGCTACCGCCAAAAGACGCAACAGACAAGGTCAACTCATTGTTTCTGTTGCCGTTCCTGTTCAACGCTATCGCGCAGTGGTTGGCGCCCTTCTTCTTTCAACCACTGGCTCCGATATTGATAACATTGTAAAGGCCGAAAGACTGGTTATATTTAAAGTCTTTGCCGTTGTAGGCAGCGTACTTTTGGTTCTTTCGCTCTTTTTAGCCCATACGATTGCCCATCCCTTAAGCAAATTATCTGCCTCTGCTAATCGAGTACGTAATGGCAATAATCAGCGTGTAGAAATTCCTGATTTTTCAATGCGTGAAGATGAAATTGGTCATCTCTCAACCTCTATTCGTGACATGACCAATGCCCTTTATATGCGTATTGAAGCCATCGAACGCTTTGCTGCTGATGTAAGCCACGAATTAAAAAATCCCCTTACTTCTCTACGCAGTGCTGTTGAAACCCTCCCTCTGGCTAAAAATGAAGAAGCACAAGAGAAATTGCTTGAAATTATTCAACATGATGTGCGCCGTCTTGATCGGTTGATTACAGATATTTCTGATGCATCGCGTCTCGATGCAGAGCTTGCACGAGAAACCGCAGAGATCGTTGATATGACACCACTTTTGGAAAGTCTTGTTCATGCTGTTCAGGAAGTATACCGTAATGCGCAAACCATCGATGTAAGCCTTAATATTATCCCACGTCCTCATGGAAAAGCCTATCTTGTGCTGGGACATGAGCTCCGTTTAGGGCAAGTGATTTCAAATCTTCTTGAAAATGCACGTTCCTTTATTCCCCGTAATTGTGGCAAAATTTCCATTACTATGAAAAGTCATGCTTCAACCCTTATTTTAACCATTGAAGATAATGGACCCGGTATTCGTTCAGAGAATATTGAACGCATTTTTGAACGTTTTTATACAGATCGACCAAACGAAGATGCTTTTGGACAAAACTCTGGACTTGGCCTTTCTATTAGCCGGCAAATCATTGAGGCCCATAATGGGACAATTACAGCCGAAAATATTATTGATCCGGAACTTGGAAAATGTAAAACTGGTGCACGTTTTATTATTATGCTTCCCCTCGTTAAATAAATCTTTTATCCAAAGTAAAAGGTATGAAAACAAAATGTGAAATACTCCACGCAAATTGCCTTCAACTGGGTGGAAAGGGGCTGTTAATTATAGGTCCATCGGGATCAGGAAAATCAACCCTCACCCTCTCTCTGCTCGACCGCGCTGAGTGGTCAAAACGTGAAGCAAAACTTATCAGTGATGATTATACAATGCTACGTGCGAAAAATGGAAAACTTCACGGATACACACCTGACAACTTACAGGGCGGTATCGAGATTCGTGGTGTTGGTCTTTATATGATGGAATTTCAAAAGAATACAACTATAGATTGCGTTGTTTTTCTCGGCCCTGAATATGAACGTTTTTCCACAAATAAAACTTTTCAATTTGAAGATTTGCACATCCCTCTTTTAAAACTTCCCTCTCTTCGTGAAGCCGATTGTACAGCCATTTGTCAAGCTATTGAAGCATTTTTGTTCAGAAAAATATGGCGTAAACCTGTCTAATTTTTTTCTAAAGATAAAAAAATAACAATTTTTGCCTTTTTTTTGCAAATTTTTCTTGGCAGCAAGACAAAGCCTTGTAAAATATCTTTCCCACCAATATGGTCGGATCTTATTAGTTAACAGGAGTTTGCGTAAATGATTGGACTCGTGCTTGTAACGCACGGTGAGCTGGCTGTTGAATTTTTACATGCCGTGGAACATGTTGTTGGAACACAAGAAAAGTTTGCAACAATATGCGTTTATCCCGATGACGATATAGATCAGCGCCGAGGTGATATTATAGCCGCAGTAACCGATACAAATACAGATCATGGCGTCATCATATTAACAGATGTGTTCGGTGGAACACCATCAAATATAGCTATTCCTGCTATTGAAAAAGGACGCGTTGAAATGATTGCGGGGGTTAATTTGCCCATGCTTATTAAACTGATTTCTATTCGCAAATGTCCTGATATCTCATTATCAGACGCGTTAAGAATAGCGCAAGAAGCTGGGCGTAAATATATTAACGTACCAAGTATGATTTTATAGCGGATAATACAATACCAATGCTTTCCAAAGATACCTCCCCATGTATAAGCCGTCATTTCAATATCTGTAATAAACGTGGGTTGCATGCAAGGGCTTCCGCAAAATTTGTACAAACTGTTGACAATTTTAACGCTACTGTTGAAGTTGAAAAGGATGGAAAAATCGTTGGTGGGTCATCAATTATGGGGCTTATGATGCTAGCTGCTTCATCCGGTTGCAACCTCATCATTCGTGTTTCAGGACCAGAAGCAACAGATGCTCTTAATGCTCTTGAAAAACTCATCAATAACAACTTCGGAGAGGAAAACTAGCGCTTTCTCACCATAAATAAGGATGATAATTCTTAGAGAATAAGAACTGTCCATCGTTATCTTAGACTTTGATCACTTTTCCCGTTTTTGTGCCAATATTCATATCCACTGTAGATTAACACAATTATTATAAATGTAACTTCTTGTCATAATTCTATTATATAGAATTTTTTCTTCCTTTCTTAACATTATTTGGCAAATTTAAATAGTTGTTGCGTATTATGGCTGTTATCATGATTAATATTTATGATGAGATCTTTACAGTAGAGAAAAACTTTTATCCCTACTGAATAAGCTGAATTTTAAACTACTTTAAAAATATAGAATTAATCACATCATAAGGAATTTTTCAATTTTCTTTATCTTAAACTAAACTTTTTGTATTTGTAGAGAGAAAATACACATAACCTTCTACCACACATCTTCGCGACAAAACACATATGAGTATGGTTTCATTATCCCGATAAATATTTTTTTTAATTTCATAAGCTTTATGAACTCAATGCAACAATTATAGAATAAACATTTTTTAGACATTATTTTTCTACACAATTGCCTTATCCTTATTGGTGTATTCATCTTTATTATTATCCACCATTGTGCTTGCAGTGGTATTTTTTACTTTAAGGAGATAACCATGTCTCGTTTATTTAGTGCCCTTCAAATTCCCCAACAAACAACACAACAACTTGTATCCTTGCAAAATGGCTTACCAAATGCGCAGTGGATTAATCCGCAAAATTTTCACGTTACTTTGTCTTTTTTCGGTGAAATTGAAGGTGCTACAGCGGATGCACTTATGCACGCCTTTGACACAATAAAGTTCCCTCCTTTTATGCTACAAATGAAGGACTTTGACATTTTTGTTTCAGAAAACGCTCCACATTCTCTTGTTATTCGCATTGAACTTTGTGAAACTCTCAATCTTTTACACGAAAAGATGCAATATATTCGTAGCCATTTAGATCTAACGCCTGATGAAAGAGAATTTACTCCACATATTACTATTGCACGACTGCTTGATACTAAACCTGCAGATCTTCCTCCTTATCTGTCCTCTCGGGGTGATTTTTCATTTCCTCCTTTTGAGGTCGATCACTTTGTCTTATTTTCATCCCCATCTCCCTCAAGTGATGCACCATATATTGTAAAAGGGAGTTGGCCACTTCAAAGATAAAAGGGTGTTACAAACACCCTTTAAAGCTCTTTGAGAAAAAACCTCATACATGCGAAATTGCAGGAAATGCTGCATTTTACGTTGGAAGCTTGTTATTGATGTGAAGCCTTATCAGTTTCAACAGAAGTTTCTTTTGTTCCTCCTTTGGCCACACCCACTATAGCTGGGCGCAACACCCTTTCCCCGATAATATAACCAGCCTGAACAACTTGTTGAACAGTGTTATCGGGGACATCAGTATTAGGAATTTCAAACATCGCTTGATGAAAGTGAGGATCAAATTTTTGTCCATCTGGATAAATTTTCTGCACCCCATGGCGTTCTAATGCTGCCATCATGGCACGTTCAGTCATTTCAACACCTTCTGCCAATGATTTCAAACCAGCATCACTTTCACGTGCACCTTCTGGAATCGCTTCCAAAGCGCGATTGAGATTGTCAGAAACAGACAACATATCCCGTGCAAAATTAGCAATGGAATAAGCCCTCGCATCCGCTACATCACGCGCAGTACGACGTCGAAGATTTTCCATATCTGCAGCAAGACGTAAAAGTTGATCTCTCAGCTCTTTATTTTCATCCTGCAAAGACGCTAAAGGATCAACTTCATTACTTTCTTTTTCAACGTCTCCATGTACTTCTGTTTTATGTGTTTTTAAAAGTTCATCAGCTGCTTGTTTAAGTGTATTACGATCAGCGGGATTTTTTAAATCGCAATTTTCAAATGAAGCATCAGTAAATTTGTTTTTTTCATCAGACATAAAAATTCTATTCCTTCATAAGATTTGTTATTCTCGATATCGAAATTTTACAGACAAAAATCAAGGGGTATAGATGTATATTAATACAATGAGCTTTTATAGCACAAATACTTACCTGCATCGTTTTAACGCAATAACTGTGATACAAGTTGAGCTGTATAATCAACCATGGGCACAATCCTTGCATAATTAAGCCGTGTAGGACCAATAACGCCTAAAGCACCAATAACTCTTTGTTGTGAATCACGATAAGGTGCTACGACTAAAGAAGAACCAGAAAGTGAAAATAACTTATTTTCTGAACCAATAAAAATTCTAACCCCTGAACCTTCATCCGTTAAATCGAGAAGCTGTGCCATACTCTCACGTGTTTCAAGGTCATCAAACAAATGGCGTAACCGTTCTAAATCTTCTTCTGCTTTCACATCTTCAAGCAAATTACTGCGTCCACGAACAATGAGGTGTATTTTATGATCAGCGCCTTCTCCTCCTAGGAGAGCTAATCCCGTTTCAACAAGATGATGTGATAAATCATCAAGTGCAGCCCGCGTTTCCGCGCACAAACGCGCAATTTCCCCTTTAGCTTCACTCAATGTACGCCCTTGAATATGAGCATTGAGAAAATTCGTTGCTTCTGTCAATTGTGCATGGGTAACCCCTTCTGGCAAATGAACAATACGATTTTCAACCTCACCTTGTTGAGTCACTAAAACAGCAAGAGCGTGCTCCCTATCAAGACGCACAAATTCAATATGTTTTAATGTTCCTTCTTGTTTTGTTGCGAGAACAAGCCCAGCCCCACGGGAGAGATCTGAAAGAACTCGGCTTGCTTGAACAAGAAAATGTTCAACCGATTGTGCATGACCAGCCTCTTTGACTTGCATTTCAATATTTTCTCTCTCCTCGTTTGGCAAATCACCCGCTTCCATAAATGCATCAACAAAAAAGCGTAAACCCGATTGGGTTGGCATTCGCCCTGCCGAAACATGCGGTGCATAAATCAAACCGAGATGTTCAAGATCACTCATCACATTGCGAATCGTCGCAGGTGATAATGTCTGTTGCAAAAGCCGTGAAAGATTGCGTGACCCTACAGGCTCACCATCATTAAGATAGGCTTCAACAATATGGCGGAAAATATCACGCGAACGCTCATCAAGATATTTTAGTTCATTATCAATAGGTTTGTGCTTCATCACAATTGTTTCACTACTTAAAAACACTCTTCTCTTATATAAGTTTTGCCAAGGCTTGGTCAAATAATCTAAAGTAGTATAAAAATATACTACCCTATTGAGCCATAAAACACCATCTTTTAGAATGATGTTATAAGGCAATATAAATTATGCATGAGGTATTTTTAGTTAGAGTGTGTGATTGGATATTTAAGACAGGCATTGATCTTCTTTAGAGGCTTACCAAGAGAAGCTTGATTGTTTACAAACCACTGGGAGTAGAAAATTGGACTTTTACCATAAAAAGGCTCCCATAAAAAAATCATCTCTCATGTCTTTTTAATCGTTATCTTCACAAAATACGAAAAATTTTATTTGAATAAAATATCATAAAACGTGTAAAATAATCCTATCATGTAAAATCAAGCAGAATGTGTGTATATGAGCATTTAAGCTGTTTTTTAGCACAAAAATAGTTCCCCTTTCATTTTTGGAGAAATCTATATGAGAAGTATAGCAGATAAAAAACTTGTCATTGCTACACATAACACCGGCAAATTACATGAAATCACCACTTTGGTTGCACCTTTCGGTTTAATAATACAATCAGCAAAAGAGCTTGGTTTGCCAGAGCCAAAAGAAACAGGAACAACATTTGAAGAAAATGCTTATATTAAAGCTTTTGCAGCAGCAAAAAAGACAGGACTTCCTGCTCTCTCTGATGATTCAGGTTTAGAGGTGGATGCATTGGATGGTGCACCAGGCGTTTATACCGCGGATTGGGCGATTCAAGCCGATGGTACACGTAATTTTCCAAAAGCGATGCAAAAAATAGAAGATGAACTCCAAAAAATCGGAGCACGAGAAAAAAGCCAACGAAAATGCCGTTTTATATCCGTCATTTGCATTGCGTGGCCTGATAACCACGCAGATTATTTCCACGGATACGTTGAAGGAACATTCATTTGGCCTCCACGGGGAGATAAAGGCTTTGGTTTTGATCCTATTTTTTTACCAGATGGATATGAAAATACCTTTGGAGAAATGTCAACAGAGCAAAAACACAGCTGGCAACACAATGACATTCCCCCTCTTTCACATCGCGCACGGGCTTTTAAACTTTTGGCAGAAAATCTTTTGGCATTCTCATGAATGAACCTTTTGGCATTTACATTCATTGGCCCTTTTGTGCAGCGAAATG
This sequence comes from Bartonella sp. AU15XJBT, assembly GCF_028618615.1. Taxonomy (NCBI): domain Bacteria; kingdom Pseudomonadati; phylum Pseudomonadota; class Alphaproteobacteria; order Hyphomicrobiales; family Bartonellaceae; genus Bartonella; species Bartonella sp. AU15XJBT. The sequence goes on from NZ_JAQITG010000001.1 coordinate 136,839, forward strand.
TCCCTATTGTGACTTTAATTCACATGTTCGCATTCATGGTATTGATCAACCACGTTTTGTCACCGCCTTTGAACGCGAAATAGAAACGCAATACAATAAAATAGGTCCACGTCATATTACGAGTATTTTTATTGGTGGGGGAACTCCTTCTCTTATGGAGCCGCAAACCGTTGATGCCCTCTTGCAAGCACTGGCAAGAAAGTGGATATTTGATGATAAAGTTGAAATTACATTGGAAGCTAATCCATCCAGTGTGGAAGCAGGACGTTTTCGCGGATACCGTGCTGCAGGTGTTAATCGCTTATCTCTAGGGATACAAGCGCTCAATGATAAAGCATTGCGCAAACTTGGCCGACTCCATAATGTAGAACAAGCTCTTTACGCAATTGATTTAGCACGACAAATTTTTCCACGCTTATCCTTTGATCTCATTTATGCTCGCCCCAAACAAACCCTTGAACAATGGAAATCTGAACTTGTACAAGCCATTGATTTGGCCGCGGATCATCTTTCTCTTTATCAATTGACAATCGAAGAAGGAACCGCCTTTAAACGACTTCATGATGCAGGAAGACTTATCCTGCCCCCATCAGAGCTAGCAGCAGATCTGTATCATCTTACCCAAGAAATAACAGCTCTGTATGGACTTCCTGCCTATGAAATCTCAAACCATGCTATGCCTGGTGCTGAATCAGCACACAACCTTCTTTATTGGCGTTATCACCAATATGCAGGATTTGGTCCAGGAGCACACGGACGTTTCATTGAAAACGTACAAAATCATTCTTCCGCCTTTTCAAAGGCATCTTTATCACACCTTGAAAACCGTGAGCGTTATGTCACAATCAATGAAAAGCATCCCGAACAGTGGCTAGAATTAGTAGAAACAACAGGACATGGCTGTATTGAAACAGAACGATTAACCTCTGAGCAACAGGCAAATGAAATGCTCCTTATGGGGTTACGCCTTTGCGAAGGCTTAGAACTTACACGCTATGAAACCTTAAGCCCCAAACGTATCCCAATGGAAAAACTTATCGATTTACAACACCAAGAATTGGTAGAAATGGTTGATAACCAACGCTTAAAAGCGACAACCAAAGGACGTATTGTTCTTGACCACATTATCAGCCAACTTGCCAACTAAAGTTTTTATAACAACATATTGATTTTAATGACAGTTATCATTTTTATAGCAAAAGCGAGACTAAAATATCGTAAGATTTTTTCATTTAAAAACTATTTATAATACATTAATGACAACCATTCACTTACCCTCTAAAAGTAGGAAAATTTTTGGATAAAAACTATTAAAAAGGGTATAAAATGCTTTTTATGAACAATTTCAAACGCCAAAAGCTATCGCAATATTTTGAGCTAAAAAGTCTATGATGGTCTCTTTTTTCATAAGCGTAAAGAGAGGCGATGCCCTATAGATTTTATATTACATTATCCATAAGCACCGTTGAATGTAACAAACATTGAAAGCGTTTCTTTAGAATAAGCACGTGAATGCACACTACAATGATATATTATTTCTTACAAGAGTGTGGAAAATATTAAAACATAAAGTACAAATAAGCACATTTATGTTGTAGAAAATTTTTAAAAAAGCAGCATATTCTTATGTGTCTTTATGGCTTTAACCTATCATCATATCAATTGTGATATTAACGTTCGTTGTTTTCCATATATGAATTGCGCGTTAATTTCTGCCCTACACCTTAAAGAATCAAGATTCTTAATCCGATCCTGTAAACAGCCCTACTTCTTAAAACATGTTTCACTTGGTTTTCCATTTATGTGATCCACTGAACTGAAGACTTTACGAGCAACAATCCAGCTTAAGAATGCTGTACTTTAAAACCACCTAATATAGCTAAGTCGCGCTTTATATCACCACACCTCAAATGACAATGTTTTATGGCAACAAAAGGGTTTTACGGCAAAACAAGATAAAGATATTATTGAACCAAACAATTATTTCTTTATGCAAAAAAATCAACAATAAAACGCTCATAAATAGCCGTTAGCGTTTCTACTGCATCAAGGGCGACACATTCATCTACCATATGCATCGTTTGCCCTGGTAAACCAAATTCAACCACGGGGCAATAATCCTTAATAAACCGCGCATCTGAAGTTCCCCCAGACGTGGAACATTCTGGTACACTCCCTGTTACACTTTTAATAGCATTGGATAAAGCTTGAATAAGTTTATCATTTTTGGTCAAAAAAACATCCCCTAAACTTGGAATCCACTCAAGCTGATAAGAGGGATATTGACCACTGTTATTTTTTGATTGCACCAAAGAAAGACGCTTTTCAATTTCCCCCATCAATGTTTCTTTTGTCCAAAGATCATTGTAGCGTATATTAAAACGAACCGTTGTCTGTGCTGGAATAACATTGACCGCTAAATTACCGGTATCGATGGTTGTTAGCTCTAAATTACTGGGTTGAAAATTCTCTGTTCCTTGATCTAAAGCAGTTTGTGTCAATGCTTGAATAAGTTTACTCGCCAAAGGCAAAGGATTGGCAGCCCGCTCTGGAAAAGCAACATGACCTTGGCGACCTTTCACGGTAATGATACCAGAAATCGATCCGCGTCGTCCAATTTTGATAACATCACCAACAGTCTTTACGCTTGTTGGTTCTCCTACAAGAGCCGCAGTCCATTTTTCGCCTTTTTTTTCTGCCCATTGGAGAAGTTTTACCGTACCATTAATAGCAGGCCCCTCTTCATCACCAGTAATTAAAAGACTTACCCTTCCTTTAATGGACTGTTTTTCAAGAACGCGCGCTAGAGCTGCAATAAAACAAGCAATACCACCTTTCATATCAACAGCACCCCGCCCATATAATTTCCCATGATCTATGACAGCTTCAAAAGGCGGATAGGTCCAGTCTTCCAATGCACCTGGCGGTACGACATCCGTATGACCCGCAAACATAAGATGGGGTCCTTCGCTTCCCATTTTTGCATAAAGATTTTCAACATTATCTGTATTTTTATCCGTAAAAATAGGGCGCTCGACATGAAATCCCATTTTTTTCAAAAATTGTTCCAAAGTTGATAAAGCCCCTGCTTCATGAGGTGTAACAGAAGGACAATGAATAAGTGCCTGTAATAGCTGAAGTGGATCTGTAAGAACAGGCATAAAAAACCTTCCTATTTGTTATAAATCATCGGAACTTAAGGTTATTACGCTGAATGACAAAAAAGATAAAGCAAAAACATTGAAGACACTCAGCAAACCAAGCAGGGGAGGACAATCGTGCTGAGAGCTTCAATGGCTTCCTCATCATGCATGACGAAGCACACAAACAACGAAACATTCAACAAAAAGTTCCGTTAAATATTGCTTTCATTTGCAAGTTTTTTACACCTCTAATTCATATGAATCAAAATTAATGGCGTGCAGTCTCTGAGCATTTTCTTTCAACCAAGCACGATATGTTTTACTATCAGGGCAAAGTTTCTCACAAAGAGCCCAAAATCTTGGTCCATGATTCATTTCAACAAGATGAGCAACTTCATGGGCAACAACATACTCAACAACTTCTTTTGGTGCCATAATAAGGCGCCAAGAAAAAGAAAGACGCTTATCAATTGAACAAGATCCCCAACGACTTCTCGTATCTTTATAACAAATGGATTTGACTTTACGCTCTACCTGATGAGCATAATGCGCCACCAAAGGTGTTATAATAAGCGCTGCTTGTTTTTTTAAAACGTCAGCAATGCGTCTTGGGAGATATTCTAATTGACCATAAACAATAATTTCAGGCCCCTGCTCCGCATTTGCTGTAACAATCTCTGTTACCCCACGTCCTTCTCTATGTTTTATGGTATGAGAAACACCCAATAAGGGAATTGTTGCCCCCTCTTTGAGATAAGCATTTTCATGAGAAATTTGTACACGAGCAAGACGTGCCTCAATCCAAGACCGATGTTTTTCAATAAAACTTTCAACCGCATAGAGATTTATCGCTGGTGGTGTTGTTACACAAATCTCCTGGCTTCTGGCATCAATACGTAAGGTAAGACGGCGCGCGTGCCTATTTTCCCGCATTCGTACAGGGATAGCACGATCAGAAAAAATAAAATGCTTTTCAGAAATGCTCATATATTTATCTTCATTATCAATAAATAGCCCCCTTATTTTGCATTAATCTGATTAATCAAAGATCTCAAGGCTGTTTCGAAGCAATCTAAATCTTGTGGACGAGAAAAACGGTGATCGGCATCACGCACAAGTGTCAATGTTACGTCATGAAGAGGTAAATGATCAAGTAAAGTCAATGTATGCTGATAGGGTATCTTATCGTCTTCCATCCCTTGTAGAATATGAATTGGGCACCCAACATCAATGCATCCTTTCATGACACAATTTTCGCGTCCATCTTCAATCAATTTTCTTGTAAAGGGCATTGGTTCCTCATCACCAACAGCAGGACGTTCAATATAGCCTTTTTCTTCCAAAATTTTCCATTCTTCTGGGCCTAATTCTGGTTCCACCAATGTTTTTGTAAAATCAGGTGCTGGAGCAATTAATATCATACCAGCAAGCTTCTTATTTTTCTGCGCTAGCATCATAGCAAGCTTTAGTGCAATCCACCCCCCCATAGAGGAAGCAACCAAAATTTGCGGTCCCTCACAATAGGTTTCAAAAGTTGCTAAACTTTCGCTCACCCAACGTGAAATCGTTCCTTGAAAAAAATCTCCTTCCGATTCCCCATGACCAGAGTAATCAAAACGTAAACAAGATAAATCATTCTTTTGAGCAAACTGATCAACCAACATCGCCTTACTTCCCAACATATCGGATTGATAGCCATGAAGCCAAACCAAACCTGGAGAGTGGCGTCCTTTGCGATAGCGTACTGCAAGAGCAGTGTCCTCAAACGAAAAAAATTGGCACGGAATATTTTGATTCATGATTTTTTTCTCCATAAAACAATTTCTTTAAATTAAGGGAAAAACTTTTATAAACCAAATCACTTAAAAAAGTAACAAATCAAATAATGAAAAAGACGCGAATTATAGTTGTTTTTATGCGCATAATTGTATATTAAATTAGCTGTTAGTTGAATCAAAATTAAGGAGCATAAACCATTCGTAAACCGTTTAAAATGACACCTACCCAAAAAGACGGACCACGTTCAAATAAGGATATTCGAGTCCCTCATGTTCAGCTTATCAATGATGCGGGACAACATCAGGGGGTCGTTGCAATACAAGATGCTCTTGCTATGGCCGCAGAGGCGGGGCTTGATTTGGTTGAAATTGTACCAAATGCAGAGCCGCCCGTGTGTAAAATCATCGATTTGGGAAAATTAAAGTATCAAACTCAAAAAAAAGCCGCTGAAACACGTAAAAAACAAAAAGTCATCGAAATCAAAGAGATTAAGATGCGCCCGAATGTTGATGTCCATGATTATGGAGTCAAGCTGAAGGCTGTTCATCGCTTTATTGATCATGGAGATAAAGTAAAGATTACTTTGCGTTTTCGTGGTCGTGAGATGGCTCACCAAGATCTTGGATTAAAGCTTCTGCAGCGTGTGAAAGAAGATACAAGTGAAATTGCCAAGATTGAATTGGAGCCAAAACTTGAAGGGCGGCAAATAATGATGGTGATCGCGCCTAAATAGTTTTTTATTGGAATAATATCTGTGTGCAACTCGTCAAAATGAGCGGATGAGTACCGTCTAGAAGCGCCACAGTGAGTTTTGTGGTGCTTTTAAGGTTTTATAAATTTGTATAAATCCTTTTAAGAGTTTAATAATGCTTTCTCAATTTATAAAAAGAATTCGTTATTTTGCATATTAAATGAGACAGTGCGAATACCGTAAGATCTTCTCATTTCGAGCTCTCTTATTTTATAGAATCTAGCAAAAAATCATTTGCTTGTACATCACAAACAAAGATAATGCATAAAATATTAAAAAAGTAGAAATGTCTTTTGTGAACCATTTCAAATGTCAAAAGTTATAACAATAGGGAAACTGGTAAAGGAATGATGGTGTTGGCTTGAACTTTCATAACCGTAAAGATAATGAAGCCCATTAGCACGACCATCCTCATCTGTTCCTTGCAATCGCAACGTACTGATTTATAAAGATATTCATTGTTTTTCATTAAGAGTCTCGAATATCGTAGGGTTCTTTCATTTCAAATCTCTCTCATGTTGAATCAATCAAAATTACTTGCTTGCACATCATAAGCGGAGAGAGCCGTGTGAATAAAAACTGTACAAGAAAAGAGTAAAAATGCCTCTTATGAAGAGTCTCAAGTGCCAAGGGCTGTCGCAACACCCACGAGCTGGCAAAGTGTGTGATGGTGCAAGCTTGTGTTCCTTCATAAGCGTAAAGATGGGGGTGCTTAATAACAACACTTTACCAAACAGCATTCAATAATCCAGGGAACAATCAGTGCTTATTTTTCAAAATAAGATATCATCTCCTCATTACAAATTTCCCCTTATTATCAACTCTATTGCCAGCTTTCTAAGCAACTTTAGCTACTATCTCTTTTAAAGATAGATCATTTTGTTGGTTCACTACCAAAGCCTTTAAATTTTTTTATTCCATTGGTTTTAATCTAACCTTCTGAATATAATAGGATAAAGCGAATACGCAACGTTATAGGATGAAGATGAAAATGATGTATTTTTAAATACTCAAAGCATGAAAAATTCCTTGCGCAATATTTTGCATGGAGTAGAATAGAATAACATATTAATTGATAATGATAATTTATATTTTTGCTCCTTTTAATTAAGTGAATATCGTAGGATTTTCTCATTCCAAATCTTCTCAATATGGAATCAAACAAAAATATTCGCTTGCGCATCATAGGGGATATGATGTGCATAGAAAAAATCATTATCCTCTTATGAAAGTTTTCAAGCGACTAGGGGGAATTGTTGCAATATGCGAATGCCAATAGAGTGATGGTATCAGCTTATATCTTAGATGATACTTATATAAATGAAAGTATAAATGAAAGAGTGATGCAAAAACCATTTATAGAGGATTTTACGTTATACGATGTGCTGTCGCATGAAAGAGTATGACGCACATTGAAAGAAGAAGGTTCTTTTTGTAAAAAAGATTAAGAGGCTTTTTAATTAAGAGCGCCTCAATCTTGCATAAAACAACAAGAAAATATAGAAGCACTTCATGGCCAAAAAACAACTTTCCTCTTTTGATAAACATCTTATTATCCGCCTTTTGCGGGAAAATTTTCATAAACATGCGCGTTGGTACAGTGCAGCTATTATCTCAATGATCATCATTTCTTGCACAACTGCAACCAGTGCGTGGATTATGCGTGATGTTGTTAATTATATTGTTGATGCGCAGAATTTTGCTATGATCGTTTTGATTTCTAGCTTCATTGCTTTTATCTTTATTCTTAAAGGGAGTGCAACTTTTGCCCAAACTTACTTTTTAAGCAAAGCAGGCAACAGTATCATTGCTGAACAACAACGCAAAATTTATGCGCGTCTTATGGAACAAGGTGTCTCCTTTTATCATAATAACACGTCATCTGATCTGCTTGTTCGCGTAACCCATAATGCAACGGCTGTGCGTAATATCATTGATACGATTATCACAACTTTTGTACGTGATTTGCTCTCTGTTAGTGGTCTGTTGCTTGTCATGTTCATTCAAAACTTTGTGTTAATCTCCATCACTTTAATCTTAGGACCACTGGCTTTTTTAGGTGTTCGAATGGCTTTAAAACGCGTTCGCCGCCTTATGGAAAAAGAACTTCTTTCACTTGGTGAAATTATAAAAATCGTGCAGGAAACGGCTATTGGTATTCGAGTCATCAAGGCTTTTTCACTAGAAGAAGTCATGAAAAAAAGGATGGACAAAGCCATTTGTGATGTTGAAAAACAAACAAACAATATTGCAACACTTGAAGCTATTACTAATCCGATTATGGAAACACTCACAGGTGTTGCCATTGCAGGTATTATCTGCTTTTCCGGTTACCTTGCAACCCAACGCGCAGGTGTTCAAGGTGAATTTATGTCCTTTATTGTTGCTTTACTTTTAGCTTATGAACCAGCAAAAAGACTCGCAAATGTCCGTGTTAAAATTGAATCTGGCTTGGTCAATATCCGTACGATGTTTGAAATACTCGATCGTCCCCTTACAGTTATAGAGCATAAAGAAGCTAAAGATCTGAATAAAACGCAAGGAGCTATTCGTTTCGAGCATGTTTCTTTTGCATATACTGATAACAAAATGGTATTGAAAGACATCAATCTAGAAATAGAAGCCGGGAAAATGACCGCATTGGTGGGGCCGTCTGGTTCAGGAAAGTCAACCCTTATCAATCTTATTATGCGCCTTTATGACCCCACAAAAGGACGTATATTGATTAATGATCAAGACATTCGCTACACAACTTTTCGTTCTCTGAGAAACCTAATGGCCTATGTAGGGCAAGATACTTTTCTGTTTCAAGGAACCGTTAAATATAATATTGGCCTTGGAAAAGAAGGCGCTCGTGATGATGAAATTATCGCAGCAGCAAAAGCAGCAAATGCTCATGACTTTATTATGAATTTGCCAAATGGTTATGATACTCAGATAGGCGATAATGGCTGTAATCTTTCAGGGGGACAAAAACAACGACTCGCTATTGCTAGAGCAATGATTCACGATAGTGAAATTCTGATTCTTGATGAAGCAACAAGCGCGCTCGATTCACATACCGAAGCACAAATTAATGAAGCCATTCATCACCTTACCAAAGGACGCACAACGATCATTATTGCTCATCGCCTTTCAACGATTGCTCGTGCTCATAAAATTGTGTTCATACAAAATGGACAACTGGTTGAACAAGGGACTCAGAAAGAATTACTCGCAAAAGAACATGGATTTTATAAAAAACTTCATAATATCCAGTTCAAAAAATATACGTCCTAATTTCTAAGCTTTTAAATAAGATTTAAAATAAAAAATGGATAGAAGCTAACGCTCCATTTGTAAAAACGGAATTACCAAAGAAAAGTATTATTTCAATCAAGAATTAGCAAAGAATTTATGGTTTATTGAGAATAAACTTATTGGATTTAGATGAAAACCTTCCCTTTTATTTTGTTGAATACAACTGATTTTTAATCATGAAACTTGAGATCAAAAACCTTCTTCTCTTTTTAAGAAAGTGATGAAACATTCGTAAGTTTTACAAATCCTAAAAGAGAGAATACCATAAAGTTTTGAAAAAATTTTCACGAAGAAGGAGAAATCTAGATTGATGCTATCTTTATCCATATTTATCTCTACGCTGACAATTTTTTCCTCTTAACACCTTAAAAGTACAAAGATTCCTACTCAATCTAATTTGTAAATAATCCAGATTCTTATTGAATTCGTTCCACCCGATAACAACTTGATTCACTTATAAAAGACTCAACGAACAACGCCACCCTTAATATTCATAAAATGCTTTCAAAACACTTGGTCAAAGAGGCTACACGCCTTACTATCACCACACCTCAAATGACAGTCTTCCATGAGCACAACGAGATAAATGCCAATTACAAAAAGCGTGCTGTAAACTATAGATATACTCAATGTAAAAGAAAAAGAGTGAAAAATAAGAAAGGATTTATTATAAAACTTTTTACTGTTGTAGATTGCTTGAGAGCAAGCTTTTCTGTTTTATCTTCACCTCTAGAAATGATATTCCTCAAATACCTTAACTTCTTGAAGCGTTTATATATATAAAGCGTTATTGCTGATTAAAACTGTGATTTCAATATGCTAGAAGAACACTCCTCTTTTTTCTAACCGCTTAAATAGAAAAATATGATATAAATCTGATAAATATTTTTACAAAAATATCTTTTGATATATATTAATATATTGATTTGTAATCATAATTTTATTTTTCATCTCAAATAAAAGATACGATGTCATTTGCTTATTTCTCCTTTATATTTATGATGAAACAATCAAAAGAGCTTGTTGTACGTCATAAAAAGCATTGGCGTATCCATAAAAACGCTTAAGATAAGCAATAAAAATCCCTCTACGCTTTCAAGCGCAAAGGTTGTCGGCAACATGAGAAGCTGAAACTAAAATGATAATGCCAACTTATATCTTTATTAATATCGGTAGTATGAATTTTATCCTATTTCACAAGCAGTATTGTGAAATAGGATCAAGCATACACTGAGAAATATTTCTTTAAAACAAGTTTATGAGTTTGCACCACAATAGTAATAGTGTTCTGTTTGGAACTGTTTGTTATAAGAAAAGTGATCTTATTCAAAAACACCATAAACAAAAATGTAAAATAATTAGGTCATTTTTATTATTAAAAAATATTGCTTTAAATACGTTTGAAAATAAAATCGATATCTTATGAATTCTACGCTTGCCTCATGCTTTTGTTTATCGTGTTCTTTAATGGCAACATGTCCTTCCCATGAAATAGAAATGCCATTGTATTGCAAACTCATGGGCTTGTTTTAAAGAAACATCTCTCAACGTTCCCCCAAAGCCCATTTCGCGACAACGCCCATAAATTGTACAACAAATCTATTCAGCACCTCCATCGTTTACGCTTATAGAGTAATAAACCGGCACCATTCACACTATTTTGCCAACTCGTAGGTGTTGGTGACAGCCCTTAGCTCTCGAGATGGTTCATAAAGAGGCATTTTTAGTCATTTCTTGTACAGTTTTTATTCACACGGCTTTCTCCACTTATGATATGCACGTGAATGATTTTGATTGATTCAACATGAAAGAGATTTACAATGAATGAGAGAAGCTTACGGCATTCAAAGTGCAAAGTTCTAATTCAAATTGAATGACGATAAATTATTCTTTATAAATCAATATGTTGTATATATTATACTCTTTAGGCAACAGTATGAAATGAGCTTGAGAACAAGGTTTATCTCTAAAATAAGTTATAGATCAGCAAAATAACATGCTCTCCTTCGTGAAGATTTTGTCTCTTTAGAGTATGCCATAAACAAAAAATCAACTATTTTAGATCGTTTTCTTCATACCGCAATAAAACACTTCACCTTTGAGTGTATTCCTAGTCTAGGTTTCCTTCTTCAGCTTTAGAAATGAGAGACAAAAAATAAAGAAATTGTTTTTTAAAAATTCAATCTTTAATAGTCTCTTTCATAAAAGAGACCAATACTAGAATTTTGTTCATTTCCTATAGCACCTTTAGCTTTGAGATGACGCGAAATATCCAAATTAATTGTGCCTTTCGTCGTTCCATCAGACCCTGCTTCAAAGCCTAAATAAATGTTATTGTGTATGTATCGACCAATACGTAAGCCTGTATTACCCTTTTCATTAACGATAACATCAAGATCATCAAGTCCAATTTTAGTTCGTAAAGTGTTCAACAAAGATGTATTAGAAGCACCCGCAAGATCAGCTGCTGCTGCCGCAAGTTGAGCAATCTGAAATGGTGATAGTTCATTAAGAGAGCGATTAAAAATCAAACGCGCCAAAATCTCATCCTGCGGCAAATTCGGTTGTGAAGAAAAATTAATATCAAGATTATCAATCGTTCCACTTACAGTTACAGTGACGCGAATGTCACCACTGTTATTGTTGGTTACAAAATAAACCGTAGGATTAAGATTACCGCTAAAACTCGCTTGTCCTTGATCAAAATTAAGACGTTGTGAAAGAATATCAAAACGTCCACGAATCATTCTAAACTCACCCACTGGATGCACATCATTTAATGGACCTGCTAAATTAATACGTCCTCCCAGTTCGGCATCTAGCCCTTTTCCTCGTACAAAAAATTGATTGCGTGCTGTAATACGCATATTTGATAGCACAACAGATGACGATTCTTCTGTGACACTAGGGCTTTTGTTCGTGCCCTTAACATCAGCACGTTCAAGTGTTGTTTGAATTGGTTTTGTTAAATTCTTATTTCTGACATCAAGAAACTTAGCATTTTTAAAATGATCAGGGACCAGAATTTCAGCTTTTTCAACAATGATATCACCACCAATAACAAGATCACTTAGAAAATGACCTGTCATTGTTATATCACCTGACAATGTTGCAAGAATCATAGAACCATCGTTATAATTGGCATTATCAAGATGAAAAATCAAATCAGACTCTAGATCATTAGAGATACGACCTGAAGCAGAAATTTTCCCTCCCTCAAACGAAGAAGCTGAAGCTTTCTCTATAAGAATATGGTCGCCATCTAATTTGCCTTCAAGCGTTATATTATTCAAGCCTACATTGGTTTTTGAATCAAAAAAACTACCATCGCCTATAGAAATATTTCCAATAAATTGTGGCTTTGATAACGCACCATTAAGAGCTGTATCAATTCTTGCTGTGCCCGTTATATGTGCACCACGCTTAGCTAATAAGAGATTAACAAAATCAAGAGGCATTATCCCTTTAACGTTTAATTTTGCCTCTGAACCATTAAGAGAAACAGGCCCATGGATGGAAAAATCTAATCCTTTATCTCCTGTTGCTATCATATTTGCAATATGAAATGTCGAGTTTTTATAAGAACCACGAGCATTGATATTGATTGACATCGGTCCTTTAGGCGTCATAGCGGTTAAACTTTGACTAGAAAGCTCAAAATGAGCAGATGGATCCTTCATTGTTCCACCAATATCAATTTTGCCTATCACCGTCCCATCAAACGCTTGTCCTGCAATAAAACTATTCGCCAAACTTGCAGATAAATTTTGCAAATTAATATGGAGATCAAGCTTGTCTTTCTCTAAAGATACAAGCCCCTGAGCTTGTGCTTGTATTCCTTCTCCTGTGACACTTGCATTCAAAGTAAGGTTTTGATCTAAGGTTTTTCCCGTAGCAGAAAGCGAAAAAGGCATAATTTTTTTATCTTGAAGCGTAACGCTTGTCAGTCCCTCACCTTTTATATCGTAGGTTATATCAGGTTTTTTAAAATGACCACGAATCATAACCTGTCCTGTTACACTCCCTGCTGCTCCAAGATCGGATTTCCACAGATTGGCCAAAGTAGCAGGAAGAGCATCCACGGTAAGTTGCAAATTCATGGTATCTTGAATATTCCCTGCAAGAGTAATTTTACCGCCATTTATTGCAATTCCTAATTCATTGATTGTCATTCCATCTTTATCAAAAACAATTATCGACGGTTTTGGCAATGTTGCATGGAAATGGTGTTGTTTTAAGTCTATGGCTTCAATTCGCACTTCTCGCTTTATGCCTTTTGGAAGTCCTACACCCATTACACGACCAGAAAGCTGAGCCTTCAGAGCATCATGCACCATCGCTTGGACAGTAAAAACCGTTTGTTCATTATCTCTATTGGCGTGAGCATTTAAACGATTGACCATTATCAAAGGAGTTTGGATATGCTCTGCATTGATAACGCCTTCAAACTGTGTCGTACCAAAAGGATCGAATATGTCGGCATCTATTGCCAGTTTTTTTATTTTATTCTTGGCAAAATTCAAATGGTTAACGTGCGCCTTCACATGAGCTTTTTGTTTGCCATTTTGTTCATCAAAAATAAAATCTCCTTTTACTTTTCCACTACCATCCTGCAACAATAATGCTGAAAGTACTGAAATATCATCGGCATCAATATGCAGCGCTCCTTTCAAAAAGCCTCCAAGTTGTTGAGAAAGATCACCCGTTATTTTTACACTTCCCCCTTTAATATCGATATTTTCAAGTTTTCGAATTTTATGAGAATCTTTAAAAGAAGCAGATAAATGCAGAGGTTTATGAGCAAAAATTCCTTCACCTTTTACCCCCCCCGTTAAAGAAGTAACGGGTGCTGTATTATCTACAAGTACCTGTATATTAAGTGTTGTGTTTTGAAGTTTTTTCCCTACAACCAACGCTTCAGCAACATGAGCACTTGTATTGAGTTTTATATGGCTATTGCGCCCTCTTGCTGTCCCTTGAATGGTAATTGCACCGCTTATCTTCGGATCTAATTTGGCGAGATCAGATATTTGAGCAGATAAGTCCATTTTAGCGCTTTCATCCGAAAAATAGCCATTAGCCTGTATGTTGGTATATTGATTTTTCAAATTCAAATGACGTAAAATGAAGTCCGTGGTATTTCGAGCAACACCACCTGAAAGAGTGATATTTCCTTTGAATAAACGATCAAAAGGCTGCACACCTATTTTCATATTGTCAGCCATTCCTGATAATTTCAAATCAAAAATGCCACTCAGTAAACCGATCGTTCCTTTGGCTGTAATATCTGCATTACCAGAGAGTGGTTGTTTACTGAACATTTCCAAAGGAGCTAATGTTTGAGCTTTTAAACCAAGATCGCCTGTAAAAATAAAATGCTCCATTGTCCCTTTTAACCAAGAAGAAAAACCCTGAGCCGTAACACTAAAATCATGAATCAAAATTGGTTTATGCGAAACAATATCCGTATCTAAATGCATATGAACCGCTTGGCTTAAATCTTCTACCAACGTTCCTTTAATCTTTTTAACCCCTTGAAGCGTTCCATTAACCTGAACACCAATATGACGAGAAGCCGCATTATCAAGACTTTCGCTTACTCCCCCCATATCAAAAACAGCATCGCGAATATAAATATTTTTATTTCTAAAATGATGTACAACAAGCCTCCCATTCCAAGATTGCTGTCCTTCGCGACCATAGTCAATGTTTAAAGCAACATTATTTGCAGGTTTTGGCGCCTCTGATACCGGTAAATGAACAGACTCTTTTTCGTTATCAAGAGCCATTTTGCCATCAACAAAAAGCCGCCGCAAAAATCCATCAGCTGTTATTTCAGCATTGGCGATAACATTCATTTCTTTGCTCTGAAGAACCATCTGATCAAGGTGTGTTCCCCCCTCTCTTGTTCTTCTTGCCTCTGCTTTTAATGTTATATCAGATGCGAAGAGATGACGATATTGCGCAGGTATTAAAGGCTCCAATCTACCCTCTAGTTTCGTAGAAAAACTGTGTCCCTCTGAAACACTTGCAAGAATAACATGACCATCTAAAATAGAATGATGATCGGCTTCTAAAGAAAGTTTGATAACCAAATCATCAAAAGTACCATCACCTTTAATGGCGAGATTTAATGCTGGACGTTTTTCAATGTTAAAAACATTTGCCAAAATACCATTTTGTGGTTCATCAGCAGAGATATCAATTTTAGCTGTACGATTGTTCTCAGATATCTTGGTAAGAACAGAAAAAGAACCCGGTGCATCTAAACGATGCGCCACTATATCAACATCAAGATTACCACTCGCCAAAGTGAAATTGCCTTCTAAGGACATATCAGCAGAAAAACCAAAAAGATTCTGTTCAAACGTCACATGCTGAGCTGTAAGCGTATTAATAGAAAGAGCAAGCGGCAATTTTGGTAAAGAAAACCTCCCCGTCTCAAGGGAAGAAATAAAAGAAGAATTGCCTTGTGGTTTGCGTAAAAACGTAACCTGTTCTGCTGAAAGCTGATTAATATCCATCCGCCCTCTTAGCAGCGTTAGACGATTCCAATCCATTTTAGCATTGGTAATTTTAAGCCAAACCCCATTTTTATCACTGACAGTAATAGCATCAATTGATGTTTGAGAAGACAACGTCCCTTGTATATTGTGTAAACGAACTTGACGATTAGGTGTTGAAAGTTTGCGTTCAATTAAAGAAACAAACCATGAACGATCATCTGCTGTCTCTTCGCTAGAGGGAAGACGGTCTTCTCTCTGTGCAAAAACAAAACCACCGACCAAAAAAAACACAAGTCCAAAGAAGAAAGCTAATAAACGTACAGTTTTTTTCATTAAAATGCTTGTCCTATACCTACATAAAAACCAATGCGAGGATCACCCTGCTCTCTCTTTAAAGGAAAGGCTAAATCAACGCGTAAAGGACCAAGACCCGTCATATAGCGACCTCCTATACCGGCTCCCCATTTAATTTTTTGAGAAAAGTCAAAATTTGACTTTTCTCCTACGAGACCTCCATCAAGAAAACTGACAAATCCTATTTTATCATTTAAAGAAACCCGCAATTCTGCCGATCCCTCAATAAGCGCCCGTCCACCAACAACCACATCATTTTCTGTTTTGATACCAATATTACGATATGCATAACCACGAACAGAGCCACCACCACCAGCAAAAAAGAGCGTATCCGCAGGAATTTGTGCTGTATCATTCCCAAGAATTGTGCCAAGCTTTGCCCGCGCAGCAAAAACAAAACGATTCCCTTCATCCAGCGCCCAATAAGAACGACCTTCTGCCGTTACTTTTGCGACAAAGTTGCTAAAACGCATCTCATAAAAGGGCTCAATGAAAACTTCACCATATAAACCTTTTGTTGCACTGAACTTATTATTACGACTATCGTAAATCAAACCGGTAGGGAAACCAATTGTTGTAAAATTACGACTCCCAAAATAGATATCACGTGAATAACCATTCGAAACTTCTATAGCTGCCTGTCCCGATAGATTACTATTGAAAATATGTGTAATACCTAATTTCCCTTTGATGGCTTTTGTCGTATAATTTTCTAGAACATCTTGTCGTATTTTTAATTCTGACCTGAGATCTGTATCAGGCGTGAGTACACCCGGCTTTATAAATGTACCACCGAAAAGGTAATCAAAGTTCTTAAAATTATATGATTGTTTTTTATTTCTGCCAACACCACTTATTTTTGTTTCAATTTTAAGGGTCTCTGCATGACCAAAAAGATTGTTATGCATCCAATAAGCTTCAAAACCAGCACCATCTAATGTTGAATAACCACCCCCTAAACCAAAACGACGCGGTTTACGTTCTTGTACAACAAGTGTAAGCGGTAAACTGCCATCTGGGTTAATGGTATCAGCCTCTCGTATATTAA
This sequence comes from Bartonella sp. AU15XJBT, assembly GCF_028618615.1. Classification (NCBI taxonomy): domain Bacteria; kingdom Pseudomonadati; phylum Pseudomonadota; class Alphaproteobacteria; order Hyphomicrobiales; family Bartonellaceae; genus Bartonella; species Bartonella sp. AU15XJBT. The sequence goes on from NZ_JAQITG010000001.1 coordinate 153,720, forward strand.
TAGCACGAAAAACACCAAGGCGTGCAAGACGTTCATTTGCTTTAGCTAACGCATCGGAATCGTATTTCTGACCTGGCTTCAATCCGGTCATCCATGCGATATAAGCTGAATCTACACGTGGTTTCTTACTTATATTACGTACAGTTAGCGGACCATAATAAGCCTTTTGTCCAGGATCAACAACAATCCGCCCTTCAACACGCAACGCAGCATGGTCAGCCACGATCTCACTTTTCATAATTTTAGCTTTAGCATAACCTTGTTGACGCCATCCTTCGACCGCCCATTTTTCTGCTTTCAAAATGGTTTCAGATTTGGCAATAGCGCCAACTTTATAGCCCAATTCTTCAATTGTAGGCATTTTATGCGCTTTACGTTTTTCATAGGGCGCTACTTTATCAATATTTGCAATACTCAAAATATATTGTGGACCAGCATTAATCGTAATAACGATATTTGATTGTGCTGGAAGTTGAGTTACCGGACTTAAATCAGCGGCTTCTAAACCATTAATTTTAATACTAATAACACCCCCATAGCGCCCATCAGCATAAAGAGCAGAAAGAATAGCCCGATAATCTGAACGCGCTTTGGCTAACAAACCAGAAGAACTCGCAGATGCTTTCTCTTTATCTGCAAAAAGAGAAGAGACAGATTTAACTATTTTTATACCTTCTAATGGCGCTCCTGGTGGTGTAATAATATCAACTTTATAAAATCTCTCTGTACTTTTGACATACTGTGAAGAAGATTTTTTTTTCTTTTGACCAAAAATAGGGATGCCGAAAAAATCAAATGCAGCAAGTGGCTGTGGAAAAGCAAAAACGAAACACAAGCCTATAAATACACAGCGTACAGTTCCTGATTTTAACAAAATTCTTGTTTTGGATACCATAAATCAGATACCTTTAATACACTTGCATCTACTACACTTTTAAATAATATAAAATAAGAAAGGTAAATATAACCACTTTGCATACTTTACACGTTTTATCACATCAAATAACACTCTGCGATACATAACGTCACCCTCCCCTCATATCTTAACAAAATTCTGCTCTGTTATGTCATACAAACAGCCTCATTCCTTTTTCTTAACATATTCATTTAGCTTATTATAAATGTTTTATTGCGCTCCATATTATCATGGTTAAATTTGTACAAATAACTTGCCATGAGAACGCTACAAAAATCTGCGTACGTATATAGATCTCTCCATTAAAAAAACCATAGAGATGCTTCTTGATTTTTATGCGTAGATATGATTGTCTCTCCCAAGTCTAAAGGGGGAGATCAATGATCGCACGTATTACAACTGTTGCTTTTCGCGGTCTAGAAGCAGTTCCTGTCGATGTACAGGTTATGATTTCGCCCGGTAAAATAGGAATGGCTATTGTTGGATTAGCCGATAAGGCAGTCGCAGAAAGCCGTGAACGTGTACAAGCAGCCCTCCATGCTTGTGGGCTTTCTATGCCGACCAAACGAATTACGATTAATCTTGCACCAGCTGATTTGCCTAAAGAGGGATCACATTATGATTTGCCAATTGCCGTAGGTTTAATGCTTGCTATGGGAATTCTCCCTCCTGACGTAGCGCAAGATTATGTCATTTTAGGCGAATTGTCACTGGATGGTTCACTGACTGCCGTCAACGGGGTTTTACCAGCTGCCATGACAGCTGTATCACTCGATAAAGGACTGATTTGTCCCTTTCAATGTGGACCTGAAGCCGCATGGGCAAATGCAGAAATAAATATTCTTGCCCCAGAGACTCTTCTCACTATCGTCAATCATTTTAAAGGAACCCAAATTCAAAAACGTCCACAACCGCGCCAATATACTATTGAAACTGAACTTCCAGATCTTTGCGAAATCAAAGGACAGAAAACAGCCAAACGTGCCTTAGAAGTTTGTGCTGCTGGACGCCATAACCTTTTGTTTGTTGGCCCTCCTGGAGCTGGAAAATCTATGTTGGCGCAACGCTTACCTTCTATTTTACCCCCTCTTGATAGTCGTGAGCTTTTAGATGTCTCTCTAATTGCTTCTATTACAGGAGAAACAGTCCATAATACCATTTCACTTCATTGCCCCTTTCGTGCTCCACATCATTCTGCTTCCATGGCTGCAATGATTGGTGGGGGGCTTAAAGGACGACCAGGAGAAGTCTCTCTTGCCCATAATGGCGTATTATTTCTTGATGAGTTGCCTGAATTTTCTCCGCAGGTTCTTGATTCCCTTCGTCAACCTTTAGAAAGTGGAGAATCGGTTATAGCCCGCGCTAATCATCATATCAGCTATCCTGCTCGCTTCCAACTCATTGCCGCAATGAATCCTTGCCGATGTGGTATGGCAGGTGAAAAAGGCCATGTTTGTTCTAAAGGAATACGCTGTCAAATCGATTATCAATCCCGTATTTCTGGTCCGCTGCTCGATCGAATTGATTTACGGATTGATGTTCCTGCTTTGACAGCGATGGACCTTATGCAACCAGAGCAATCAGAAAAAAGCTGCGATGTTGCTAAACGTGTCGCACGGTGCCGTACTATTCAAGCTCAACGCTTTGCAACACTAGGGTTTGACCATATCCGAACCAATGGCGATTGCCCTGCCAAAATTATAGAACAAATTGCCATTCCTGATAAAAATGCCGCCATACTCTTACGAGAGGTGAGTGAAAAAATGCATCTTTCTGCACGTGCTTATCATCGCATTCTCAAAGTTGCGCGTACGATTGCTGATCTTGATGGATCCGATAATCTTTCACGCCATCATCTCGCAGAAGCCATCTCCTATCGACTCGGTACGGAAAGATTAACAGCTCTGAACTAAAAAACTTTTCGTCAGTAAAAACTTACTGGAAAATATCGCAAATAAAGCTCTGTAAGCTTACCATCCTCTTCTAGAGATTTTAGTGCATAATTGAGGATATCAACCAATTTTTCATTCTTTTTTGCAACAGCAAGCTGCATTCCTTGCCCCAATAACTGCGGTGCCATATATGCCCCTCCAACAAAATGGCAGCAATCAACAGATTTTTGATTTTTGCCCCATAACGATAAAGCAAATCCATCATCAAAAATAAGGTCAATTTTATGCTCCTCTAAGGCTTTATAGAGCTCTTCTCTCTCTTTAAATCCTTGCCATTGTGCTTTAGGGAAATAATAATGAAAGAGCTTTTCGTGAACACTTTTAGACAAAACACCACTGGTTAAATGGACCAATTGATCGCTTATTGGCTCATCGAGATTTAATTTTTGAGAAGCAACAAATCGCGCTGGAAAGCGCAAATATGACTTTGTAAAAACAAGATCTTGCTGGGTTTGACTTGTTTCTTTTAAACCCGCAATAATAACTTCTGCACCACCATTTTTGACATGCTCTACAAGCTCTTTCCAAGGAACCACTTCTACTTCACAAAATTTTTCTAATTGTAATTTTGAGCAAATAGCACGTAATAAATCGATATTATAACCTGCAAGATGCCCCGTTTGATCAAGAAAATTAAAGGGGGGAAAATCAAAAGTTGTTACAAAACGCAAACGAATGATATCCGTGGTATCAGGTTGTATCAAATGTTCATGCGAATCAAAAAAAGAAGGCAGCCTTCCAGCTATCCCAGCTTCTGCGTAAGAGAAAAATAAAAATCCCCCTGCTACAAATAAAATACGAATAAAAATAGTGTATAGATTATTGACTAAAAAGTACCGTAAACGCCATTGAAGATGTTTTATATGCATAGGTTTTCTTATTTTCAAAATCTCTCCCCCATTTTTCAAAGCTAAGATTAAACTTTTCTTAGTTATTATCTAACGCACTTCACTAAAATATCTGCCGTTTAACAAATAAAATTCTTGCACTTTTCTAAAACTGTTAAAAATTTTAACAATTTTCATATATTTTTTTAAAATACATTGAGAGATGCTTCTTTAAAAAAAATGTGTGAATGAACAATACAATAGCATTTTATTTTGAATGAGAGATGTAATCTCCATTACTAGAATAGCACAACCAAATATACACAATATTCTCGCCTTAATTTAAGATACAAAAACTTGGGCAGTTTAGGAAACCCATTATCTTTGTGTTAAATATACGATTTCATTAGGATTGAAGGTTGATTGATTAAGTAAAAAATAAAATCTTTGTTCGTATAATACAAAGATGCACAACTAATTTTAAATATTACGCATATTTAAAAATAAACAATAATATCGCTCTTTACACAATTTTAAACTTTACGTTTAAAGCTTACGTAAAGCTTAATTGACCTCGTCCACAAATCTTAAAGGAAAGGGATTCGTACCGACGTTAGCCTGAAGAGAGTTGGTTTCTCTCGATAAATTACGCTTTTAATTTTTTTGGTCTTCCCATTCATGCGATTCACTTAACTAAAAGCTATATGGATAAGCACTGCCCTAAATATTCACCATCCACTGTAAAAATACTTAAATATATCAAAGAGAAACTTACTTTTCCTATATTATCGCCCTAAATGACGGTGTTTTACTGTACAATAATTTAATATCATTTCATCATTCGCTTCATTATATAGTGACAGATATTGAATCTAGAGCTGATATACGGTAAATGTTTAACGTGGTTATTCCATAAATAACTGATCAGAACATTGAGCTTAAAAAAGCAGATAAGATATTGTAAATTGAACACAGAAATGGACTAACTTATGAGTGATGAAATAACCTCACCGACAAAAGGCGATGACTATGGCGCCGCTTCTATCAAAGTTCTCAAAGGTCTCGATGCTGTACGCAAACGTCCTGGTATGTATATCGGTGATACGGATGATGGATCCGGGTTACATCATATGGTCTATGAAGTTGTAGACAATGCTATTGATGAAGCTTTAGCTGGTCACGCAACTCTTGTAAACGTCACACTCCATGCTGATGGCTCTTGTTCTGTTCGTGATAATGGACGTGGAATTCCAACAGATATCCATCCAACAGAAGGTATTTCTGCCGCAGAAGTTATCATGACACAGCTTCATGCTGGCGGAAAATTTGATCAAAACTCTTATAAAGTTTCAGGTGGATTGCACGGTGTTGGTGTCTCTGTTGTGAATGCACTCTCTGTTTGGCTTAAATTGCAAATCAGACGAAATGGTAAAATTCATGAAATATCATTTACCCATGGGGTGGCTGATGCTCCATTAAAAGTTGTTGGCGATTGTGATCAAGAAAGTGGAACAGAAATTAGATTTTTACCAAGCTCTGAAACCTTTACTATGGTTGAGTTTGACTTTGAAACTTTAGAGCGTCGTTTACGAGAATTGGCCTTTCTAAATTCTGGGGTTCATATTCTTCTTGTTGACGAGCGTCATGCTGACATTAAATCCGTTGAATTACATTATGAAGGCGGATTGACAGAGTTTGTCAAATATATTGATCAATCAAAAAAAGCGCTCTTAGATACTCCTATTTACATTGCAAGTGAAAAAGATGGTATGAGCGTTGATGTTGCCCTATGGTGGAATGATTCCTACCATGAAAAGGTCTTGTGTTTTACCAATAATATTCCTCAGCGTGATGGTGGAACGCATTTAATCGGTTTTAGAAGTGCTCTTACACGTCAAATTAATGGTTATGCTGAATCTTCAGGGATTGCCAAAAAAGAAAAAGTGAATTTAACCGGTGATGATTGTCGTGAAGGATTAACAGCTATTCTTTCTGTCAAAGTTCCTGATCCTAAATTTTCTTCACAAACAAAAGATAAGTTGGTTTCTTCTGAAGTCCGCCCTATAGTTGAAAATTTGGTCAATGAAGGTCTTTCAATATGGCTGGAAGAACATCCTAATGAAGCAAAGCTTCTCATTAGTAAAGTGGTGGAAGCTGCAACAGCACGTGAAGCTGCACGCAAAGCACGTGAACTCACAAGGCGAAAAGGAGCGCTTGATATCACTTCTCTGCCAGGAAAACTTGCCGATTGCCAAGAGCGTGATCCTGCAAAATCAGAAATCTTTATTGTCGAGGGAGATTCGGCTGGTGGTTCAGCAAAAAGTGGACGCTCACGTCAAAATCAAGCAATTTTACCTCTCCGCGGAAAAATCCTCAATGTTGAGCGAGCTCGCTTCGACCGCATGCTCTCATCTGATATGATCGGAACACTGATTACAGCTCTTGGAACGTCTATTGGTAAAGATGAATTTTCACCCGATAAATTACGCTATCATAAGATTATTATCATGACAGATGCGGACGTTGATGGAGCCCATATACGTACTCTGCTGCTCACTTTCTTTTTTAGACAAATGCCCGAGTTAATCGAACGTGGACATCTTTATATTGCTCAACCACCTCTTTATAAAGTATCGCGTGGAAAATCTTCTCAATATATTAAAAATGAAGCAGCCTTTGAAGAATTCTTGATCGATACGGGACTAGAAGAAACAACCCTCGAACTTTCAACGGGAGAAGTTCGTGCAGGGGCTGATTTATATCAACTCGCGAAAGATGCCCGTGTATTCCGTCAACTTTTAAATGGTCTTCATACCCGTTATGACCGCAATATTGTTGAGCAAGCAGCCATTGTTGGCGCTTTTAACCCTGAAGCCTTTACAACACAAGAAAAAGCGCAAAAAATAGCAGAGGCTGTCGCACACCGCCTTAATCTGATTGCTGATGATATGGAACAGGGTTGGAGTGGACAATATATAGAAGATGGAAGTTTATGTTTTGAGCGTATTTTGCGTGGCGTTAAAGATGTTATCGCGCTTGATGTAGGACTTATAAACTCAACCGATGCACGTCAAATTGATCGCATTTCCCAAAATTTTAACGATATATATCATCCTCCCCTTCTTTTACGCCGCAAAGATAAAACAGAGCGTATTTTTGGACCTATGAGCCTTTTAGAGAGCATTTTTACAAACGGTAAAAAGGGTATTACTCTTCAACGTTATAAAGGTCTTGGGGAAATGAATGCTGAACAACTTTGGGAAACAACGCTTGATCCCAATGCGCGTTCTCTTTTACAAGTAAAAATTAATGATGCAACCGATGCAGATTCACTCTTTTCTCGTCTCATGGGTGATGAAGTTGAACCTAGACGTATTTTTATTCAAGACAATGCCTTAAGCGTTGCCAATCTTGATATCTAAAGGTATTCTTTTGTTTTGGGCTGTATAAACATCGCAGTTTTATACGTTGTTTTTTCGTATTTGAACATTACCTCTCTATTTCATTTACGATAAAAGAAAAATAAGGAAGGTCATATACATGGCAACCGAAACAGAACGTGTAGGAGCCAAAGGGGGTATGGAGCACTCTTTTGGTTTTACAAGAGTTGATGAAACACAAAAACAATCCATGGTCGATGGGGTGTTTCATTCTGTTGCTGAAAATTATGACAAGATGAATGATATCTTATCCTTAGGGCTACACCGTGTGTGGAAAAATTCTATGGTTGCATGGCTTTCTCCACCAGCGCTTTCTCATTGGAGAGTTCTCGATGTCGCTGGTGGTACAGGTGATATTGCTTTTCGCATCCTTAAGGCTTCACGTCAAAAAGCCCATGCTACGGTGCTTGATATTAATGGTTCTATGCTCAGCATTGGCAAACAACGCGCACAAAAAAATGGTCTTGCTCCTCTGATTGATTTTGTTGAAGCCAATGCAGAACATCTCCCCTTTGAAGACCAAAGCTTTGACGCTTACACGATTGCTTTTGGAATTCGCAATGTTCCTCATATTGATCAAGCTCTTAGAGAAGCTTTTCGCGTTTTAAAGCCCGGTGGACGTTTCTTATGTTTAGAATTTTCAAATGTTGAGATGCCTTGGCTCGATAAAATTTATGATCTTTGGTCTTTCCATGCTATCCCTAAGCTGGGTCAATTTATTGCAAATGATGGTGATGCTTATCGTTATTTGGTTGAATCTATTCGCAAGTTTCCTAAACAAGATGATTTTGCCCATATGATCAAGCAAGCAGGATTTTCGCGCGTATCGTACCGCAATCTCACCGGTACGATTGCAGCACTGCATTCAGGTTGGAAAATTTAAAAATGGTGCAAATTTCTCCCTACTTTCAATTGATGCGTGCAGGGTGGATTTTAACACGTGAAGGTGTTTTAAGTGCTCTGCCTCACGACGATCTTCAAGGATTTCCAGCATTATGTCATCGTATAGCGGGGGCATTAGCACGACGCAAAACGAAAAAGAAACAGCGATCTGAAAATATTTCGTATGCCATCAATAAGCTTGGACCCTCTTACATAAAACTTGGTCAATTTCTTGCCACAAGACCTGATATTGTCGGACGTAATGTTGCAGACGATTTGTCACAACTACAAGATCGTGTCCAAACATTTTCTTGCACCGCCGCTATTGCTCAAATTGAAAGTTCTCTTGGTCGCTCTATTGATGATTTATTCATAAATTTTTATCCTCCCATTGCCGCCGCTTCTGTTGCTCAGGTTCATCCTGCTGAATATATTGATGAAACCGGTCATAAGAAAAAATGTGCCGTAAAAGTCATTCGTCCCAATATAAGAGCGCGTTTTTCTAAAGATCTTAGAGGTTTCTATCTCATTGCGCATTTACAAGAGCGTTATATCCCTGCCTCTCGAAGGCTACGTCCTGTTCGTGTGGTGGATACTTTAGCACAAACAACACGCCTTGAAATGGATTTACGCTTAGAAGCAGCAGCTATATCTGAAATGGCTGAAAATATTCAACAGGATACAGGTTTTCGGGTTCCTCGTATTGATTGGGAACGGACAGGGCGAAATGTTCTTACCATGGAATGGATTGATGGTATAAGAATATCCGAAATTTCCAAACTCAAAGAAGCAGGTTTTGATCTACAGGCTCTTGCCATTACGCTTATTCAGTCTTTTCTACGCCACACATTGCGTGACGGTTTTTTTCATGCCGATATGCATCCTGGTAATTTATTTGTAGACTCAGATGGATGTATTGTTGCTGTTGATCTAGGCATTACAGGAAGGCTTGGAAAAAAAGAAAAGCATTTTTTGGCTGAAATTCTTTACGGCTTTATTACGCGCGATTACCATCGGGTAGCCCGCGCCCACTTTGAAGCAGGCTATGTCCCTTCACACCATAATATTGAAAGCTTTGCACAAGCCAATCGTGCGATTGGTGAACCAATTCACGGACAATCAGCACAAAGCATTTCCATGGCTAAGTTGCTCACATTATTGTTTGAAGTCACTGAATTGTTTGACATGCAAACGCGACCCGAACTTCTATTACTGCAAAAAACAATGGTTGTTGTGGAAGGTGTTGCCCGCACATTAGATCCTAGTTTTAATATGTGGAAAGCTTCTGAACCCGTTGTCAGAGAATGGATTAGTAAAAATTTAGGACCCGTAGGCGTTGCAAAAGACTTTAGTGAAGGAGCGCAAGCTCTCCTTTCCCTGGCACGCAAAACACCACAACTGGTACAAAACTTCCAACGTATAGAAGAAGATTTCAATCAAATGAGAACAACAGGTTTTAATCTTTCTCCTGCTACCCTCAAACAACTTGCCGCTGAACAAAGTCGTAGAAACCGTTATGGTCGTTATAGCCTATTTATCATTGCACTTTGTTGCGTTTTTTTCACTTTTTACTTTTTTCATCTTTTCTAATCTCTTTAATATGCTAAAAATACCAATAATGAAATCATTGCAATCATTTTGTTTATTGGAGGTATTTTATGGCCAGTATTACTATTCGTAATCTCTCTCCTGAAATTAAAGAAGCTTTGCGCGTACGTGCCGCACAAAATGGCATTTCTATGGAAGAAGAAGTGCGCCGTCTTTTAAGTAATCCCACCACTTTCACCAGACACCCCTCTCATGTAAGTGCCGTTGAAGTGCAATCATTGCAATCAAAATCACTCCTTCTTATTATTGGTGGAAGTATTGCGGCCTATAAAGCGCTTGATCTTATTCGTCGTTTAAAAGAGCGTGGAGCACGCTTAAACATTATTATGACAAAAGCAGCACAAAAATTTATTACGCCTTTAGCCGCTGAAGCCCTCAACGGTCGTACTGTATATACTGATTTATTTTCACGCGAAGAAAAACATGATATCGGACATATCCGCCTAGCACGGGATGCTGACCTCATTATTTTAGCCCCTGCTACAGCCAATCGCATAGCCAAAATAGCCCATGGCATAGGAGATGATCTAGCCGATTGCGTCCTTTTAGCAGCACGCTGTCCACTTTTAATCGCGCCTGCTATGAATCCAGCTATGTGGGCGCATCCAGCCACTGTTCGCAATGTTGCACAATTGCGCGCAGATGGCGTTCATATTATCGGACCAGAAATCGGAAATATGGCTGAACGTGACGAAACAGGCTATGGGCGCATGAGTGAACCCTTAACCATTGTCGCTGCCATAGAGGCTCTTTTGGATGTGCGTGAAAAACCTCTCTCTGGCCGCCATTTCATCGTTACCTCTGGCCCTACCCATGAACCTATTGATCCGGTGCGTTATCTTGCTAATCGGTCTTCAGGTAAACAAGGCCACGCCATTGCAACCACTCTTGCGCATTTGGGGGCAAAAGTAACACTTATTTGTGGACCTGTTAATCTTGCAGACCCACAAGAAGTAAAAACTATTCATGTTGAAACAGCACAACAGATGTTACAAGCCGTTCAAGAATCATTGCCTGCTGATGGTGCCATCTTTGTTGCCGCAGTTTGTGACTGGCGCAGTCAAACGCAATCTTTACACAAAATTAAAAAGAATGCTCATAAAACACCACCATCCCTCCATATGGTCGAAAATCCGGATATTTTAGCAACGATTGGACACGCTCCAAACCGCCCCTCACTGGTCATTGGTTTTGCTGCTGAAACATGTGATATTATTGCCAATGCGCAAAAAAAATGTGTTGAAAAAGGCGCTGATTTCATTCTTGCTAATGATATTTCTCTTCAACCAGATGGTACAAGTGTCATGGGTGCTGATACAAATCAAGTTTATCTTGTGAGCAAAGAAAAAGTTGAACAATGGCCCCCTATGCGTAAACAACACGTAGCGCAAAAATTAGCAAACATAATCGTATCATTTTTTACCCCCCCAAATGCCTAATCCTCATAAGGAAAAGATACCCCATTTTTCAAATAATAACTCTTCAAACACCTTATTAAAATATCTAAAAAATAAGAACTGAACTTTTGAATCCATGAAGATGTCTATACATCTCGACTAGATTGGATAACATATTAATTTATAATGATAATCTAACATTATTCAACTTGAATGAGAACCCCGAATATCGTAAGATCTTCTCATTTAAAATCCATGTATATTGAATCAATGAAAACCATTTTCTTGCACGTTAGCAACGATAGCCGCATGAATATTAAGTGTTTAAGAAAGGACTAAAAACCCCTACAATGAACCGTTTTAAGGGCTAAGGACTTGTCGCAACATTGAAGGTAAAGAGATGATGCCGGCGTGCTCTTTTGTTAAGCGTAAAGAGAGAGACGCTCTATAAGTTTTATAGCATTTATAGGAGCTTTATCCTTATACCATTTCACAAGCGCTGTTGTGACAGGGGTGTGGTGGGCATTGAGAGATGTTTCTTAAAAAAATCCTATTCTTACCCTAGCTTTTATCAAGAATAGAGTCTTTTTCACCACTGTCTCTCTAGCTTACAAAAAGAGAAGCTGAAACCATCATTTTTTAGTCTTCAACTTTACGAAAGCCCTGCACTGGGGAGAATTTATCAAAAGCATTTTCTTTCTTAAATGTTTTTATCCCCATATTGCTCCTATTTATAATGTGTAAATAAATGATTTTTTTGATTTTAACGATGAAGATTTAAGAAAATATCTCTATATTTGGGATTTTCATTCAAGTTGAAGATGATAAATTCTCTTCATAAATGAAAGGTGTTATTATCTAAAAATTATTTGCTCCAGTGCACCATTTGTATGAAAGATGCTTCAATGAACGCTTACTTTATTGCACTTATAGCTCTTAAAATTTAAAATCTCATCATTTTTAATCATCAGTGATATCTCCCTCTCTTTGCTTTTTCTCAAAAAACTGCTTGTTATGAAATATGTAGTGTTAATCGTTTGAAGTTTTTTTCCTATTGCGATGTCACATGAGTCATTCTGTTGCCCAAAATCAGAATATCTCCATAACGAATATGTAAATTTTACCCTTATTTCACTAACCTCAATATTGTTTTGAATAGAAGCAAGAGCCAAGACGCGCCACGCCAAGCGATAGAAAAGTACAGAATATTAGGAATCGTGCACAACAAATAAGGCTATAGATAAATGAAATTAGGCAGCGATACTGGATAAATGGAAGTAAAAAAACTCCTCCTCACTATCTTTTACCACCTTAATTTTTTAGATATATCATGTAAACGCAATTAGCTAAACTCTGTACAAAAATATTTAAAATCTCTTCTACAACAGCTGCTTCTTAAATTCTTCTCAGTTTTTTAAAAGCAAAATTTCTATTGATTCAAATTTTATTTTAAACGAAGAAGCCTTCGTTATTTTTTTATTTTATCCATTCTATAAGAAGAATTTATCCTGATTGGAATAATATATAAAGGTAAAAAATCCTCTTTTTTACAAAACAATATCGATGTATTTCCTTAGTGTTATTAAAAATAGTTCTTGTAATTCAAGAAAGAAAAAATTACACAATACACTCATCTAAATATATTTCTTGTTTTTTTTGCTTCTTTCCTTAATTTATTAATCTATGATTTTTACTGCTGCCTATCGTGCTTTACAACGTCTTCTGACCTCACAATATAGCATTATGATACTGAAAGCATTGGGAGTTACTTTTTTTGTGCTCGCCATTTTATGGTTATGTGTGCACCAACTTTTTGTGTCTTACTTTTGGCCTTGGGTTTCTCAGTTTCTTCCTGGTCTACCAAGTTGGGCAGGGTGGTTGGGATTTAGCATGCTTATCATCTTCAATCTTGGTTTGGCTCTTTTGTTAGCTTTTTTTATTGCTCCCATCACAGCTATGATAGGTGGTTTTTTCATTGACTCTGCTGCTGAAATCATTGAAAAGGAAGATTATCCAAATGAGCCTATGGGACAAGCTATGCCATTTGGGCGTTCTCTTATCCTCTCCTTTAAATTTGTTATTTTAAGCCTTCTTGGGAATGGAATTGCTTTTATTTTATTCTTCATACCAGGTGTTAATTTGATTGCTTTTTATGTTATTAATGGTTACTTGCTTGGTCATGAATATTTCTTATTTGCTGCTTACCGTTTTCGGACAGAGCAAGATGCGCGTGCTTTTTTACATACTCATTATACAACGGTTTTTGGCGCTGGATTGTTGATTGCGGTTTTTGTTTCGATTCCCATTCTTAATTTAGCCACACCGCTTTTTGCAGCTGCCTTTATGACACATTTACACAAAATGCTTTCCCAAAAGACCATAGCACGCATCACTCAAAAATGATGTTCCTTGAACTTTAAACTTACCAAAACTTGCGAGACAAAGAAAGCATAATATAAAATCTTATGTTTTACCTTTTCTAAAATCAATATATTGATTTACAATGATAATTTATCATTTTATGACATGCGTAAAAACCTAAATATCATAAGGATTTCTCATTTTAACCCTATTCATACTGAATCAATTAAAATCGTTTGTTGAGATGTCATAAACGGGAATGGTCGTGTGGATAAAAGCACTTTTTAAAAGGCATACAACACCTCTCATGCCCCCTCTCAATGCAAAAATTATTGTCACATTAGAAGTTGGTAAAGAGTATAAGGCTATCGGTTTATTCCTTTTATTTCAATGAAAATGGGAGAACATATAAATCTCATACCTTTCATGGAGAGGTTATACTCTTCATAGGCATTATCATGAAAGAATTTTTGAAATATGTGAGACTATCAAATCTAGCAATGTAGGGTACATAATAAAAATGATATTTTTGGGGCGCTTTATTTTATGTGAAACGCGCGCTTTAAGAAAACCGTTTGAAAAAATCTTGCTCTGGTGTTAGCGTTTCGCTAACATAACGTTATCATATCCATTATCTTTAATGGATGAGTATAGCCTTGTTAAGGTTTTATATTATAAGGTTTCTTTGCTTTAAGACTGTTGATATTAATGATTAATTGGAGAGTCATTTTTATTAAAAGAAAATAAGCCGTTTGTTAACCAACGTAAGAGATGAGTTTTAATACCAAAATCAAAGAATAAAAACATGTAAGTCCTTAAAGTTTTTTAAAAATTTGTTATAGGGAATGCTCTTCGTGCATATGATTTTTATGACATTGGAAATATTAAAAATAAAAAAACAATGGATTTAGAGCTATACGTGTGCGGATAAAAGTATTAAATAGACTCTTTTGTTCAGCCGAAAAAGCAAATGTAACTGCTTAAGTTCTATATTCTTTCAAATCATGCAAAAGATGTGTAATATTTAAAGGAAGGCTATAAAGATGAACTGGATTACAAATTATGTTCGTCCTAAAATTAACTCTATATTGGGGCGCCGTGAGATTCCAGAAAATCTATGGATTAAAGATCCTACCAGTGGTGAAATGATCTTCCATAAAGATCTGGAAGCCAATCAATTTGTGGCTCCCAATTCTGGCTATCATATGCGTATCAGTGCCAAAAATCGTCTCATGCATTTTTTTGATGATGGTGTCTATACAGCTCTTGAAAATCCAAAAGTTGTCACAGATCCTTTAAAGTTTCGCGATGAAAAACGCTATATTGACCGGTTAAAAGATTATCGTTCTAAACTTGGTGTTGATGACAATATTTTAAGTGCACGCGGCACTATTGAAGGCTTACCAATTATTGCAACCGTTCAAGATTTCGCCTTTATGGGTGGGTCTCTCGGTATGGCTTCAGGGGAAGCTATTATCAAAGCTTTTGATACTGCCATTGCTGAAAGGTGTCCTTTGGTTCTTTTTGCTGCTTCTGGTGGTGCACGCATGCAAGAAGGAACACTCTCACTGATGCAAATGCCCCGTACAACAGTAGCGATTGAAATGCTGAAAGAAGCAAAACTTCCCTATATTGTTGTTCTGACCAATCCAACTACCGGTGGTGTTACTGCTTCTTACGCCATGCTTGGTGATATTCACATTGCCGAACCCGGCGCTATGATTGGTTTTGCTGGTCCACGTGTGATTCAACAAACGATACGCGAAACTCTACCAGAAGGTTTTCAAAGTAGTGAATATCTGCTCGAACATGGTATGATTGATATGGTTGTATCGCGTTTAGAAATGAAAACAACCATTGCACGTCTTTTACGCTTAATGATGAAATATCCTGCTTTTGTTAACCCTTCCAACCCATCTCCTACAGATTCTAAAACATCGCTTTCTACAACAAAAGTAGCTTAAATTTATGCAACAAAGTCAAGTACAAAGGGTGGTGGATGGTTTACTAAAGAATTATCCGAAAAAATTTGATCTTTCTTTAGAGCGTATTGTTCGCCTTTTAGAGCATCTTGGCAATCCACATTTAAAACTTGGCCCTGTTATTCACATTGCTGGAACAAATGGCAAAGGATCTGCCTCAGCAATTTGTCGTGCTCTTTTAGAAAGTGCTGGCTACTCCGTTCATGTGTACAGCTCACCTCATCTCGTCAACTGGAATGAACGCTGCCGATTAGGTCAAAAAGGAGGCGGTCAACTTGTTACAGAGAGCCTATTGGCTGAAACAATCCGTGAAATTATAAAAGTAAATCGTCAAGAGCCGATTACTATTTTTGAAATTTTTACAGCCGCTGCCTTTATGCTATTTAGTATACATCCAGCTGATGTTGTCATTTTAGAAGTTGGGTTGGGAGGACGTTTTGATGCTACCAATGTCGTTAACAAACCAGCTGTATCGCTTATTATGCCCATTGATTATGATCATGAGAACTTTCTTGGAAACACAATTGCTCAAATCGCTTTTCAAAAAGGGGAGATTATCAAACCAAACGTTCCTGTGGTTATCGGTAAGCAAAATTATGAAGAAACTCTTGCTACTTTAATATCCCTGGCCGATAAAAATAAAGCACCTTATTCTCTATTTGATCAAGATTATCAAAGCTATAAAGAACATGGACGTATGGTTTTTCAAAATAATCAAGGTCTCATGGATCTTCCCCTTCCTAACCTTATTGGAGACCACCAAGTTGCCAATGCTGGTGCTTCTCTTGAAGCAGTCTATCAAGCAGGTTTTCAACTTTCAGAACAAGCCATAAATGACGCTTTGAAAAATATTTATTGGCCCGCACGGATGCAACACCTTACCCAGGGACACTTGGTTGATCAACTGTCTCCTAATATTGATGTATGGCTCGATGGTGGTCACAATCCTGCTGCTGGAAAAGTTATTGCAGCTGAACTTACACAATGGAGAAAAAAAACAGATCGTCCCATTATTATGATTGCTGGCATGCTCAATACCAAAGATGCTGTGGGTTATTTTCGTCCTTTAGCGAACCTTGTCGATAAAATATATACGATACCGCTTATTGACAATAACGCCAGTATCTGTCCAATAAATTTAGCTGAATCAGCCCAAAAAGCAGGAATATTTGCGTCCCCACAAGCACATCTACAAGATGCTTTGCATAAAATTAAGGTCGAATATAAAGAGGCTATTGTCCTTATTGGAGGTTCCCTTTACCTTGCGGGTGATATTTTGCGTGACAATAAAACACCACCGTGCTAAAAATCGGCTATTTTTAAAGCTTTGAAAGATAGACTTTTTAATCATGCAATTTGATTGTGCACTTTATCAACATCCTAAACTTATTACTGTTTTTGGCGGATCTGGTTTTGTAGGGCGCCATGTCGTTGAAACTTTGACGAAGCGGGGATATCGCGTTCGTATTGCTGTTCGTTGTCCACAAAAAGCTTATTACATGCTCCAAATAGGAGAAGTAGGACAAACCCAAATGCTTAAAACAGATATCAAGCATCGTGCATCTGTTGCACGCGCATTGCTTGGAGCTGATGCGGCAGTGTTTTTGCCTGGTAGTTTAAAACAAGCAAATCAATCGAATTTTAAAAGCACACAAATTGATGGTGCTTACAATGTTGCTGAATTAACAGCAGAAGCTGATATTCCACTCATCTATATGTCAACGCTTGTAGCTAATGAAAACGCTTCATGTCTTTATGCGCATGTTAAGTTTATGGGTGAACAAATCATTCATAACAAGCATCCTCAAGCAATTATTATGCGTCCATCTGTTATCTTTGGACCAGAAGATTGTTTCTTTAACACCTTAGCAGATTTGTCACGTTTTTTACCCATTATGCCTCTTTTTGGAGGGGGACAAAGTAAATTGCAACCCGTGTATGTTGGTGATGTTGCCGAATTTCTCGCACGCGCTTTAGATGGACAGGTTGCTTGGGGAAAAAATTATGATCTTGGTGGTCCCCAAATTATCACCTTCCAAAATGCTCTTGAAAATATACTCAAAATTATTCACCGTAAAAAAACAATCCTATCCATGCCTCTTTCTGCTGGTCTATTGATTGGAGGAGTTTTAGGAACAATCGGTAAATTACCTTTTATACCGACACTTGTAACAGCCAATCAGATACGCTTTTTGCAAATGGATAACATTGTTTCACAAGAAGCTATTGAAAATGGATATACTTTAGAAGGTGTGGGAATTACTCCTAGAGCAATAGCTGCATTTTTGCCAAGTTATCTCTGGAGATTTCGTCCACATGGTCAATTTTCCCAAAATTTACTCGTCTAAAATAAATTCTCCTAAAACTGAGTTAATTATTTGATTTATAATTCATAGCTTGTTGTTCGCTATTTTAAAATCAGAGTGTTCAATAGATTGATGTTTTTGCATTTTAAATGCTCCATTGATATCATAAAAAGTGTTTTCTCGCATATTTACAGTCTTTTGAAAAAAATTATTGAAAACAGGAAAAAAACATCTCTTACAAACTATCCTCATGTAGGAGCATAATGCACCATAGGAATTCAGAAAAACCTATGCTGAGATTGTCTGTTCATAAATATAAAGACAACAACATATGGCTTTGCATTATATTATTTTACTAAAGCTTAATAATCAAACGAAACAAGATCATAATGCCTTTTTTAAACAACCGCATGAGTGAGTAGAATAAAAGTGTACTATTTTTGTTTATCCCATAAAAAAATCAATATAAAAACTGTGAAGCAATGCATCATGTTTATTCTTTAAAAGGTATCCCTCTGAAGATTTTTAAAAGCTTTAACGTTCCGTAAAAAGAATAAAATTTTGTTTTTATAATAAGACTTATCCTGAGATTTCTTGTCCTATTCGTCACATCATGACTCAGCTTCATAAATGCCTATTTGTTACACAAATTTATGGAGATTTTAAAAGAGCTTTTTCACATAAAGAAGTCTTCTTCTTGTCTTGCATTTTTTTTTAATTTCTCCTACCGTCTTGGAAAAACTGATTTTAAAGGAATAAAGAATGACAGCTCAAGATTTTGTTGTCAAAGATATTGCCCTTGCCGCTTATGGTCGTAAAGAACTTGATATTGCTGAAACTGAAATGCCTGGTTTGATGGCTTGTCGAAAGGAATTTTCCTCCAGTCAACCTTTGCGCGGTGCGCGCATTTCTGGCTCATTGCACATGACAATTCAAACAGCTGTTTTAATTGAAACATTAAAAGCGATTGGCGCCGATATACGGTGGAGCTCTAGCAATATTTTTTCCACACAAGATCATGCAGCAGCAGCTATTGCCGCAACGGGTATTCCTGTATTCGCTGTTAAGGGTGAAACATTGGAAGAATATTGGACTTATATAGATGCCATTTTCCAATGGCCTGATGGTAATCCTTCCAATATGATTTTAGATGATGGAGCAGATGCTACAAACTATATTTTAGTGGGAAGTCGTGCAGAACAAAATAAAGATATCCTCTCGCATCCTAAAACAGAAGAAGAAGAAATTTTTTTCAAACAAATCCAAAAGCGTATGGATGCAACGCCAGGATTTTTTACACGACAGCGCGCAGCAATTAAAGGGGTAAGCGAAGAAACCACAACAGGTGTAAACCGCCTTTATCAATTACAAAAAGAAGGACTCCTGCCTTTTCCTGCTATTAATGTCAATGATAGCGTCACGAAATCAAAGTTTGATAATAAATATGGATGTAAAGAATCATTGGTCGATGGTATTCGACGTGGAACAGACGTGATGATCGCGGGGAAAACTGCCATTGTCTGTGGTTATGGTGATGTAGGAAAAGGTTCAGCAGCGTCTCTTTCGGGTGCTGGAGCGCGTGTTAAAATAACAGAAATTGATCCTATTTGCGCACTTCAAGCGGCTATGGATGGCTATGAAGTTATTAATTTGGATGATGCTGCCTCCAGTGCTGATATTATCATCACAACAACAGGCAATAAAGATGTTGTCCGTTTAGACCATATGCGACAAGTCAAAGATATGTGTATTCTTGGAAATATTGGTCATTTTGATAACGAAATCCAAGTCGCAGCCCTTAGAAATTTGCCATGGACAAATATTAAACCTCAAGTTGATATGATCACCTTTCCCGATGGAAAACGCATCATTTTGCTCTCTGAAGGGCGGTTGTTAAATCTTGGTAATGCAACAGGGCATCCTTCTTTTGTCATGTCGGCCTCGTTTACCAATCAAGTTTTAGCGCAAATTGAACTCTTTACCCGTGCAGAACACTATACAAATGAAGTCACTGTTTTGCCTAAACATCTTGATGAGAAAGTTGCACGTCTCCATCTTGATCGGTTAGGAATAAAATTAACTGTTTTATCAGAAGAACAAGCCGCTTATATTGGAGTCACACCGCAAGGACCTTATAAACCAAACCATTACCGTTACTAAAATGCTTCCTTGGGTTAAAAAAAGGGAAAGATGTCGTGCTCAGCTTTGGTGACCATACCCCCAAAGAAAAAGCTCAAAAAATGATTCGAATCTATACGTATATCTTTTGCCTTTTTTTCTTTTTTTCTCCAACATGCTCTATTGCTCAGTCGTTGGAGAATTATTTACCATTTTCCTTCACTTTGCAAAATGGTCCATGGCTGTTTTTAGCGCTGTGTGGAGGGATTTCTTGTGCTTCATTTCTCACATGCATGGCTGTTATTATGCATGCAAAAAAAACAGCACAGAAGCCTTTGAAGATAATTCAAGCAGATTTTTCTGAAAAACTTAAATATTATGAATGGCTTCTGGAAGAAACCGAGCAATTCCTTCTTATTTGGGAAAATCCAACAACCTTACCTCGTGTCGTGGGTAACCTTTCCACATTGCAAAAAATAGGCATTGATCAGCAAAATTTTCAGCGTTTTGAACTCTGGGTTGAAGAAAATTCTCTGCGAGAACTTGATTATGCGTTGACTCAACTGCGTTGTAAATGTCACCCTTTTGCACTTTCCATCACCACCACAAATAATGTGCTGCTACAAGTTACAGGGGTTATCGCAAGAACAGTCGCCATCGCTCGTTTTCAAGATATCTCAAAACAGCAGAGCGAAAATGCTCGTTTACAGAAAGATATCGCCCGCCTTCTTACTGAACTGAGAATGCAGCGTAATCTTCTTGATCTTATTCAAGAACCGGTATGGATCAAAGATTGTGAGGGAAAAGTTTGTTTTATCAATCGCGCCTTTAGAGAAATGACAAACTATCGTGAAGGCAGTGATGAAGTGGGGGATCTTTTCAATGAAAACACACAATGCAAAACAGATGAAACAGAAACACTTTTTCAAGAACATGTTCACACCGTCATTGATGGAGAACGGCGCCGTTTTCATCTCACACGGATCACAACAGCCGAAGGGATGGCCGCTTTTGCACGTGATGACAGTGCCTATGAAAATCTTGCTCATGAATTAAGATATGTTCTTCAAAGCCATTGTGAAACCCTTGACCAAATCTCAACAGCTGTAGCCATTTTTGATACAAACCAAAAATTAAAATTCTGCAATCATGCTTTTAAAATTTTATGGCCGTTGGAGAGTTCCTTTTTAGAAAGTGAACCAAGCCATACATTATTTCTTGAACGTTTACGTGAAAAAGGGCTCATTGCTGAACACCCTGATTGGCGCGCGTGGAAAGAAGAACTTTTTAAAGCCTATCGGCAAATGGAATCAAACCAACAAATTTGGAATCTTCCAGATGGGCGTACGGTGCGTGTTGTCTCGAACCCTCACCCACAAGGAGGGATCACGTGGCTTTATGAAAACCTTACAGAAAAAATTGATCTTGAACGCCGTTATAATACTCTTATTAAAATACAAGGTGAAACACTTGATAAACTTTCCGAAGGCGTGGTCGTTTTTGGTACGGATGGACGCCTTCGTTTATCCAATCCGGCCTTGTCGAAATTGTGGTCTCTTCCTTATAATTTACTGGTAGAAGGAACCCATATTACACAGTTACAAAACCATTGTTCAGCCTTAACTTGGGGGCAAGAATGGGATCAGTTTACCAAATTCATTACCGGTTTTGCTGAAAAACGTGAAACATATTCGGGACGTATAGATCTTAAAAATGATATGATTATTGACTATACTTTAGTCCCTCTTCCCGATGGACAAACAATGCTTACTTTTGTGAATGTTACAGACACCGTTCATGTTGCACGAGCTCTTCAAGAAAGAAATGAAGCCTTAGAAAGTGCTGATCGTTTGCGTAATGAATTTGTCCAACATGTTTCCTATGAATTGCGTACACCTCTCACCAATATTATTGGATTTTCCGATATTTTACGGGATCAAATTTTCGGTTCTATCAATGAACGTCAACAAGAATATCTTGGGCATATTCATTCAGAATCAGGAACTCTTTTGAATATTGTTAACGATATTCTTGATCTTGCCACCCTTGACGCAGGCATTATGGAGTTAGACATAAAACCAGTTAACATTGCTGATGCTATGATACAAGCGGTAGCCCGTGTAGAAGATCGCCTTAATGGACGCCATATTACGCTTTTACAACAAATTTCGCCTTCCTTAAATTCTATTTCTGCTGACGAAAAGCGCTTACATCAAATTTTTGTGAATGTTCTGAGTAATGCACTTAATTTTGCAACGGAAGCGAGCACTATTGAATTTTGTGTCGATGAACAAGATGATAACATCGTCTTTAGCGTTCACAATGAAGGCTCTGATATCCCTGAAGACATTCTTGATCGTATTTTTAAACGTTTTTCTTCCCATTCACACCATGGTGGGCGTGCAGGAGCGGGACTTGGTCTTTCGCTTGTGAAAAGTTTCGTTGAACTACACGGTGGATATGTTGAAATTCTTACCGGTTCTGGAAAAGGAACAACAGTTAAGTGTTTTTTCCCCCTCTCCAAAGGAGATAAAATTTTTTAATTTTAACCTTTATTATATTTTTATCCAGCTCATGGAAGTTTTGATGAATTTTAATTTTTTTCTTGAAAATGAAGAGGCAACAAAGCTTTTTGCAAAAAATTTAGCCCTTTCTTTAAAGCCAGGAGATCTTGTAACGCTGCAAGGAGATCTTGGAACTGGAAAGTCAACCATTGCACGTACAATCATCCAAACACTTGCGAACGATGACACTATGGATGTTCCAAGCCCGACTTTTACTCTTGTGCAAAGCTATCAACTTCCACAGTTTGAAATTATTCATGCTGATCTTTATCGCCTTTCTATGGCAGAAGAAATTGATGAATTAGGGCTTCATGAAGCACGTGAGAAAAACATTTTACTCGTTGAATGGCCAGAAAGAAGTACAGATTTTTTAGAGTTTGCCACTTTTGCACTTACCTTACAATATCAAGCACATGGGCGTCATGTGACACTGAGATCTGCACAACATTCCATTGAACGTTTGCAACAGTCTTTTGCAATTCACACATAAAAAATATCGACATGGTCATGCATAACAGTGTGTATTCTTAAAAGCATTAAAATAAATGCATCTAACTTTTTGATTTAATTGACTTGCTATTACCAATATATTTTAGAAAAGAATGTTTAAAAAAGTCAAAAGGAGAGATAAAATTTCTCTCCTTTATCGTTGCCTATGTATAAGCATTAACGAAGCCCATCTTTTATCCACTCAGAAAGACGTCCTTTAGAGGTAGCGCCAACCATATTTGATGAGACATTTCCATTTTTAAACATTAATAATGTAGGGATAGAGCGTACTCCATATTGGGTAGCTAATTCCGGATTTTCGTCAATATTTACTTTGACAATTTTAACTTGGTTTTGCATCTCTGTTGAAATTTCATCCAAAATTGGCGCAATCATTTTGCAGGGACCACACCATTCTGCCCAAAAATCAACCACAACTGGGGTGGAAGAGGTTAGAACTTCACTTTCGAAATTGTCCTTATCAACTTTTACACACGTCATTGATTTATCCTTTATACTCACTTTTTATAGATTGGTATGATAACAATTCATATCAAGTTATTGCAAAGATAAATTATTAAAGAGTTTTTTTGCATCAAAAATTGTGGCGTGTGTTTATTTGAGCAATTTTAGGAAAGTAAAAAAGCGTAAAGATACTTTGAAGGGAAGCAATAACTTATAGGGCAATTTCATCAAGAAATGCCTCGAGTTTTTCTGGAGGAAGTTTAAAAATTTTGGCTTCTTTACTGTAGATAAGCAGAGCTTGGATATCTTTATCAGGATGTATCGCTTGCAACAATTTTCGATAAAGCGCCATTTGCAACCAATGATGAGGAGCAATAGCAGCTTCATTTTCAGGTGGAATCCCTGTTTTAAAATCAGCAAAGATAATGCTGTTTTTCGTGATGTAGAGACGGTCAATTTGACCAGAAACTGCTTGTTCCTTTCCTCGAATTTTTACAATACCCATTAAAGGAACCTCAGCACGTGAATGCTCAGAAAAAAGGGGGATGAGGTAAACATGATCTAAAATTTTCCAAACGTGGCGAAGAGCATCTTCTCTTTGGCTTTCCTCCCAATGAGAAGCTTTGAGATTGAGATAGTTTCGAGCATAATCTGGACGTTTTTGTGGGGGGCAATCTGGTAGATGTTGTAACAATCGGTGAATGATATGACCATATTCAATGAAAAAAACTCTGTTGGTGTTTGTTTCTCCTAAAACAGGTGAAGTGAAAAGTTGTTTTGGACTTGAAGAAAGCTCTGTATCAGCTTCAATGGAAAGGCTCGCGACAGAGGGTTTTAACGGTTTTGGGAGCACTGGTTCGACTGGTACTTTATGAGAGAAAAAGGAAGGCAAAGGTGGTAAGGCTTGACTCTCAGCACAAGGAACTTCTTGATTTATTATAGAGGCAGAAGAGGAAGATGTAATGCAATAACGCCAAGCTGCAATATCTTCTGCAGGACCTTTTATAGTAACCGCATGGGGTACAAGGGCTTTTTTTACTAGTTGTAGCCATGTATCAGAGAGCGTTTTTTTACCGTTATATCCACAAACAAATAAACGATCTTCAGCGCGTGTCATTCCCACGTAAAGAAGGCGCCTATATTCTTCTTCGGCACGCTCTTTTAAATGTAAAATTGCTTTTTTAGAGAGCTTTGTATTAAACTTTTCATTGGGGCGCCAAATAAAAGCGTGTTGTCCGTACCCTTGTGCATCATCTAAAGGAACTTTAAGCAAATGAGGTGCATGCTGAGGATGCCAAATCGCACTACCAGGATCAACCAAAAACACAATAGCAGCCTCCAGTCCTTTTGCGGCATGAACCGTCATGATGCGAATTTCTTCATTGTTTTGTTCAAATTCACGTTTAATTTCTGGTTCGCTTGCAGTTAATGTTTCTAAAAAAGCTTGTAATCCTGGTAATCCTGTTTTTTGAATAGCGAGCGTATAATCCATAAAAGCATCGAGTACATCATTTGCTTCAGATCCTAAACGGGCTAAAATTTTTTGTCTTCCTTTATCATTATTCAGAATATGGCTATAAAACTCGAAAACCGGTATTTTATCCACTAAAGTGCGATAATAGTTCAGTTTTTCAAAAGCATCTTTAAAAGATACCTGCGATGATGCATGCGTACATAAGCTTTGCCAAAGAGAGCCGGTTCGGTGTGTAGCAAGCTGATAAAGTTCCTTTTCACTAAAAGCAAAAATGGGGCTTTTTAAGACGCAAGCAAGAGAAAGATCATCTTGTGGCTGCAAAACAAAACGCCCAAGTGCCATTAAGTCACGGATACTAATATGTTTGGTGAGTTGTAAACGATCAGCCCCTGCTACAGGAATATTAAGGTGTTTCAGAGCACGGGAAAGAGCTGAAACAAATTTATCACGTTTACGAACCAAGATCATAATATCACTTGCCCGTATTAAGCGTCCCTTTGCTGGAAGCATTTCACCTTTTTGTAACCAGTCGGCAATCGTTTCAGCAATTTTTTCTGCTAAACGGACTTCAGGTGTATCTAAATGATCAACACTCAAATGCCAATCATGAGGAAATTCGCTTGTTTCTTTGGAAATGGCATCCCATATAACAACTTCACCTGGGCTATGAACACGAATAGCCTCATGCACCGTCTTTGTGTTTTCTGCCGAAAGTCCTTTATAGTTTTCTGGTGTTTCGAAAACAAGATCAACGCTTTTAAGAACATCTGCTGTAGAGCGAAAAGAGTAATGCAGTTGTATTTTTTCAAATTGTTGATTTGTTTGCTGCGCTTTTTTTTGAATGATTCGTCCATTTGCAGCAAAATTTTCCGGAGCAGCGCCTTGAAAAGAATAAATAGATTGCTTTTCATCTCCAACAGCAAAAAGAGTCCGTATATTTGTTCGTTGGCTATACCCTGAGAAAAATTCTTGTGCCAACAGTTGAATAATTTGCCATTGCTCCGGGTTGGTATCTTGTGCTTCATCAAGGAGAATATGATCAAGGCCCTGATCAAGTTTATAGTGCACCCATTGGCTTGCACCTTTGCGCTGTAACAAATGGAGCGTACGCTCAATAAGGTCGTCAAAATCCAAGATGCCATTGGCCTTTTTTAGATTCGTATAGATTTTGAGATAAACGGCACAGAGCTGAAAAGCAGCCATATTGAGGGTAGCAACCTTTGTGCATTGATATTTTTCTAAAAGAAGAGAAAGCTTGTTTTGTTTATCTTCAAGCATTTGTTGAATAAACGGCCAAATTTCATCGGATTTTTTACGAGATAAATTTGAGAAGCTACGCGGCTCACCTTTTGTTTTAAAATAAATATCAGAAATAATATTGAGAATATTTGTCTCATCATGCGCCTTTTCTAATTGGGAAAATTTTTCCACCATATTCTTAAAGTTTTGGCTTCCATTGGTTTCACAATGCTTAAGAGCATAAAGGGGGAGGCGCGCGGTTTGTTGAATTTGTTCCAGCAGACCTTGATTTGTTTCATCGGGCGCTAAGTTGAAAAGCGCGCGCAATTTTTCTTCTCCATTTTCAGATAGAAGAGAAGATAAAAAATCAGAGAGTTTATGTTGCTTTTCAACTGCTTCATAGAGCAGTTGGTTAAAAGTATGTTCGCTAATAACTTGAAGCAACTGTTGCAAAGCAGGTTGTACATCATGACGCGCTAAAAGTTGGCGACGAGATTCTTGTCGTAATTTTTCGCGACTGATATCATCGGGAAGTTCGAAATGCCCTGCGATATTGGCTTCTAACATAAATTGATGCAAGAGAGATTCACAAAAAGCATGAATCGTTTGAATTTTCAAGCCTCCAGGCGTTTCAAGAGCACGAGCGAAGAGTTGTCGTGCATAAGTTAATTTTTGCGCATTGACGGGTTTATTTTCAAACCGTGTTAAGATTTCTTGCAGCTGTGCATCATCGAGTTCATTCCAACTGGAAAGTGTACGAAAAATTCGTGATTGCATAACAGCAGCAGCAGCTCTTGTATAAGTAAGGCACAAAATACGTGCTGGAGGCGTACCGTTTAAAAGCAAACGAATAACACGTTCACTTAAAACGTGGGTTTTTCCAGATCCAGCATTTGCAGAAACCCACACGTTTTTTTGGGGATGTGTTGCTGTTGCTTGTGCATCAAGAGCGGCTTCAGGAATAGAAAAAACAGTCATGATTACTCTTCTTTATAAAAACCACTTGACCATTCCCACAACCGTGCCAAATGGTCGTAGTCACCCTCATATCGTTTTTCCATGGGAACAGCATGTGAAAGATAGCCTTGTTGTGGATTTTGATAATACGTTATAAGTGCAATAAGATTTTTCCATGCAATTTCACCAAGATTAACTGCACTTAAGTGGGTTTCTCCTTCTCCTTTACTTAAAAGAATGGATTGGGATTTAATTTCACCTTTTCCGTTTAGGGGAATGTAAAATAAATTTGAGGGGGTAAGATCTTGAAAATCTGGAAATGCCCCTTCCATCAGCAAAGCTGTTTCTAAAGCCAATTGTGGAAATAATAATTCACGAACCTGTTTTGATGAAGGAGGCGTTCCAGTTTTGAAATCTAGAATTTCAACCGCTCTGTCTGGCAAGACATCAAGACGATCAGCACGCCCTGAAAGGGTTACTCCTGTTGTTCCTATAGGTATTTTTTCTGAGACCACTTCAGCATATCGCTCTCGCGGCCCTAAACTTTGTTCCCACTGAATAAGGCGTGGAGCAAGATTTTCAAAAATGTTCCACCAAATAGCTTCAATATCGGGTGGAAAATTGAATTTATCAAATTCTTTACGTCCAATGGCAAGTAGGACATCTAAAGCATTTGCGGCATTTGGATTTTTTATTTGTGTGCAAAAAGCTGCAAGAATAGCGTGATAAAGTATTCCGCGCTCAATAGCGCTAGGGTCGTGAATAAGTGGTTTAAGTGGTTTCAGTCGTAAGATTTTTTTGGCATAAATAGCATAAGGATCATAGCGCAATGTTTCTATTTCAGTGACTGAAAAATGACGCGGACGTACATCAAGGGGTGGTGCGGGACAAGGTCGTTCCACATCAAAAATCATGCTGGTATGATCAAGCATCCTTGTCCAATGGCGTAGTATTTCACCTCGTGCACGGATTTGTTCCCAAGCCTTTTTTCCTACAACTGTTTCTATGCGTTGTAGCCAGCGTGAAGGAATAGAAGGCGTATGATTAACACGCAATGCGCGACTCATCACCACTTTATCCATTCCCATAGCCCATTGAAAATCATGGGCGGAAATACCAATACGCTGCTCTGGTGGTTCTAGAGTTAACATCATTTTCATCGGTCGCGATAAAAAAGCATCATTCCGGATTGATATCGGCCATGACCCTTCATTAAGACCGCCAATAACCACTGTATCAACCGTTTGCAAACGTGATTCCAAAGTACCCCAGATGAATAAACGTGAATGTCCTCCAGGCGAAGGTGTAACGGAACGCGTTGCGATCAATGCAGAAAACATAGCGGGCCATTCGCAAAGATGAAATGTTAATCTTGATTGATCACTGACCAATTCCCGTAAAAATTTTGATAGAGTTTGTCCTGCTTCGTGTCGATAAAGATGAGCAAGAGAATTATCCTCATTGCGCCCAAAATTTTCAAAAACCTCAACAGTTGCTATCGCAGCTTCGTTGATGGTGCATTCTTTCTCTTGTTTCATGAGAGAGGCTAAAGGTTCAACAGCCTTCTTCAAAAGATGACACAGGAGACGTGCTTCCTCAAATTTCTGCTGATCAAGGGCATTAATTTCAGAACGAGCATGGGAATAGGTTTCAATCCATTTTTCAAGAAATTGATCACATTCGCAAAGATTGATACGCCCCGTGTTCCCTCGAAGAACAAAAAGTTCAAAATTTTCTGCCATTTCGCGTAAGCAATGACGATTTTGTTGGAGTGTTGTCAGTGGATGTTTAAGAAGAGAAAGAAAAGCAATGGGATCATCAGGTTGCAACACATTTTCTAAGATCAGTCGCAAGAGCGTTACAGGCAATGTTTGTGCAAGTGGTATTCCCCCTGAATCATTTGCTTCAATGCCAAATCGCTGTAATTCCGCAGCAACACGGCGAGCTAAATTACGGTCATTTGTAATAAGGGCTGCAGTTTTTTGGGGCTCTTCAATAGCCTTGCGTAAAGCAACAGCGATAGCGAGAGCCTCTTCACGTTCATTTATAGCTTCAATAAATGACCAATCTGCACAAATATCCTCATAATCATCACGGACAATTTGTATCCATTTGTCTGTCGTAGAAGCTGGTCGGAGTGCTTCCGATAAAAGAGCCATTCGCCTTTTCTTTGTGCTATTCTGTTGGCCAATTTCGCAAACATGGTCGCGTTGACAGTCCATGAGAGTTAGAAGTTTTTTTAAATGATATTGAGGATGGCTAAAAATATTTTCTGCATGATCAAAAAAATCACAAGCTGTTTTTTCTTTATTGCTTGTGCTGAGTGCATTCCATTGTTCTTCATCCATATGAAGATCAAGACCAGGAAGAACAACAGCCCCTTTTGGTAGAGAGGCTATAACCTTTAAAAGATGAGAAACTGCGGGAATAGAACCGGACACACCAGCCGCAATGATCGGTTTATCAGGCTGCGTACGTCGTAAAGTCTCTGCATGCATTGTAAGTGCTTGATTACGCCATTCAGCAGGATTACTTCGCTGCCTTTCTATCAAGATTTGTGGCCAATTTTGCGTAACAATAGTCAGAAAATCGAGTGTTATTTGCCACCATTCAGCAATCATATCAGGAGCAATATTTTTAAGTTTCGTCCAATCTGCTGCTTCTGTTTCAATTTCATCCATCAAATGTGCTAAATCTTGAGCAAGCCAAATTGCATCGGCACTATGCGCTGGAATAAGCACATCTTCTGTACCAAACATGGCACGCAGATGTGCAGGCAAACTTTCACGCCATGGACGAATAAGACGCGCTAAAAGCAGTAGGCGTTCGCTTTCTCCAATAGGCGGATTGAGAGAACAGGTATGATTTTCAACAAAAAGGAAACTGTCCTCATCGACATCTCCTAGGGCACGAATGGTTGGCAAGAATGTTGATTGTGTCTGGCTTCTTTCAACAAAGGCTAAACGCAAAGCCCGAGCCGCACGACGTGTTGGAACATAAATAAGGCTATCGGCAAGGGCTGTTTGAATATCTCCATTGGGAGCAAAATTATCAATAAGGGTACCAGAGAGCAGCGCATCAACAAAGTGAGGCAAAAAAGCCGTTCCAGGAGAAATAGAAAAGACACGTGGTTTATAGGTCATATGATCTCATATTTTGGATAACAAATTCCACCTTATTGATTATTTGCATTATTTTGACTGTATACAATTTTCATACAAGGAAAAACTGAAAAGCTCTCTTTATACAGGAGATTTTTAACTTACATTAAAAATATTGAAATATATGACCTTGTCTTAAGCCATTGTGAAAAAATATATCAAAACTTTTTTGATATTTTTCAACGAAGAATTTAGCTCCAGCTCGCCTTCTAACTCACAGAAGCAATATAAAAAAACAAATATTAAAATTTTAAAAGACGTTATAAATATATTATAACTTATTGAATATAAAAATTAACGGCATTTTTATATAATGCAATCTGAAAATGTTTTTTACAAACGCTATCGTTTTCAGAAAAAAATAGCAATATTCAGATCCCCAACACAATGTGAAAAATCATTATCAATCAAATTGTGACATAAAAGATTCTTCTTTACGTTAAGAGCGTACTTGATAATCTTTAAAAGCAGAAAATTTTATTTTAGGGGCTCTTTCTGCCTCATAATTCAATGAAAAACGGTTCTCCGCTAAAAAAACTGGATCACCTTCCAAATCATACGCAATAGCAGAGCGGTGATTGCTGAGAAAATTTTGTAACTCATCTTTGCTTTGTGCTGAAACCCAACGGCATAAATTAAAACGTGCTGGCTCAAAATTGACGGGTAAAGAATATTCTATTTTCAATCGTTCTTTTAAAACATCAATTTGCAAAGCACCAATAACACCAATGAGAGAAGGCGATCCATCATCTGGAATAAACAATTGTACAACCCCTTCTTCAGCCATTTGTTGCAAAGCCTCTTTGAGCTTTTTTGCTTTCATTGGATCGCCCAAACAAACACGACGCAAAATTTCTGGTGCAAAATTGGGTACTCCCTTAAAGAGAATATCTTCTCCTTCAGTCAAAGTATCACCAATACGCAACGTTCCATGATTAGGGATCCCCACGATATCACCCGCATAGGCTTGATCAGCAATTTGGCGTGAACGCGCAAAGAAAAATTGTGGAGCTGAGAGTGTCATTGGTTTTCCCGTTCGAACCAACTTTGTCTTCATACCGCGTTCAAGTGTTCCAGAACAAACCCGAAAAAACGCAATACGATCACGATGATTAGGATCCATATTCGCTTGAATTTTAAAAACAAATCCCGTCATTTTAGGTTCAGTTGCTATGATATTGCGCTGATCTGCACTTTGATCACGGGGACTTTGGCCAAAATCAATGAGTGCATTAATTAAATCACGAACACCAAAATTTCGTAACGCCGAACCAAAATAAACCGGAGTCATATGACCTTCACGGAAAGCTTGAAGATTAAAGTTTTTGCAAGCACTTCGGGCGAGTTCCACCCCTTCAATAAAAGTTGAACGTTGATACTCTGGAAGTAAATGAACAATCTCACTGGGATCTGAAACGATCCGCTGTGTTATCTCATCATCTTTTTGGCGAAAACGATTATGATGAAGATCAAAGGTACCAACAAAATCTTTACCCGTCCCAATAGGCCATGTTATGGGTGCGGTATCAAGCGCAAGTTTTTCCTCAATTTCATCTAAAAGCTCTATAGGATCACGCGCCTCACGATCCATTTTATTAATAAAAGTAACAATAGGAATATCCCGCATCCGACACACTTCAAACAATTTTAGTGTTCTAGGCTCAATCCCGCGGGCGCCATCCAATACCATGATAGCACTATCAACAGCTGTAAGCGTACGATAGGTATCGTCTGCAAAATCTTCATGGCCTGGGGTATCTAAGAGATTAAAAATATGATTTTCATATTCAAACGTCATCACCGAAGTCACAACGGAAATACCACGATCGCGCTCTATATTCATCCAATCAGAACGCGTTTGAATACGATCCTTTTTGGCTTTTACTTCTCCTGCAAGTTGAATAGCACCACCAAACAATAAAAGCTTTTCTGTCAATGTTGTTTTCCCAGCATCTGGGTGAGCAATAATCGCAAATGTACGGCGTCGCTTTACTTCCTGGACTCTTCGTTCCATTATTCCTCCATAGGTCGTGCCAATGCTTCGGCAATCAGTGCACGCATTTCATTAATCCCATAAAGCGCTATAAATGATCCCCATCGCGGACCTCGCTCTTGTCCTAAAAGGACCTCATAGAGCATTTGGAAAAAGACATTGGAGACACCAGGACCACCTTCAGGACTTTTTTTGCTATGATCTTGGTAACGTTCCGTTAGTCGCGCAACATCAAGAAGCGTATTTTGCAATATGTTGCCATCAAAAGTTTCAGGCAAATTGGCTAATTTTTCATCAATTTGTGCTAATGTTGCGCGTTCACTGTTATCGGGTGTACGGAATTTTTTGTTGGGTTTGACAAAAATATCAAAATATTTAATGGCAAACTTCACCAATTGATCAAGTTCTGGATAAGTTTGCGTATTGGCACCTTTAGCATAACGAGAAATAAACCCCCAAAGAACTTCTGCATTCTCTGCATTTGAAGCACTTACTAAATTTAAAAGCATGGCAAAGGATACCGGCAAATCAACCTGCGGTGGACAACCATTATGAATATGCCATACAGGATTATTAAGCCGTTCTTGCCAACTTTGACGACCATAGGCTGAAAGATGTGCATAATACTCATCAACGGCTTTGGGAATAACATCAAAATAAAGCCTTTTGGCTGTCTTGGGCTTTGAAAACATATAAAGCCCTAAACTCTCCGTTGGGGCGTAAGTAAGCCATTCATCAATGGTTAAGCCATTTCCTTTTGATTTGGAAATTTTCTGCCCTTTCTCATCCAAAAAGAGCTCATAGTTAAATCCTTCTGGAGGCTTCCCACCCAATACTTTACAAATTTTAGAAGAAAGATTTGTGGAATCGATAAGATCTTTTCCTGCCATTTCATAATCAATGCCAAGCGCTGTCCAACGCATAGCCCAATCGACCTTCCACTGACACTTGACCTTGCCGCCTGTAACCTCTGTTTCTATGGTTTCTCCTGTTTCGGGTTCAATATAAGTGACTGTTCCTTTTTCAATATTCCGCGCAATCATCGGGACCTGTAATACTTTTCCAGAAAAGGGAGAAATCGGTAAAAAGAGAGAATAAGTTGCTTGTCGTTCCTCACCCAATGTCGGTAAAATGATTGCCATCACCTTGTCATAACAAGCAAGGATTTTTAAAAGTGTTTCATCAAAACGACCCGAACTGTAATAATCCGTAGCACTTGCAAATTCATAATCAAAACCAAAACGATCAAGAAAAGCCCGTAAACGTGCATTATTCGCTGCTCCAAAAGAAGGATAATCATCTCCAAAAGGATCAGGTACACGGCTCAACGGTTGACCGAGATAATGTTCCATTTTCTCGCGATCAGGCACATTCTCAGGGACCTTGCGCAAACCATCCATATCATCAGAAAAACAAAGCAACTTTGTTTTTACTTTATTCTCTGTAAGAATATGAAATGCATGACGCACCATGGTTGTACGTGCAACTTCCCCAAAAGTCCCAATATGCGGTAAACCAGAAGGTCCATAACCCGTTTCAAATATTACACTATCTGGGTAACCTGTTTTTTCATACCGTTTGATAATATTACGTGCTTCTTCAAATGGCCAAGTTCTCGATTGAGCAGCCGCATCCTTTAATTCAGGCGTAAGGCTAAGGGCATCACACTGATCACGCATCATTATTTATCCTAAAAATTATACTTTTTCAAAATAGGGTGTATGGTTCTTGAATTTATTCGTCAATAATAGCAAGCAAAAAGATGTAAATTTCTTGATACTCTTGGTCAAAATACAAAAAACACCCTCGCTGTAAACATATTTTGTTCTGAGAGAAATAAAAAACATTGAATATTATAAAGCAAAATTGTCTTGTTTTGATTATCAAAGCCTTCTTTTCTCTTACCACGAGGCTTGCTTATTGTATTTATCAGCACAAAAGCGAAATCTCTAACAGTAAACGAAAGAACCTTAAGAACCAATAAACAAAAATACTTAGATAAAGTGTTTCATATAAAAACAATGCCCCATATGATACTTTTCAAAGTAATTTTTTATCTCTTTTCTTTATCACCTTGATGACGCATGGCTAATGTACGCAAACGCAGAGCATTTAATTTAATAAAACCTGTTGCATCTCTTTGATCATAAGCGCCTTGATCATCCTCAAAAGTCACCAACTCACTAGAATAAAGTGACTTTTTACTTTGGCGCCCTTCAACGATCACATTTCCTTTATAGAGCTTTAACGTAACTTCACCTTCAACATGTTCTTGAGATAAATCAATCGCTGCCTGCAACATCTTACGTTCCGGCGAAAACCAAAATCCATAATAAATGAGTTCTGCATAACTTGGCATTAATTCATCTTTCAAATGAGCTGCACCACGATCTAGCGTTAAAGATTCTATAGCTCTATGAGCCGTTAAAAGGATAGTTCCCCCTGGTGTTTCATAAATACCCCGCGATTTCATACCCACAAAGCGATTTTCCACCAAATCTAACCGACCAATACCATTATCGCGCCCATAATGATTTAATTCTGCAAGTAAAGTTGCAGGGGTTAAACTTTTTCCATTGATTGAAACAGCATCACCTTTTTTAAAGCCAAGAGTGATTCTGGTTGCTTGATCTGGAGCAGCTTCCGGCGAAAGAGTACGCATATGGGCATATTCAGGAGCAGGAAGGGCTGGATCTTCTAAAATCTTTCCTTCTGATGAAGAATGCAATAAATTTGCATCTACTGAAAAAGGCGCTTCACCTTGTTTATCCTTTTCTATAGGAATTTGATGTGTACGGGCAAATTTAAAGAGATCTGTCCGACTCTTAAAATCCCAATCACGCCACGGTGCAATAATCTTTATATCAGGATTAAGAGCATAAGCGGAAAGCTCAAAACGTACCTGATCATTGCCTTTTCCTGTTGCTCCATGAGCAATTGCATCGGCCCCTGTTTCCTTAGCAATTTCAATAAGGCGTTTTGAAATAAGTGGACGTGCAATTGACGTTCCTAAAAGATAACTCCCCTCATAAACGGTATTGGCCCGAAACATCGGGAAAACAAAATCACGCACAAATTCTTCACGCAAATCTTCAATGTAGATTTCTTTAACACCGAGCATTTCAGCTTTACGACGAGCAAATTCTAGCTCTTCGCCCTGCCCCAAATCCGCTGTAAAAGTTACAACTTCAACGCCTAGCGTACTTTGCAACCATTTGAGAATAATTGACGTATCTAACCCCCCTGAATAAGCCAAAACAACTTTTCTAATATTTTGCCACTTTTTCATTCTAATGCTCTATACAAATTGCTCTTTTTTTCTAAAAAATTAAAACGATGCAAGAAGTATAAAAATAAATTCTCTTTAAACAACATTAAAAAGACTCAAAAAGCATAAATAAAGACGCTTCAAAGTATAAATAATGAACATTACTTAAAAATAAGAGGAGATTGACGTGTCATTTCTACCGGAGTGGTCTATTGTTGTACAATTTGCTTTAGCATCGTTGATTTTAGCACTTATTCCAGGACCTGATATGATGCTTTCTGTAGGACGAACCATTACACAAAGCAAAAAAGCTGGAATTATGTGCGCCTTAGGAAGTGCAACAGGATTTGCCATTCAAGTTACTGCCGTAGCACTTGGCTTATCAGCGCTTATTTTTACTGCGCCACACGCTTTTGTTCTTCTGAAAATTGTAGGCGCCTTTTATCTTTTATGGTTTGCCTTTCAAGCGTTACGGAGAAAACCTACACTTTCCTTTGAACCAACATCTTCTAAATCTCAAAGCTCTAAACGTAACTATCTTGCTGGTATTGGAATTAATCTTCTCAATCCTAAAGTCATACTCTTTAACGCGACATTCTTACCGCAATTTATCAATGCGAATGATCCTATGGCAACACAAAAGTTACTCTTTTTGGGACTCTCTTATATTCCTATTTCTTTTCCCATTACAATTTCAGTCGTTTTTACAGCACATAAACTTACCAAAACCCTTAAACAAAATCCTCTTTATCTCCGCTTTCTCGACTGGCTTATTGCAGGTATTTTTACCAGCTTTGCCCTTCATCTTCTTATCGTTACAAAAAATTGATTTAAAGGTGTAATTTATCGTTTTTAATTTAAATGTGAATTCTAGATATTGTGAAACGCTCTCAATTTTACATCTGTTTATGTTGAATTAAACAATAGCTTTCTTGCACATCACAAGAAAAGCTTGAATTGTCTTAAACACCTAAAGCCTTTAAAACATTGAAAACTAAAAAATAGAATAATGGTACCAACTTACACCTTTATTAAACCTAAAAGTATGGATGGTATAATATATTTCACAGAGGCTTTTGTATTATACTCTTCACAGAAATTTTTGCGACATGGGGAGTGCATTAAGATGTCAATGGACAAAAATGGTAATTTATATTTTAGACACTCCGTTTTTTGTGTGAAGTGTAATCTTGTTAAAGAACGTAACAAACAAAAGCATGAGGCAATGTACATCTTAAAAGATATTACCGCAGATGCTTTTAAAAGTCATAAAGCCGAAGTAAAGAGTGTGAGGTGGAAATGTGTAGCCCTTGAGACTTTCCTCTAAATTAGGTTTCATCCTCATTTCAGAGATTATGCAAACGGACTTTATGCAATATCTTTTCCCCTATTGAATCTATAAAAGCTGAGATTGTTCATCTCGCACTGTTCCACCTTAAGCTATGTCTTATACATGCTTATTTTATGCGAGGTTTATACGTTGATTTACAGAAAAAAGCATAAGCTTTATATCACTGAAAACTGTGTTAACTAATGACCAATGGCATTTTCAAGTTTCAAACGTTCAGATTTCCGTAAGCGCTCTGAAGCCGATTTAAGCTGTCCACATGCCGCTAAGATATCGCGTCCACGCGGTATTCGAATAGGAGAAGCATAGCCTGCTTGATTAACAACATCAGCAAAACGCTCTATTTGCTCCCAATCAGAACATTGATAATTACTCCCTGGCCACGGATTAAAAGGAATTAAATTAATCTTAGCAGGAATCCCTTTCAATAGCTGAATCAATCGCTTAGCATCATCTAAACTATCATTGATATCTTTCAGCATAACATATTCAAATGTAATTCGTTTTGCATTAGACAAACCAGGATAATTACGACAAGCATCCATGAGTAAAGAAAGCGGATATTTTTTATTGATAGGAACAAGCATATCCCTTAGTGTATCGTGTACAGCGTGGAGTGAAATTGCTAACATAACACCAATTTCTTCTCCGGTTCGGATAATTCCAGGAACAACCCCACTAGTTGAAAGCGTAATCCGACGTTTTGATAAAGAAAGTCCATCGCCATCAGAAGCGATCAATAAAGCTTTTTTTACAGCTTCAAAATTATAAAGAGGTTCTCCCATTCCCATCATAACAATATTGGTAATTTTGCGCCCTTCAACAGGAACAATTGCCCCATCAGGAGTATCCTTATCAGGAAAATCACCCAAACAATCACGTGCAACCAACAATTGTGCCAAAATTTCTTCCGCAGTCAGATTGCGAACAAGCATCTGCGTTCCCGTATGACAAAAAGAGCAGGTTAATGTACATCCCACTTGCGATGAAAGACATAAGGTCCCACGTCCTTCTTCAGGGATATAAACCGTTTCAATTTCAACAGGCCTTCCAGCTCCACGCGCTGGAAAACGTAAGAGCCATTTACGTGTACCGTCCTTTGATATTTGTTCTCCAACAATTTCCGGACGTGCAATGGAAAAATGACGTTTAAGTGTTTCCTGCATTGCTTTAGAAATATTCAGCATTTCATCAAAATTTGAAACACCACGTACATAAAGCCAATGCCAAAGCTGACGCGCACGCATACGCGTTTGACGCTCTGGTACACCAAGTGTCTTCAAAGCTTGCACTATTTCATCTTGCGATAATCCAATTAAAGAGAGTTTAGAACTCTCCTTCACAACAATATTATCTGTTTTTCGTTCTATACATGAACCAACAGGCCTAAGATCATAGGAAATAGCCATTGCTTTCCAATTTACATCACTATTTTAGAAGTTATCAAAACCTTAATGGCACTTTTGAGCTGCATTTAAGGCAGCAGTGACCCCTTTTAAGGAATAAGTATAGGTGGTATGCGTTCCCCGTTTTGATATTGCCTTCACTGTCATATTGTTTCCAGCACGCATAGCAGAAACAAGCTGTTTTTCTAGCTCTGATGACGCCAACCAAGCTGAAGAATCCTTCGTAAAGAAATCAAAGTCCTTATCTCCAATGGTCACTGTCACTCTCGACCCTTCTTGAAGCGTATAACCAGCCATAAACTGCGGCTCAAACGAAAGAGGCGATTGAGAACGCTTGGTAACTAAGAAAAAATTATCACCATGATTAACCGTCGTTGGAAGAGAATTCAAAGGAACAGACAACACATAGCAAATCGTATTTTGGGACGATTTATAAGAATAGGCTCCCCACGCTTCAAATTGATTTAAACGGCTTGGCGTTTGTGCACACGCCACCCCACCTGTAACAAGAACCATTACAGATGCAGCAATAACAGTCTTTTTAAACATCTTCATTTAGCTCACTTCTTTAATCTTTAACAAGACTCTCTTCATTAGAAAAGTTCAAATAAAAACTTCTCGATACTCACGTGTAATTATCCTAATTCCTTCAATAAGCAAAATATTTTCACAGCAATCAGAACAGATTTTTACGTTCCATTGTGACCTTTTAGTCGTTACTAAAATATGAACTTTTTATTCAATAATCACATTAAAAAACAACATTTTTGATTTTATATCACTCATTTCGTTTTTGCATAAAAAACGTTCTCTTTAATCTGCTGCAAAACTTTGAAAATACACCCTGCACTCCAAAAGAAATTTCATAGCCTTGTGAATATCATTTCTCAAATCTAAACATTCAATACATGTCTGTCCGTAAGATACTCCACCTTCCATCCATTATAGTGTATTCATACCTCGTATTCAATATCGTCCTGATATCGCCTTTTCGTAATATTAAAAATATCTTGCAAAAATAATCAAATATTATCAATATATTAATCATAAAACATAGAGACTTTAAATCCTGTCTCAATAATGACATGCAACTTTGTTTGTTATGAAACTATTTCCCTATATCTCATCTCAAATTATTAATTTTTAAAATGATTTTAACCACTTACACAAGCTTAACCATATTGTTAATGCATTAGAGAATATCTTCCTTCCTGTTACAAAAACTTCTGAAGAATTCTTTTGTCTCGTTTTCTTATCTTATTTTTAGGTAATTTATAAATAAAAATATAAAACTTTTTTCTATAGCAGCTCTAAACTCTCCACCTTATCGTCTTTTAAACAACATTTTAATCAATTAAAGCATCATTGAATAAATTTTTCTATAAAACTCTTTCACCCAGCCTAAAGCTATCATTTTCATTCATACCGTACAAATTTGTTTTTTAGCATGAGCTCTATACAACAGTTGCGATCTAAACCATATCTATTAAAATAGCTGATCTCTTCCTCGCCCTCAAAGGACGAAGATTCTTAACCCCATCTGGCCTGTCAACAATTCGGATTTTGTTAAGCAAGCTCCTCTTGTCTTTCAATTCATGGAATTCTACAAGCAAGTCCTGCTTAAGAATATTTACGAGGTATCCTAAAAGCACTTAATGTATTAAGAAAACTTACATGCCTTATCTCATCATACCTCACGTGCTATTGTTTTACAGCATAAAAGGACAAAAGAATTCAAGAGCATAATGATTGGGTGCTTTAATATATGGGAACAATAAAAAATAAGTACTTTGTTTTTGTTGCTTGCGATTTTAAAAAAGATTCGCTTAGAAACGATTTTTTAAAATCGCATAACGTAATCTTTTGCTATCAGCCCTTTAAGATACAAATTATATTATTTCTACCCTCTATGGTGTATACCCCGCAATTTATACACTCATAATCCCTTTTAAGCTGCATTTGATTCTGAAGTTTGAATCAATAAAGCATAAAGCGCATTGGCATTATGCGTATTGCGCAATTTTTGCACAACATCAGCATGACGCAAAACACGTGCAATCTGTGATAAAGCTTTTAAGTGATCTGCACCAGCATTTTCAGGTGCCAAAAGAAGAAAAACGAGATCTATAGGTTCGTCATCGAGAGCTTCAAAATCAACTGGGCTTTCAAGACGTGCAAATATACCAATAATCCGATTAATATCAGGTAATTTTCCATGAGGAATCGCAATACCACCACCAAGCCCCGTTGAACCAAGCTTCTCGCGTTGCAAAACAATATCAAAAATTATATGCTCACTAAGACCTGTCAGCTTAGACGCTTTTTCGGCTAAAATTTGTAGAACTTGTTTTTTCGAATTAGCCTTAAGAGCCGGAATAATTGCTTCCGGTGCTATTAACTCACTCAAATTCATCCTTTAATTTTCCTCTTACACGCTTAAATGCTCACCAATAAACCTATAAATGGTGTCGATATTTAAAGTTCTTTCACTTTTCGCAACATCGCATGTGTTTTTATTTTTCAATTTATAACGGGTGATGGCTTAATACGTCTCATATCATTTTTAACAGAACAATAAATAGTGTTTAGCTCCTCATTAACAGCATGAGAACAGAAAAAAAGAAACGAAGTTGTTCATAAAATTAATTTCCTTAAAACACTAGAAAAGGGCATTATTCATAAATTTATTAAACTTGTCACAAGAGTTAATGTATAATTCCCCATTAGATTTTTTTCTTTCTTTAAAAATAAGTTCTTAATAGAATGAGAAGCATATTGAGCAAAATAGACCTTTAGTTTGAGAATTACTGTATAGCTTAAACAAAGCCTTATAACAAGAATCTAAAAGCTTTTAGAATTTTGATGATTATTTTAAAAGATTTATAGATTTAGCCTAATATTTGTCGCCGCGCTCCTATTTTTAAATACGCCACACAAACCAATAAAACACGACAATCCCTCTTAAATAAATGCAATATATAACGGATGCTCCAATTAAAATACCCGAAACAGCATCAGCGATATGTTCTTTGATTCGACAGAGAAAAATATGATAAATATCTCTCACCTTTCAATAACACACGCATTTATTTACAGCCTCATTTATCATTCATTATCGCGTTAATCTAGTGATATCTTTTCTATGATACAATCATAAGTAACCTCAACCAATAAAATAATAAACTCATCTTATAGTGATGAAGCCTTTTGTACCTCTCAATAAAATTTTTTAGATTACACTCATAAAAGAAGTTTTGGCATAAATAAGGAAATTTTCAATAATTCAATAATAATGTAAAGAATACAATCACCAGAAA
Organism: Bartonella sp. AU15XJBT; assembly: GCF_028618615.1. Classification (NCBI taxonomy): domain Bacteria; kingdom Pseudomonadati; phylum Pseudomonadota; class Alphaproteobacteria; order Hyphomicrobiales; family Bartonellaceae; genus Bartonella; species Bartonella sp. AU15XJBT. The sequence continues at coordinate 195,190 of NZ_JAQITG010000001.1, forward strand.
AAATCTTATTGCATACCCCAATTAAAAAACTTTATCCTAAAGTCGTCTTCTTTTGTTGATTTACAATCTTTAAAAACATCATCAATAAAGGAACAATTGCCTTTGTTTCTGTAATAAAAATATATATCGATAATAATTCTTTATTAATAATCACAACGAAATCTCATCCACCTCCTTTGGAATGTGTTTGATTACCTAAAATAGCGTTTGTGACGATCATGTTGTTTCTGTTAAACTTAAATGGAAACGTAGGAAAGCTGTAAAATCATAGAGAAAACTGATTTCCCAAATAAATCCTGCGGACATCAACGTTGTTGATAATATCATGAGGACGACCGTGAACTAATACTTTACCGGTGTGAATAATGTAAGCGCGGTCAACAAGTCCTAATGTCTCGCGTACATTATGATCTGTTATTAAAACACCAATGCCGCGCTTCGTTAAATGACGAATAAGCTGCTGAATATCAAAAATAGCGATAGGATCAATTCCTGCAAATGGTTCATCAAGTAACATAAAATTAGGACGAGAAGCTAAAGCACGCGCAATTTCAAGCCGTCGACGTTCACCCCCGGATAACGAAAGTGCAGGCATTTTACGTAAATGATCAATTTTAAATTCATGTAAAAGGCTATCTAACTCTTCACGTTGTTTAAGGCGATCTTTTTCAACAACTTCTAAAACAGCTTTAATGTTATTTTCTACTGAAAGACCACGAAAAATAGAGGCCTCCTGCGGAAGATACCCAATACCTAAACGCGCACGTCGATACATCGGAAGATGCGTAATATCAAATCCATCAATTTTAATGGATCCTCCATCAGATTTTATGAGCCCCGTAACCATATAAAAACAAGTTGTTTTACCTGCCCCATTGGGCCCTAAAATGCCAACAGCTTCTCCCGTACGAATGCCAAAAGAAACGCCATTAACAGTTGGTCGTCCTCGATAAACTTTAATCAAATGACTGGCAATCAAAGTCCCTTTTAAGCGCTTTTTTGAAGCTTCACTTGCAAAATCATAGTTATCAGTCTGTTTTTTTCTTTTGATTCCAAACATGAAATCTTAATGGCCATTTTTTTGATTTTGTTTAAAAATAATAGAAACGCGACCCTTTTTATTAGTCGTCTCACAACCTTCTAAAAAAGCCTTTCCGCTTTCCATATTTGCCGTTAGTTTGCATCCTGTTGCTACATTATCACCATCCGTTAATACAACATGATTCCCTGTCAAGCTCATCATTTTTGATTTTCCATCAAAAACGCCTTTATCCCCCGTGGCAATTTGCGTAGCTATTTTTATATAAACCTTTCCTAAGGCTTCCATTTTTTGTACGCCCGACGAACCAAACAAAGCAACAGATGATGCCTTCGTATCTTCCTTGTTTCTATCCGTTCCTTTATAGACTTTATCGTAATAAACAACTAATTTTGCCGTCCGTAAAAGACGTTCACCTTGCACCACTGAAACATCACCCTTAAAAAGCGCTATCCCTTCTTTATCACGTATTTCTAAAGAATCTGCATGAAGTTCTACCGGTTCTTTGCCGTTTGATAGACTTATACCAAAATGGGTTTCTTCAGCATAGCCTAAAACCGTTCCTCCTCCTAACACTCCCATGCTAAAAGCTAACGCCATACCTATCCATCTTTTGTATGATCTCATTATTTCAATTCTTCTGTCTGTATAGTCACATACTTCTCTTTTAAATATCGTTTAAAGATTCGTATTGATATTGCGTCATTGCTTTTGAAGCACTAAATGCACACCGCCATGGAAATACATGTTTTTTCCTTTTTCTCGAATTTGTAAGGCATTGGCGGCAAGATGAAAACCAGCTCGCTGAATATTAACACGCTGATCTGTTTTTAACTGTCCCTCAGATAAATTAATATTAGCCGACATAAATTGTGCCATCATCCCATCGTTCGTCGTAATGGTGAATGGCTTATCCAACTGTAAAAAACCATGAATGTTATCGTAAACGCCCCCTTGTGCTGCGAGAAAAACCTGCCTTTGTTGACCCATAGATGTTTTAGCTGTGATGTTTTGTAATCCAATTATTCCAGAGCGCGTATGATCTTGAAATGCCTTTTCTGCTTTAAGCCAATAAGGTTCATGAGCACGCGTATAACCTTCTAATTTTGGATTGAGCATCGTCAAGTTCACCACTCCATTCTCTTCACTATTCAAAGGCATAGGATCAGAAGGAGTGGGAACCAAGAAAAACGTAAACCAGCAAAAAACCAGCGCTGAAACTAAGGCTAAGAGAGGTAAAAAAATTTTTAATAGGCTAATGCGACGCGAATGCCGGGATGCTTTTTTAAAAACATCTCCAACAGATGATTGCGTTGAAAAGACTTCATAATAATTGTGTACGGACATACTCTCCTAATCTCTTAAATATTCCGAATTTTTAATCTGTATAACCTTTATAAGAGGTATTTTCAAATTTTGTTTCTTGAAATTTGCTTTTTCTTGGTTTTATTTTGCTTTTATCTGTTTATATATTGTAATATGCATGAAGTGCACAATTATAAAAAAGTTTTTTGTGTGGAAAGTGAGGCTATTGTGGTTAAATCAGAGCTTGTGCAAATTATTGCTCGTCATAACCCGCATCTTTTTCAACGGGATGTGGAAAATATTGTAAACGCTATTTTTGAAGAAATTTCAACGGCACTTGCAAATGGCGATCGTGTTGAACTTCGTGGATTTGGAGCATTTTCTGTAAAAAGCCGTTCAGCCCGTAATGGACGTAATCCACGAACAGGAGAAGCCGTTGCTGTTGAAGAAAAGTGGATTCCTTTTTTTAAAACTGGCAAGGATTTACGCGACCGTCTTAATCAGTGAGAAACTTATGATCATTAAACGTATTCTTTTAACAAGTATCGGTGTGATTATCGCAGCGGTTTTGATTGTTTTTATCATAGCTAATCGTCAAATGGTTCCGTTAACCCTTGATCCTTTTCGAGAAAATTCTGAAAGTTTTACTTATCATGCTCCCCTCTTTATATGGCTCTTTATTTTCTTTGGTTTTGGTATTTTATTAGGAAATCTATTCCGTTGGTTTTCTTATTACAAATGCAAAAAAGCTCTCAAAAAAAGTAAAGCCGAGATCGAGAAATTGAAAATGTCTATCACAAATTTGGTGTAATGGTCTTTTAGTGAAGTCTTTTTCTCTCTGTATTTTATATTCAACACAGAGTTTAAAAGTGCTTTTTTCTAATGTTTTAATTGATTTTAGCTCTTTTGCACTTTTATCAAACATTTAAGAGCTTTATAATACAGCTTTTACACCTCATACACTGTGATACAAAACATGCCTGCACAATGCTTTCAATCCTTTCCCAATAATAGATATCCGCAGGAAAAATTGCCCCTTATTTTAGAAACAGGTGTGAGTGAAAATTATGCTCTCATTGATTCTGGTCATGGACAAAAATTAGAGCGTTATGGAGCTTATCGAATTATTCGACCAGAAGGTCAAGCACTATGGAAACCCGCTTTATCACAAAAACAATGGGCTGATGTTGATGCTATTTTCACAGGAAACCTTGATGAAGAAGGGGTTGGTCGTTGGCTTTTTCCTAAAAAGCCACTTGATGAAACGTGGCCACTTTCTTGGAATGGACTGTCTTTTCTAGGTCGCTTTACTTCCTTTCGTCATGTAGGCGTTTTTCCTGAACAAGATGCTCATTGGCGCTCTATGGAAGAACAAATTGTTAAAGCCGCACGTCCTATAAAACTATTGAATCTTTTTGGCTATACAGGTGTTGCCTCTTTGATTGGAGCACGAGCGGGTGCAAATGTTACCCATGTTGATGCTTCTAAAAAAGCCATTGCGTGGGCAAAAGCTAATCAGGAAAGAGCAGGATTACCAGATTATTCTATTCGCTGGATTTGCGATGATGCTGTAAAATTTGTCGAGCGAGAACTACGTCGTCAGAAAAGCTATGATATGATTCTTCTTGATCCCCCTGCTTATGGGCGTGGACCCCATGGCGAAGTTTGGCAACTGTTTGATCATTTACCAGCGATGATCACAAATTGTCGTAAACTTCTCTCTGATAAACCGCTCTCTGTTGTCCTTACAGCTTATTCTATTCGTGCTTCCTTCTTTGCACTTCATGCTTTAATGCGCGATGCATTTGTAAATCTTGGTGGTACAGTCGAATCAGGAGAACTCATTTTGCGTGAAGAAGTTGCAGGGCGCGCCCTTTCTACTTCTCTTTTTAGCCGTTGGATTGCTTGAACATGTGTGGACAAAAAACTGGTAGAGTGAAAGAAATTACCTCTCTTAGCAACCCCATCATAAAAGATCTTAAAGCACTTAGCCAAAAGAAAAACCGTAATCGAGAAAGTCTTTTTATGGCAGAGGGATTAAAATTGATCATTGATGCTCTCAATCTCGGCTGGACAATACAGACGCTTATTTTTTCTAAAAGCGAAATTGGTAATGCTACTATCGAAAATACTGCTGCACGCGCTGTAGCCAATGGTGGTTTTGTTATTAAAGCCTCACAAAAGGTTATGGAATCACTTACTCGACGTGATAATCCACAAACAGTTATTGGTATTTTCAAACAAAAATGGCAACCTCTTGAAATGATAAAAGGACAGGCTAAAGATGTTTACATCGCGCTTGATCGTGTGCGTGATCCTGGAAATCTTGGAACCATTATTCGCACTGCTGATGCTGTCGGTGCTAAAGGTGTTATTTTAATTGGTGAAACAACAGACCCGTTCTCACCTGAAACAGTTCGTGCAACCATGGGATCTATTTTCTCTATACCCCTTTATCGTTTTGATGAAAGCACCTTTTTAAACTGGTCTGCTCACTTTAAAGGTATGATCGTTGGCACGCATCTCAAAGGATCTCTGGATTATCGTAAACTTGATTTGAAAAATGGTCCTATCATCCTTTTAATGGGAAATGAAAAACAAGGGTTATCAGATATTCTGACAAGTCGGTGTGATAAACTTGCGCGTATTCCACAAAGTGGGCGCGCTGACTCGCTTAATCTGGCTATAGCAACAGCTGTTATGCTTTATGAAATTCGTCGCCCTTATTTAACACTGGAACCATGCGAGGAAAAAATATGATCCGTAAATCACTCCCTTTTCTTCTCTTTGGCTTAGCCCTTACAGTAGGACTTGACCAAGCTGTTAAGTACTGGGTTATGCAAAATATGCCTTTAGGAACAGAAATCCCTCTTATTCCTTTCCTTTCCCTTTATCATGTGCGTAATTCTGGCATTGCATTTTCGTTTTTTTCTTCCTTTTCTCACTGGGGAATCATTGCCATTACGATCATTGTGATTATCTTTCTTCTATGGTTATGGAAAAATACTGAACATAATAAATTTTTAATGCGCTTTGGTCTTATCCTTATTATTGGGGGAGCAATCGGCAATCTTATTGATCGTATTCGCTTTCATCATGTCACTGATTACATACTTTTTTATATTGATGATATTTTTCATTTTGCTATTTTCAACCTTGCAGATAGTTTTATTACACTTGGTGTTATTGCCATCCTTATTGAAGAATTGTGCACTTGGATGAAAGCAAAACGTCATTCCAACCATCCATCTCCTCATTGATGTTCTCATCGCCTCAAAAAAACAGAGATTTTTAACCATCATAAGTCTGATTACAAATTGATTTCTTTTGATCCATTTTTGCGGTTAATCGTTTAAAATATTTTTCTTTATGAGCTTTTATTTTCTTTTCAACTTTACATTTCCATCTTTGCTCAATACAAAAGAACTGACTTCAAATAGAAATCAATACCTCTTTATCTATATGTCCTCTATAACATCATGATATGAAAATATTTTACAGCATTTAAAATTCTATTTATTTGCTTAGAGTAATTGCTTTTCGTATATTTTTTAGTTTTTACAGATATCATTTCTTACAGTACTTTTCTTTAGCTTCGTTAAAAAATACTCCTTTTTTATTTTTAGATATTGTCTAAATTGCCAAGGGCTGTTGCAACATTAAAAGCTTATAAATAAACGATGATGCCAGCTTAATCCTTCATAAGCGTAAAGATAGATATTTTGTAGATGGGAATTATAGGGTTCCTGTGAATAATAAAAAGCTTCTAGTATCGTCTTTTTATCTTGCAAAAATATGGTAAAAAAAACGGAAATATTTTTCATAAAAATGAACCTTTTCCTTACCAATTTGTAAGGTTCCTTGCTTAGATAAATCTCTTGTAATTTTTAAATAAATCTCCATAATAAAGGGGAATATGCTGGAATTCCGTCAGTGATTCTGAAAGGTTTTTGTATTTGCTAATTTAAGGCTTATACGAGGTTTATCTCTGTAATGAGAGAGACACTTTTAAAAAAGTCAATATCTGACGGGACATATGCTAAAGGATTTTATATTATGGCTAATTTTAAAAATTTACGTTCAGCGCCTGCTTCTCATGCTGATGCATCAATTGATCAGGGATTGCGCGACTATATGTTGGGTGTCTATAATACAATGGCCATTGGTTTGCTTATTACAGCTGTTGCCGCTTATGCAATTGTATCATTAGCAACGACAACAGATATGAGCCAAGCAGCAGCTCAGATCAATAGCAGTGTTTATTTAACATCATTTGGAGTAACATTTTATACATCTCCATTTTCTTATATTGTTATGTTTGCACCACTCGTTGCCGTTTTATTTCTCAGTTTTAAAATTAATACATTGAGCACAAATGCTGCTCGTAGCCTCTTTTTTGGTTATGCCGCTCTGATTGGGCTTTCATTGTCTTCTATCGTTTTGCGTTATACGACAGAAAGTATTGTACAAACCTTTGTCATTTCCGCTGCAACTTTTGGAGCTCTTTCACTTTATGGATACACAACAAAGCGTGATCTTACAGCAATTGGTTCGTTCTTATTCATGGGATTGATCGGTTTGTTTCTTTCTATGATCGTGAACATTTTTCTTGGATCAAGTGCTTTGCAATTTGCTATCTCCGTTATTGGTGTTTTTATCTTTGCGGGTTTAACAGCTTACGATACTCAGAACATTAAGTTAATGTATTATGAAGGAGATGAAGGCGACACCAGAGGACGTAAAGTTATTATGGGTGCATTGAGTCTTTATCTTGATTTCATCAATATGTTTGTTTTCTTGCTACAATTTCTTGGCTCAAACCGTGATTGATTGCAAAAATCATCGCTTAATGAAAGAACCTTGTTTCTAAAAGAAACAAGGTTCTTTTGTTTTTAGTGTAAGTTTTTACCCTTTGCCTCTTAGGGACTATTCTTTTCGCAAAATGACAAAAATACCTTACAAGCAAAAATTCCCTAAGTTTAGCGACTTTATCCAACAAAAGCTCCATAACTCTCTTTTAAAGGCAATCTATAGCCGCTCTCATCATCAATCAAATATCCTCAACCCAAATAATCATTATGATCTGACCGTTGCCTCCTATAATGTGCATAAATGTGTAGGTGTTGATAAAATTTTTAATCCTACACGGATTGTTCGTGTTATTACTGAATTACAAGTTGATATCCTTGCTCTTCAAGAAGCAGATAAACGTTTTGGGGAACGCATTGGTTTGATTAATCTTCAGCTGTTAAAAGCTGAGACCGGCTTGATCCCTGTGCCTCTCAATACTATGTCACCTCATGGTCATGGTTGGCATGGGAACGCGCTTTTTTTGCGAAAGGGATATGTACGCGACACTTTACAAATCACTCTTCCCGGTATTGAACCACGTGGAGCTATCATTGTAGAATTAGAAATGGCAGCAGGCCCTATTCGTATTATCGCGGCTCATTTTAGCTTACTGCGTTATTCTCGTAAACAACAAACAAAAATGCTCCTTGCAATCTTGCAAAAACGCTCCCTTATGCCTACACTCCTCATGGGAGATTTTAATGAATGGCGGCTGGGAAAAGGCTCATCTTTAAATCATTTTTACCCCTATTTTGATAGCACACTTGAAGTTGTACCAAGCTTTCCCTCTCGCTTTCCTTTCTTAGCCCTTGATCGCGTTTTTGCCTTTCCTCACCAATTGGTAACAAATCTTGAAAACCACCATTCACCACTTGCGCGCATTGCCTCAGATCATTTGCCGATCAAAGCCTATCTTAATCTTTCCAATGCAATGAACATCCTTAAAAATAAATGAAAAAGGTTAATGTGCCTCATCCCAATTTTGAGCCATCATTACTTTCACTTCAAGGGGTACAGACAAAGATAAAACCGGCATTGTAGCATTTTCCATGACATTTTTAACAACAGCCATGGTTTTTTTACTCTCTTCTTCTGATACTTCAAAAATCAGTTCATCGTGCACTTGCAGCAACATTTTTGCTGATAGATTTTTTTCTTTTAAAGCATCTTCCATCTGTATCATAGCACGGCGAATAATATCGGCCGCAGAGCCTTGAATTGGCGCATTGATAGCTGCTCGCTCATTAAGAGAACGAATTTTTACATTCTTTGCTTTTATTTCTGGATAATGGATACGACGCCCAAAAATTGTTTCTACATAACCATTCTCACGCGCAAAGCTTTTGGTCTTTTCCATATAATCTTTAATTCCTGAAAATCTTTCAAAATAAAGTTGAATATAACGACCTGCTTCTTGGCGTGAAATTCCTAATTGATTGGCTAATCCAAAAGCTGAAATACCATAAATAATACCAAAATTAATCGCTTTTGCACGCCGTCGTATATCCGAATGCATTCCCTCTATCGCAACGCCAAACATTTGTGATGCCGTTATAGCGTGAATATCATGTCCTTTAGCAAAAGCTTCTTTTAATGCTTTGATATCAGCAATATGTGCAAGAATGCGTAATTCAATCTGACTGTAATCAGCAGAAAGCAAAACATGGCCTTTTCGAGCAATAAAAGCTGTTCGAATTTTACGTCCTTCAGCAGTTCGTACTGGAATATTTTGCAAATTTGGCTCTGATGATGATAATCGCCCTGTTGATGTTATTGCCAAAGAATAATTCGTATGAACACGCCCTGTTTTTGGTAAAATATAAGAAGGCAAAGCATCGGCATAGGTAGATTTTAGTTTTGCAAGTTGACGCCACTCAATAATTTTACGCGGTAAAATATGACCTTCAGCAGACAACTCTTCTAAGGTCTGTGCAGAAGTTGACCATTGTCCGCCCTTGGTCTTAGCACCTCCAGGCAATCCCATTTTGCCAAAAAGAATATCCCCTAATTGCTTTGGCGAAGCAAGATTAAATTTTTCATCAGCTTGTTTGTAAATTTCCTCTTCTAAAATCAAAGCAGCTTGTGCCAATTCTCCTGAAAGACGCAATAAAATCTGCCGATCAATAAGAATCCCACGTTCTTCCATTCTTGCAAGAACTTCTACAAGAGGTCGATCAAGACGCTCATAAATTTTTGTCATACCCCGAGCGACAAGTTGCGGTTTCAATACTTGCCAAAGGCGTAGCGTTATATCGGCATCTTCCGCTGCATAAAGGGTTGCTTGTTTTAAATCTACTTGTGCAAAAGAAGTAATTTTTTTTCCGTTATGTGTTAAATCTTTATAGGCAATTGGTTTATGTCCAAGCCAACGTTCAGATAAATCATCCATATTATGGGTTAAAGTTCCAGCATCCAAAGCATATGACAAAAGCATAGTGTCATCAAAAGAACGTATTACAATGTCGTATTGCTTCATCACCAACCAATCATACTTTATATTCTGACCAATTTTTAACACTGCTGAATCTTCTAATAGCGGTTTTAAAAGTGCTAAAGCTTTTCGGGTTTCAATCTGCGAGGCAATGCGCCCACCCCTCAAAAGGTCCTCCTCTCCTTCATCAAAATGTTCAAGAGGTATATAGGCTGCTTTTTCTGGCTGTAATGCGAGTGAAAAACCAACAAGCTTTGCTTGCATTGGATCAAGAGATGTTGTCTCAGTATCAAAAGCAAAAAAACCCTGTTCTTGTGCTTGTGATAACCACTCTTTTAAAATTTCCTCATCAAGAATTGTTGTATAAGTATCTCTTGTAATTTTTTGAGTTATTGCTTGATCTTTACGTTGTTGTGCAAAAACTTGTGGAGAATTTTCAGAAAAATTATGAAGAGATGCTTTCTCAATATTTTTGATATCAGAATCATGCCCATAATTCTGTTTTTCCCATTCAACATCTACATCAAGTGCATCAATAACAGCTGCATCGCATGCTGTCGTCTCTGCCACACGACGCGTTAATGTTGAAAATTCCATCGCTTTCAAAAAAGCAATTAAGCGTGGTCCATCTTGTGGCTCTAAAATAAAATCATCTAAATCACTGTCTATAGGAACATCTGTTTTAAGCCTAACAAGTTCACGAGAAATTTTAACCTGTTCACTATACGCTTGTATGTTTTCACGTCGTTTTGTTTGTTTAATTTCAGTCACACGTTGCAACAAAAGATCAAGAGAACCAAACTGATTTAACAACTGAGCAGCAGTTTTTGGTCCAATACCTGGAATACCCGGTACGTTATCCGTCGAATCTCCAATTAACGCTTGTAAATCGATCATCTTTTCAGGGGTAACACCCCATTTTTCTATAACTTCTGAGATGCCTATATGCTTGTCTTTCATTCCATCATACAAGGATACATGCTTATTGACGAGTTGCATAAGATCCTTATCAGAAGATATAATGGTCGTTTTTGCACCAACCTTTGTTGCCAATTGTGCATAGGTTGCTATCAAATCATCCGCTTCAAAGCCTTCCTTTTCAATACAAGGCAAATTAAAAGCCTTTGTTGCTTGGCGTATTAACGCGAATTGAGGAATTAAATCTTCGGGAGGCTCAATGCGATTCGCTTTATACTGAGGGTAAATTTGTTTTCGAAAAGTATCAGATGAATAATCAAAAATAACAGCAAAGTGTGTTGGAACAATACCAGTCGCTGTGTTACGAGCGTCACAGAGTAATTTCCATAACATATTACAAAAACCAGCTACTGCTCCTACAGGAAGTCCATCCTTTTTACGTTTTAAAGGCGGTAAAGCATAGTAAGCACGAAAAACATAGCCCGATCCGTCAACCAACAAAAGATGATCTGTCGCTTTCATGACAATTTTATCTCTCCATTTCAGCTAAAAAAACACATTACCCTTATATATTTTTTTCACTTTTATTTTAATTTTTTTCATCTTGCCTCTAAAAAGCCATTTTTTCTTTTCATAAGACATGAAGTCGTTGCACTTTATATTACGTACCTAGAGCTTTTCTTTGCTGTTACAGGATTAATAGCTTTCATTTTGCTCCTCCTATGATAGCTGAGGTACGATGTAGCGACAAGGTCGTTGTGGTGTTCCCCTCCCCACAACGACCGTTTTTTTTGGCATCTGTATTTTTTATTTTTAATCTTAAGTAACTTTTTTAGAGAAAAGATAGAGATGTTATTCATGAATTTTGAAATTATTCCACAGAGCTTTTTCACCCATTTTATTGATAAAATCAGCGTGCAACCTTTTTTCTTGTGCACTCAATCTTGAAGGTAAAGCTTGTGGACGAAATTTAACTGCATAAGACGTATCTTTCTCATTTTGGGTATGTTCATCAACATTCCTTTTGTTATCAAAACCCAATACGCCCTGTTTTCCACCAATCAGTTCAATATAAACATCGGCCAAAATCTCTGCATCAAGGAGAGCACCATGAAGAACACGATGACTGTTATCAATTCCAAAACGTTTGCATAAAATATCAAGAGAATTAGGGCCCATAGGAAATTTACGCCGTGCCATAGCCAATGTATCAAGAATATTATCAACACTGATAAGCGGCTTATTGACACGTTTTAATTCTGCATTAATAAAACCTATATCAAAACTCGCATTGTGCGCAATCATGGTCGCACCATTGATAAATCCTAAAAATTCATCAACAATATCACTAAAACTTTTCTCGTTTTTTAGGCGTTCATTGGTTAATCCATGAATTGCTACAACTTCATCAGGAATAATAACGCCTTCAGGGTTTAAATAAACGTGAAATTGGCGCCCCGTAAGATAACGATCAACCATTTCTACACAACCAATTTCGATTATGCGATCTTTCTCTTTATCTAAACCTGTTGTTTCTGTATCAAAAATAATTTCCCGCATGATTTTAATTCTTCAGCAATTTTCTTATTACATCAAAAACTTGTTGACGTGTATTCTCTAGATCTTTCCCTGTATCAATTATAAAATCAGCACGCTCTCGTTTTTTTTCATCCGGCATTTGTTGAGCATTGATAAAGGCAAATTTTTTCTCATTCATACCTTGTCGAATCATTACACGTTCTTTTTGTATTGCTGGTGGAGCAGAAACAACAATAACGCCATCCACACGACTTTCACCATTTTTTTCAAACAGAAGTGGAATATCAAGAATAACTAATTTTTCCCCCTGGTGGCGCGCTGTGTTAATAAATTCTTTTTCTTTTTCTTGCACCAAAGGGTGAATTATTTTTTCTAATGTTTGTAATTTTTCCTTATCGTCAATCAAAATTTCAGAAAGTTTCAAACGATTAACTTCACCATTTTCAACAACACCAGGAAAAATACGCTCTATGCGAGATAAAGCTGGCTCGCTTTTATAAAGCTGTTGTACTGCCTCATCAGCACTAAAAACAGAAATACCCGCTTGCTTAAAAAAATCAGCAACTGTTGATTTTCCCATAGCAATTGATCCCGTCAATCCTATGATCTTCATTCTCTCTCTTCACTCATATCCTCTAAAATAGCTGTCCGTAAAGCTTTTGTTACTTGTGGTCTTATTCCAAACCACCGTTCAAAACCTATAACAGCCTGATGTAGAAGCATCCCAAACCCATCAACAGTTTTTAGACCACAAGCTTTTGCCCGTTGTAAAAAAGGGGTTATCAATGGTGTATAAACAATATCTGTTACTAATGCCGTTTTTTTTGCCTTATGAAAATCACAAAAAAAAGAATCACTTTTTTCTTCAGTTTTTTTTATGCTAATAGAAGTTGTATTAACAATTAAATCAGCTTGATAAAGTATTTCATCGATTTTATGCCAATCGTAGACTTTAATGGTTTTTCCAAAATGTTGGGCTAAATCATCAGCGCGTTGTTTTGTACGGTTAACTAAATAAATCTGCTCAAATCCCCGTTTTTTTAAAGCATATAGGATAGCGCGTGCAGCGCCACCTGCTCCAAATACAAGAGCTGTTTCCCCTCCCCAATCAGATGCAAAATCATCAAGATTAGCGCTAAAACCATAGGCATCACTATTTGTGGCACAAAGTTTATCTCCTTCATACCAAAGTGTATTAGCAGCACCAATCATTGTTGCTCTCTCATCTTTATAATCTGCTAAACGAAAGGCTTCTTGTTTATGCGGTAAAGTAACATTTCCTCCACAAAAGCCCATTTTTTGTAAAGAAGTAATAAAATAACTGAATTTTTCAGAGGTTACTTCCTGTGCAAGATATTCCCCTTGTAAACCATATTGTTTAAGCCAAAAATTATGAATTCTTGGCGATTTTGAATGATGAATAGGAAAACCAACAACAAAAGCACGGGGATAATTTATTTTTTCTATTGTTAAGTCAACCATCAATAATTCCTAAATGACGTAATTTTACGAGTAGAGGTAGCAAAGGTAAACCAACAATGGTAAAAAAATCTCCATCAATTTTTTCAAAGAGATGAATCCCTTCCCCTTCAATTTGATAGACTCCCACACTGTTTAGAACATCTTTTCCTACGCGCGCTAAATAACGTTCAATAAATTTTGATGAAAGTAAACGTACGGACATATGGGCACTAAAAGCTTCAACCCAAATTTTTTGTCCATTTTTAAATAAAGCTACTGCACTATGAAGAGAATGCGTTTTTCCTGATAAATCACATAAACGTTGATGTGCTTCCTTAATATTTGTTGCTTTATGAAAAACTTGACCTTCCAAATCAAGCACTTGATCACAACCAATAACGAAAGCATTAGGAAAACGATCTGAAACATTTTTTGCTTTTGCACTCGCAAGAAAACAGCTGAGTTCTTTGAGTGTTTTTTCTTTTGCTTTTTTTTCTACTTCTCTTTCATCAAAAGAAGCTCCCTCAATGAAAAAATTTAAACCTGCTTTTTTCAATAATTGTGCACGATAAGAACTAAGAGATGCTAATATTAATGTCTCTGCGTTCATAAGAATTTTCTCTCATTTTCCTTCACGAAATCGTGATAAAAGTTCAAATATTGCAGCAGCAGTTTCTTCAATAGAGCGCCTTGTGACATCAATAATAGGCCAACCAAAACGTTCGCAAATGCGTTTTGCATAGATTAATTCTTCAGCTATGTTAATACGATTCGTATAACTCTCAAGAGCAAAACCTTCTCCCAACTCTCGATTTTGGCGAATATGTGAGATTCTTTCAGCTGAAGCAATTAAACCAATAATCAAAGAACTTTTTGCCTCTAAAAGGGATTCTGGCAAATCAATATTAGGAATAAGGGGGACATTGGCCGTTTTGATTCCGCGATTTGCTAAATAGATACTTGTTGGTGTTTTAGAGGTTCTTGAAATTCCTACAAGAATTACATCTGCTTCAGACAAGCTACTGGAAGACTGTCCGTCATCATGCTCTATCGTAAAATCGAGTGCCTCAATACGACGAAAATAATCTGCATTAAGATCATGTTGTGCACTCGCACGTAAGTGTGTTGGCATCCCAAGGTAAGACTGAAAAGCATTTAAAACAGGGTATAATATATCAATACAGGGAACTTTTATTTTTTCGCATTTTTTTTGAAGAAGAAGTTTAAGTTCTTCATCAATTATTGTGTAAAGAACAATACCTGGCTCTTGTTGTATTTCATCAAGAGCTTTTTGTAACTGTACTTTATTACGAATCATAGGATAGATATGCTCTGTTGCCTGAATCATGGTATACTGCGATGCTACAGCTCTTCCAACAGAGATTAATGTTTCCCCCGTTGCATCAGAAAGCATGTGTAAATGAAAGGATTTTTTTTCTTTTGTCACAAAAATTTTAACTCCTTGTTAAGACATGTGTATATATCTTCAGAAATTTTTATAAAACTAAAATTTAGGAAAATTTTTCCATTATTATGCACAAATTAAACCCTTGTGATAATCGAAGTCCTCTTATAAGAAAAAAGAGGGGATAATAGCTTTAAGATAGTGTTATTTTTATTCTTTTTTTCTTTTCTTTTGTGGATAAAATTGAGGATAAATAAAGCATAAATAATAATTCACACTAAACACAGCTTTAAATAAAAAGAATCCTCTCTTAATATAAATTTATTAATAAAAAGTTTTGGAAAAATGCTTTTGAATGATATTTCATTGATGCTATAGGTTAAGTTCATATTTTTATTATGAAATAATTAAATACTATTCGGATTTTATATTTTTTCAAATTTTTTACATAATTTCTTAATATTACACGAATAAATTTCATATAAATGGCACTTGCAGATTGAAAAAATTGAGTGTAAAATATTTTTTTCTTATAAATATTTCATTCTATAAAATCTCCAAAATTGTTTAGGGTAATTCTCTCCTTAATTATAAAGAGCATACTTCATGCAAAAAATGAAACTACAAGAACTTAAAAGCAAAAATCCCGTTGAACTTGTTTCTTTTGCTGAAACATTGGAAGTTGAAAATGCTTCCCTTATGCGCAAACAAGAATTAATGTTTGCTATTTTGAAAAAACTTGCTCTACAAGATGTAGAAATTATAGGAGAAGGTGTTGTTGAAGTTTTACAAGACGGATTTGGATTTTTGCGGTCTGCTGACGCTAACTATCTTCCTGGACCTGATGATATTTATCTTTCACCTTCACAAATTCAGTCTTTTTCTTTAAAAACAGGTGATACCATTGAAGGTCCTATACGGAGCCCAAAAGAAGGGGAGCGTTATTTTGCTCTTCTTAAAATTAATACAATTAATTTCGAAAAACCTGAGAAGATTCGCTACAAAATTCACTTTGATAATCTTACGCCTCTTTATTCAAATGAACGCTTCCAAATGGAAATACAAGATCCTACAGAGAAGGATATGTCATCGCGTGTAATTGATCTGATATCTCCATTGGGAAAAGGACAAAGAGGATTAATTGTCGCGCCACCTCGGACGGGAAAAACAGTTTTATTGCAAAATATTGCTCATTCTATTACCACTAATCATCCCGAATGTTATCTTATTGTTCTTTTGATTGATGAACGACCAGAAGAGGTTACTGATATGCAGCGGTCAGTAAAAGGAGAGGTTGTTTCTTCTACTTTTGATGAACCTGCAATACGTCACGTACAAGTAGCAGAAATGGTCATTGAAAAAGCCAAACGCCTCGTTGAATATGGACGTGATGTTGTTATTCTTCTGGATTCTATTACACGTTTAGGTCGTGCATATAATACGGTTGTTCCTTCTTCAGGTAAGGTTTTGACAGGTGGGGTGGATGCAAATGCCTTGCAGCGCCCAAAACGTTTTTTTGGTGCTGCACGTAATATTGAGGAAGGTGGATCTTTAACCATCATTGCAACGGCTTTGATTGATACAGGTAGCCGTATGGATGAGGTTATTTTTGAAGAATTTAAAGGAACTGGTAACTCGGAAATCGTTCTTGATCGAAAAGTTGCTGATAAGCGTATTTTCCCTGCTATGGACATTTTGAAGTCAGGAACGCGTAAAGAAGAACTTTTAGTCGCACGACAAGATTTGCATAAAATTTTTGTTCTTCGTCGTATTTTAGCGCCTATGAATGTAACAGATGCAATTGAGTTTTTGATTGATAAATTAAAGCAAACAAAAAACAATAGTGAATTTTTTGATTCAATGAATACCTAGAGACATTAAAGTTTTTATTAGGAAAAAACCTGTGGATACAATCTTTGCTGTTTCGAGTGGATTGTTACCTTCAGGGGTTGCAGTCATTCGGCTTTCTGGTCCTCATGTTGTGCATATCGTTAAAACACTGTGTGGTTGTTTACCTAAAGCACGCTTTATGCATTATGGAAATCTCATTGCTCGTGATGGTAGTTTTTTAGATTCTGCTTTAACTGTTTTTTTTCCTGCTCCTCATAGTTTTACGGGAGAAGATTGTGCAGAATTCCATTTACATGGCGGAAAAGCAGTTGTTAATCGTTTTCTCGATGAATTATCGACATTTTCTGGATGCCGTATTGCAGAGGCGGGTGAATTTTCACGTCGTGCATTTATGGAGGGAAAATTAGATCTTGTTCAAGCAGAAGGTCTTGCTGATTTAATAGAAGCAGAAACGGAAAGCCAACGGCGTTTAGCGGTTATGGGGACAAGTGGACATTTAACAACACTTTATCGTGATTGGCGTCATAAGCTTACAAAGGCGCGTGCTTTTATTGAAGCAGAACTTGATTTTGCTGATGAAGCAGATATTCCTGATGCAATATCCGATAAAATTTGGAAAGATGTAGAAGATCTTTGTACTTCTCTTCGAGAACATATTCGTGAAGGAGAACGTGCGAGTATTTTACGTGATGGATTAAAAATTGTTATTGCGGGGGCTCCTAATTCTGGGAAATCAAGCATTATGAATCGTCTTGCAGGAAGATCTGTTGCTATTGTGACGGAAGAAGCTGGAACGACTCGTGATGCTTTAGAAATGAGACTTACTCTTGGTGGTTTACCTATTTTTTTAACGGATACTGCTGGTTTTAGAAAAACAGAAAATAAAATAGAACAATTAGGAATAGAAGTTGCTAAACAGCATGTGAGAGAAGCTGATTTGGTTATTTTAGTTTATGATATGGGAAATCCTAAGCAAGTTGATTTACCAGAAACATCGGCTGAAATATGGCGTGTTGGTAATAAGCTTGATCTTTATGAGAAAAATGATCCATGCTGGTCTATACAATTTTCTGCATTAACTGGTTTAAATTTTGATTGTTTTATCAAAGAACTTGAATCATTTTGTCATCATCGTGCTTCTGAAGTTGGCAATCTTGTTCCGGCGCGTAAAAGACAACTTCAATTATTAAAGGAAGCTGTTAAGGAGATTGAAAATTCTCTCAATTATCATTCTCTTGATCTCAGTTTACGCGCAGAACATCTCCGTCGTGCAAGTGATTTTCTTGGAAGAATTACGGGAGATATTGATGTTGAAGATTTACTTGATATTATTTTTTCAGAGTTTTGTGTTGGTAAATAATGATTCACGTGAAACATTGATTATTTCATAGACAGATTTAAAAGATTATGTAATTTATATCCTGTTTCACGTGAAACCTTAGAACTATTCTCTATGGAATGAATTAAATGCAATCATATGATGTTATCATTGTTGGTGGTGGTCATGCAGGCTGTGAAGCAGCTTCAGCTTCAGCGCGTGTAGGTGCACGTACAGCACTTGTGACACATAAAATATCAGCACTGGGAACAATGTCGTGTAATCCTGCTATTGGGGGACTTGGGAAAGGGCATTTAGTACGTGAAATAGATGCGTTAGATGGTCTCATGGGAAGAGCAGCAGATGCTGCTGGAATTCAGTTTAGACTCCTTAATCGACGTAAGGGACCAGCAGTGAGAGGTCCACGGGCACAAGCTGATAGACAACTCTATAAAGAAGCCATTCAAAAACTTTTAAAAG
This sequence comes from Bartonella sp. AU15XJBT, assembly GCF_028618615.1. Lineage (NCBI taxonomy): Bacteria > Pseudomonadati > Pseudomonadota > Alphaproteobacteria > Hyphomicrobiales > Bartonellaceae > Bartonella > Bartonella sp. AU15XJBT. The sequence continues at coordinate 213,788 of NZ_JAQITG010000001.1, forward strand.
AACAAGAAAATCTGACGCTCATTGAAGATGAAGTTATTGATTTGGTTGTTAAAGATCATAGTGTATCAGGTGTTATTTTAAAAAGACAAGGAACAATTTTTTCCGGCGCTGTTGTTTTAACAACAGGGACATTTTTAAATGGCTTTATTCATATTGGTGATAAAACATGGGCTGCTGGTCGCATGGGAGATCCATCAAGTGTGAAACTTGCTGAACGTTTGAAAAATTATCATATAAAACTTGGGCGATTAAAAACTGGAACCCCTGCTCGTTTGAGTAAAAAAACAATAGATTGGTATCGCCTTCCAAAACAACAAGCAGATGAAAATCCTGTTCCTTTTTCTCTTTTAACAGAAAAAGTTGAACAGCCACAAATTGAATGTGCAATAACACGTACAAATGCGCAAACACATCAAATTATTCGTGATAATATCCATCTTTCTGCTTTATATTCTGGAAATATTGAAGGATTAGGACCTCGTTATTGTCCCTCAGTTGAAGATAAAATTGTTAAATTTGGGGAACGTGATGGACATCAGATTTTCCTGGAACCAGAAGGATTAAATGATGATACGGTCTATCCAAATGGTCTTTCTACTTCTCTTCCTGAAGATGTACAAATTTCCTTCTTGAAAACCATTGAAGGATTGGAAAATGCTACAGTTTTACAGTCTGGTTATGCTATTGAGTATGATTTTGTTAATCCACAACAATTAACAAAAAGCTTAGAATTACGCTCTTTACCAGGATTGTTTTTAGCGGGACAAATTAATGGTACAACAGGATATGAGGAAGCTGCAGCACAAGGACTTTTAGCAGGATTAAATGCGGCACGTAAAGTTGGAAAATTAGATGAAATACTTATAAGTCGTTCTATCTCTTATATTGGTGTTATGGTTGATGATTTGGTTTCACGAGGTGTTTGTGAACCTTATAGAATGTTTACATCACGTGCTGAATTTCGTTTATCTTTACGGTCTGATAATGCTGATACGCGTTTAACACCTTTGGCCCAAGAATGGGGTATTGTCAGTAAAGTACGTTGGGATTGTTATAAGAAAAAGAAACAACGGCTTGATCAAGCACGATCAATATGCAAAAATCTCTTTTTAACACCTAATGAAGCTTCTGCTCATGGATTACACGTGAATCATGATGGAATTCGGCGTTCGGCTTATGATTTTCTTGCTTATCCTCATATGACTTTAGAGCGTCTTTCACATTTTTGGCCACAATTACGAACAATTGATTCTAAAACGGTAGAATCTTTAGAAATTGAAGCACAATATGCGGTTTATTTAGATAAACAAGCACAAGATATTGCCTCTCTTCAGAGAGATGAGCGTTTGGAAATTCCTTCATCTCTTGATATTCAGGCAATTTCAGGTCTTTCAAACGAACTTAAATCAAAAATTCAAGAAGTGTCGCCGCGTTCAATTGCTGATGCACAAAAAATTGATGGTATGACACCCGCCGCGTTATCCCTTATTATTACGTATATTCAACGTCAACGACGTGAAAAGGCTAAAACAGCTTAATGGATTCTTCTATAGAACAAAAGTACAAGCAACTGTTAGATATTATTCCTTCTGTTTCACGTGAAACGATGGAAAATTTAATTCAGTTTGAGTCTTTAATACTTCAATGGAATGCACACATTAATTTGATATCTGCTACAACAATACCAGATTTATGGAAACGGCATGTTTTAGATTCAGCACAAATTTTTCCTTTGTGTAGTCATTCTTTGCAGTGGTGTGATCTAGGATCAGGAGGAGGTTTTCCCGCAATTGTGATTGCTATCTTTCTGAAAGAAAAAAGATCAGGACATATTAATCTTGTTGAAAGTAATGGAAAAAAAGTTGCTTTTTTGCGAACAGTTATTGCTCAACTTAATCTTCCTGCAACGGTTTATCATGCTAGAATTGAAGATATCTATCAAAAAATTCCCATATCCGATATTATAACGGCACGGGGACTAGCGCCGCTCAATGAGCTTTTACAGCTTATTTTTCCTTTATTAACAGAAAAAACAATCGCTCTTTTGCAAAAAGGTCGGGATTACGCTACAGAAATAAAAAATGCCTCTGCCAATTGGCGCTTTGATCTGTTAAAACATAAAAGTAAAGTTGATGAAAATTCTGTTATTTTAGAAATTTCTCATATTCGATCATATAGAGGGTAAAGCAAAATGAGCGAAACACGAATTATCGCTATTGCAAACCAAAAGGGTGGAGTCGGAAAAACAACCACAGCAATTAATCTTGCAACGGCTTTAGCAGCCATTGGTGAAAATGTTCTTATTATGGATGTTGATCCACAAGGTAATGCTAGTACAGGCTTAGGAATTGATCGTAATAGCCGTCCTTTATCGTCTTATGATGTTCTGGTTTCAGGAGTTTCAATTACACAAGCAGCTTTAAAAACAGCCGTACCCAATCTTCATATAGTTCCTTCTACACTTGATCTTTTAGGTGTGGAGATGGAAATTTCTTCATCACAAGATCGTATCCAACGTTTACGTAAAGCTCTCTATGATGATCCGGAAATGGAAAAAAAATTCAATTATATTTTAATTGATTGTCCACCATCACTTAATCTTCTTACATTGAATGCTATGGGGGCTGCCGATTCTGTTTTGGTACCTATGCAATGTGAATTTTTAGCGCTTGAAGGTTTAAGTCAATTGCTTGAAACAGTAAAACAAGTACGATCTGTTCTTAATCCATCTCTAGAAATCCAAGGTATCGTTCTGACAATGTATGATGGACGTAATAATCTTTCAAATCAAGTTGTTGAAGATGTACGCTCTTTTATGGGAGATAAAGTTTATCGTACTGTTATTCCACGAAATGTAAGAGTATCAGAAGCACCCTCTTTTGGTAAACCTGTATTGCTTTATGATCTCAAATGTGCTGGAAGCCAAGCTTATTTGCGTCTAGCATCAGAAATGATACAACGTGAAAAACAAGCACGTGCTGCTGCTTAGAAATATAAAAAAACTAAAAATTCAAAGAGAAAAATTATGAATGATGATCTCTCAAAAAAAAGACTAGGACGTGGATTAGCAGCATTGATTGGAGATATCAATTTAAACAACAATCTTGCACGTTCATCAAGTTTTGATAAATTGACTGAATCCAGTAGCATTTCCGAACGATTTGTTCCTCTTGAATCTATTTCATGTAATCCTCACAATCCGCGACGTCATTTTACTGAAACAGAGCTTGATAATTTAGCACAATCAATTCGTCAGCACGGTGTGGTTCAGCCTGTTATTGTAAGACCCTTAAAAGGTCATTCTCATCGGTTTGAATTGATCGCAGGTGAACGGCGTTGGCGTGCAGCACAACGTGCAAATTTAAGTCAATTGCCCGTTATTGTCCGTGATGTGGATGATAAAACTGCTTTGGAATTGGCTATTATTGAAAATGTTCAGCGGGCTGATCTTAATCCTATCGAAGAAGCAAAAGGATATGAGATGCTGTTGAATGAACATGATTATACACAAGTCGATTTAGCGCAAGTTATCGGAAAAAGTCGTAGTCATGTTGCAAATACACTTCGTTTGTTAAAACTTCCAGAAAAAGTACAACAACTTCTAACAGATGGGCAACTTTCTGCGGGACATGCACGGTGTCTTATAACTGTTGATAATCCACAAGATTTAGCTGAAAAAATTATCCGTGAAGGGCTTTCGGTACGTCAAACAGAAATACTTGCATATGAGCAGGCAAATCCTAAGACTAAAAAACGTACTGCTATGGAAAAAGATGCAGAAACAAAATCTTTAGAAAAATTACTTGCAGATGTCATTGGAATGAAAGTTATTATTCGTCATGGTAAAAAAGGTGGTGATTTAAAAATACATTATTCTTCACTAGAACAATTAGATGAAATTTGCCGTCGTTTACAAAGTTAATCAATTATTTTAAAAAGAGTTTTCTTAACAATTCCCTTTTAAAATTTTGATTATTCTATACATATGCTCTTTAGCAAATTCTATATTACTGGAAAGTACAACGTTTTGTTCATAAGTAGAAATTTCTTCATTTGTGAGCATATTCAGTGTTGCTTGAAGTGTTAGGTGGGCAACAACAAAATCTTTGGGTGTAAAATTATTTTCTCTTAAAATATTTACGAGTCCTCTTTTACTAGAAATATAAGTGATATATCCTTCAATGTGATCATCATAAGTGGTAGGATTATTCTTTGTATTTTGCTGTTTTGGAGGTAAAGTTTTACATTCTTTTTCAATTTTCTCTAACTTTAAAAGAAGATCTTCTGTTAAGGGGTAGTTTGCAACAGGAGATGATATAAGAGAGGGATTATTTGTTTTTTGCTTTTTGTCTTGAGCATGTAATGCAAAAGGAAAAAGGAAAAGAAAGTACAATGCAAACTTAAACATAATTAAAAAATATTCTTCTTTTTTGAATTTCAATAAAGACTTTTTCATCTGTTGCTCTTTATTTTTAGGAAAAGTCATTTGAATATAACCAGAAGATAGTTATTCAGAATGGTAAAATATGATGATTTTTAATAGGGTCATGCCTCTCACGAAGAATAGAACGTCATTGGGTTGTTAATTCACACGCTTGTTTTTACTTGTTTTTAAAATACATCTTTCAACGCTTCCAAGTTCATTTCGTGATGGTGCCCCGTGAGTGGTGTAATTATAAAGCCTCACTAAGAATATAAAATTACAGAGTACCTCTATTTTTTGGCTTATCAAGAAACAAGCTGCATCATTACACAGTTTGCTAACTCCCAAGGTGGTACTAAAGTCTTTGATACTTAAGACAATTCATAAAAGGTATTTTTATTGTAGAGCTTCACTCCACATGTCCCTCTTCCCGCTGTAAGGTACAAGCAGATGGTTTTGATTGATTTAACATGAGAAAACTTAGAAATAAGAGAATCTTACGATATTCGTGCTCCTTATTTGATATGTAAAATAGTTAATTATCATTATAAATCAATATCTTGACCAATTATAGTAATGAAATGATATTTTTTGTCGTTTCATAATTGATTAGTTTCTCAGAATCAGTTCTTCACAACTCCCTAAAAGATTCGTTATTTTGTAAAAATGTTTCTTAACAAATTCAAAATTGTTTAGAGATATAACAGGCTTCTCAGGTGAATATTCCTTTTCGGGTAGAAATACAAGACGCATTGATATTCTTTCAAGTGTTAAGGTTCCAGCAGCGAACTCTTTAGGTGTGAGATTATTTTCTTTTAAAATACTCACGATTTTTGGTTTACTAGAAATATAGGCAGTGTAATTTTCAATATTAGAGTGAACATTAGAATGATAAGTGATAGGATCATTTTTTGTTTTTGGAAGTAAATTTTTACATTCTTGTTCAATTTTTTCTAACTTTAAAAGAAAAGTTTCTGTTAAGGGATAATTGCCGATGACAGGTGATATAAAAAAAGAATCATCAGTATTCTGTCTTGTATCTTGAGCATATGATACAAAAGGGAAAAAAAAGAAAAAGCACAATGCAAGTTTAAACATGACTAAAAATTATCTTTTCTTTTTCGAATTTCTGCAAAAACTTCTTCATCTGTAGAGTCTTTCATTGAAAGATTTTTTCTGATTGCTTGATTATCCCAGCGAAGAAAGGGGTTTGTTGCTTTTTCTTGTCCTAAAGTGACAGGGAGAGTCATGGCATTTTTTGCGCGTAATGAAAAAACTTCTTCTGCTCTTTGTTGAAGTTTTGGATTATGTGGATCAAGTGTCAATGCAAAAAGAGCATTATTTTTTGTGTATTCATGTCCACAATAGAGAAGTGTTTCATCAGGAAGTTGACGAAGTTTTTTTAGAGAATTTAGCATTTGTACTGCTGTTCCCTCAAATAGACGCCCACAGCCAAGTGAAAAAAGTGTATCTCCAGCAAAGAGTAATTTTTTTTCAAGAAAATAATAGGATAATGCTCCTAAAGTATGGCCAGGTGTTGAGAGAGCTAAAAGTATGTGAGAACCAAAGAGAAGTTTCTCATCAGGTTGAAGTGTTTGATCGAGATGATGAATTTTTTCTTTTTCTGCTTCTGGTCCGATAACCGTAGCGTTGTACACTTGTTTTAATTCTGCTACGGCTTCTACATGATCATAATGATGGTGAGTCACAAAAATAGTGTGAAGTTCCCAATTACGACGCTTTAAAACATTGTGAATTGCTTTGCTTTCAGGAGCATCCATTGCGGCTGTCATACCGCTTTTTTCATCATGAATGAGTACACCAAAATTATCTTTTCTACAAACAAACTGCTCAATCAACATGTTTTTTCTCCTGAACAGTATATCTATCAATAAATACGTAAAGTAATCTGTCGTCGTGAATTTGTTTAAGAATTAGATTTATCCTCTTCTGTAAAAAGCCCTTGTGAGTGTTTTAGTATAAGAGGCATTTGGGTAAGCATGAAAAGAACTGTTATAGGCATGACGCCAAATACTTTGAAACTCGTCCAAAAATTATCGCTAAAATTACGCCAAATGATTTCATTCAAAAGGGCAAGAAAAACGAAAAAAAACGCCCAACGATAGGTGAGTTTTTGCCAGCCTAAATCATCAAGTTTTAAGGTAGAGTCAAGAGCATAACGTAAAAGTGGTTTTTTAAAAAACATTCCACCAAAAAGTATAAAAGCAAATAAGCTGTTAATGATTGTTGGTTTCATCTTTATGAAAGTTTCATTATGAAGCCAGAGCGTTAAAAAGCCAAAAACGAGAACAAATATTCCCGAAATAAGAGGCATAATAGGAATTTGTCTTGCAAGGATCCATGATAAGCTTAGAGAAATAATAATCGCTACCATAAAAATAGCTGTTGCAGGGAAAATGGGTTTACTAAAATTTTGAAAAAATTCAATTTTTTTTATCAACCATTCTCCCTTATAATTGGCAAAAAAGAAGGCGACCAATGGTCCCATTTCTAAGAGAAACTTAAGTGTTGGGGAGAGGGAAGTTTTTTTATTATTATTCATATTTTTCTCAGAATTATTGTGTGAACTAGGGTTAGATAAAGGTTGTTTCATACATGTTTTCCTACGATAGTTTCGGCAAAGTCAGAAGCAGAAAAGGGTTGAAGGTCTTCAATATTCTCTCCTACACCGATAAAATAAATGGGTAATTTATATTTTGCTGCGATAGCGACAAGAATTCCTCCTCGTGCAGTCCCATCTAGCTTTGTCATGACCAAACCATTAACACCAGCAATATCACGGAAAATCTCCACTTGGCTGAGTGCATTTTGTCCGGTTGTTGCATCAAGCGTTTGAAGGATTGTATGGGGCGCTTGGGGGGAGTGTTTTCTTAAAACACGAATAATCTTTGCCAACTCATCCATCAATTCAGATTTATTTTGTAAACGCCCGGCCGTATCAATAATTAATACATCACTGTTTGCTTTTTTTGCTTTTTCAAAAGCATCAAAGGCTAAACTTGCGGCATCTGCACCCAATTTGGTTGAAATAACAGGAGAATCGGTACGTTTACCCCAAATATGCAATTGTTCAATCGCTGCGGCTCGGAAAGTATCACCAGCAGCAAGCATAATGTTTAGTCCTCCTTCAGTTAATTTGGCTGCAATTTTTCCAATTGTTGTCGTTTTTCCAGTACCATTTACACCTACCAGCAAAATAACATGAGGCTTATGACTTAGATCAAGTTCTAATGGCATGGCAACAGGTTCCAGAACTTTTTTGATCTCATCAGCGACAATTGTGTGAATGTCATCTGAGGAGAGATCTTTTCCATAACGACTGGAAGCCAAAGTATTTGTGATGCGTGTTGCTGTCTCTAGACCGAGGTCAGCTTGAATAAGAATATCTTCGAGCTCTTGCAATGTCTCTTCATCAAGTTTTCTTTTAACAAAAAGATCGCTGATTGATCCGCTTAGGCGTTGTGAAGAAAGGGCTAGACCTTTTCTAAGGCGTCCAAACCACGCTGTCTTTTTTTGTTCAACAGAGGGTTCAGATAAAGTTTCTTCATTCTTTTTTTCACAAATGGTGTTTGTGACAAGAATTTTGCCATAAGGGGGAATTTTACCAGAAAGGGGGGCTTTATCAGAATGCGACTCTAAAGATTGGAATTTTTCATCACATTCTACAGATCTTAACTTTTGATTTTCTGCTTTTTCTTCTTGTTCTGCATCTGTAGAGATTTGACCGTTTTTTGCCCTTTCATTTTTGTCTTCATTTTCTTCTATTATATCGTTTTTATCAAGAATAGAAATTTGTTCCATTTCCTGATCTTTAGATTTGTTAAAAGAGAATATTTTTTTTATAAAAGATTTTTTCATAAGAGTTTTCCGGCTCAAGCAGCGTTTAATTTTGGAAGGACAGCAATTAATTTATCGCCATCATGGTCAATGATAAGGGCTTGAACAATTGTTCCTGCTTTTGCACCTTTAATTTGTACAAGAGTATAATCTTCTGTTCGTCCAATTTCATCTTTTTCAACGAGAATTGTTTGTTGACTGTTTTGTAAATGAGCAAGATGTTTTTGGTAAGCTTCCTCACCTGCTTTACGCAATCTTTCAGCACGCATCTTAACTATTTTACGGTTGACTTGTGGTATCCGTGCGGCAGGTGTACCTTCTCTTGGACTAAAGGGGAAAACATGAAGGTGGGTTAAATGACAATCTTTGATTAAAGCAAGACTGTTTTGAAACATCTCTTCTGTTTCCGTAGGAAAACCAGCAATCAAGTCGGCACCATAAACCATTGTAGGACGTTTGGCACGCAATTCTTGGCAAAATTGAATAGCATGTTCACGCAAATGCCGACGTTTCATCCGTTTTAAAATCATATTATCGCCTGCTTGCAAAGATAAATGCAAATGAGGCATGATCCTTTTTTCATAAGCTAAAAGATTTATGAGTTCTTCATCTGCTTCAATGGAATCAATAGATGAGAGGCGTAATCGGGCTAAGTCAGGGATATGATGCAAAATGGCTGAAGTTAATTTTCCTAGAGTAGCTTTTCCAGGCAGATCGTGACCATAACTTGTAAGGTCAACACCTGTAAGGACCACTTCTTGAATTCCCTCGCCTGTCAGTTTTCTAATTTGCTCTATGACAGCCCCCATGGGAACTGAACGAGATGGTCCACGTCCATAAGGAATAATGCAAAATGTACAGCGATGATCGCATCCGTTTTGCACTTGTACAAAAGCGCGGGTGCGTTCTTGCATTGCACTGACCATATGGGGAGCAATTTTTTGCACTTCCATGATATCATTGATGCGCACCTTTTCGGAATGGTTAATACCAAAATCAGGAAGTTGACGATAAGAATGGGCATGAAGTTTGTCTTCGTTTCCTAAAACGAGATCCACTTCTGTCATCGAGGCAAAATTTTGTGCTTCTGTTTGGGCGGCACAGCCTGTTACAATAATGCGGGCATGAGGATTTTCGCGTCGCGCTTTGCGGATAGCTTGTTTTGCTTGCCGTACGGCTTCGGCAGTGACGGCGCAGGTATTGAAAATAATAGCACCATCTTTAAGCTGGTCTAGCCCTGAAGAAGTGCTTTCTTTGCGAATAATTTCCGATTCGTAGCTATTGAGTCGACAACCAAAAGTTACAATTTCTACTGCCATCAAGAGTTATCCTTTTTGTAGCAGCCTGTTAAAGGATTTAAAAAACCACTAAATTGATATTTTATTGGTCCCGTCATGATAATGTGATCGTCTTCTCGGTAAAAAATATTAAGTATTCCCCCTGGTGAGTTTACATCCATATGGCGCTGTATCAGACCACGTCGATAAGCGGCCACTGCACTGGCACAAGCAGCACTCCCACATGCTTGTGTTAATCCTGCTCCTCGCTCCCATGTACGTAAATTTAGACTTTTCTTTGACGTTATGCAAGCAATGGAAATATTGCATCGTTCCGGAAAAAGGGGATCATGTTCAAGTTTTGGTCCATATTTTTCTAATGGAATATGTTGAATATCATTTTTAACAAAAAAGATAGCATGGAGATTACCAATAGATATAAGGCAAGCATCTTTTAGGGGACCAGCCGTAATGTCTACATGATTTGTATCAACTATTTCACGTGAAACAGGCATTTCTTTTGCATTGAAATTTGGGCATCCCATATCAACAGAGATGAGATTGTCGGCCTGCCGTTTTCCTTCAATAATTCCAGTGGGTGCTTCTAAACGAAAATTTTCACCAAAATTGTGGTCTGTGAGCCATGCAATGACACAGCGGGTACCATTGCCACAAGCTTTAGCCTTTGAACCATCAGCATTCCATATTTCGATGCGGAAGTCGGCTTCGTTCTTTGTTGGGTTGTGGATAGCCATGATTTGATCAAAATGCATTTCGGGATCTGCCGATAAAGCAAGGATTGCTTGTACTGTGAGAGCCTGTGTGCTTTCACGCATATCAGCAACAATAATTTGATTTCCAAGACCGTCCATTTTGCTAAATGGCGTTTTCATGAAATTTCTCTATTTCTAATAATTACTTATCAAGGGATATATGACTGAAAAACTTATAAATTTCTAGTGTTTAATAAATATAAAATTGGATACATAACTGACTTTCATTTAAAATAAGTGATTTTAATCCTGTTTTTTTAATTTGTTAATTTATCTTTGTCATTATAACGAATATTCACTTAATTTTTTTGTGAGTTTATTTATTGTCGTGGGAGAGAGTACAAATATGGCGTTTTCAAAAATTTCGTTTTTCGTTGCAATGTCAACAGTAATGCTTTTAGGGGGATGTTCAACAATGCGGTTTGACAATAATGACAGTAGCAACGCATTAGAAGTTTTTTATCCATCTCAACAAATGACAACATTGGAAGTGTCTGATGTGTCGTCTGCTTCTTCTTCGATATCTGAAGCTGTAAACGCCTCGATGTATGAGAAAGGAGATGCTCAGAGTGATGGACGAATGGCTAGTCTCGAATTGCCAAGCAATGCCACTGATTTAGTTCCTGCAAGTATTGCTGGGGTATGGAATCTTTCTGTGGGGGGTAAAGTTTGCCGGATTGCAACGCCACAAACAAAGTTTGGACAAGGGTACCGCGCTGGCCCTTTACACTGTCCAGGAATTGCTTCCCAAGTGAGATCGTGGGCTGTTAAAGGAAAAAGATTATATTTTTACAATAATTCTGGACGTGTTATCGTTGCACTTTATTCTTCAAATCTTGATCGTTTTGAAGGACGTACACTTGATGATCATCCCGTTGTTTTAAGCCGTTAGATCATTTTTGACCGTTTATGAAAAAATAAGCTATATGGACAGATTCGTAAAAAGAATTTGTATTTTTCATTGAAAACGGTTGGGAAAAGGTTGTTTGGATGATTCTCGTTTCAACACGCTATAAGGAACTGGTTTCTAAAGGGAAAGTCCGTTTTGATCCAGCTCAATTGGCTGTAACAGAGCACTTTGATCATTTATTAAAAAAAATTTCGGAACAAAATGCTTCTCGTCCTTGGTATTGGATATTTTGGTCTTTTTTAAAAAGAATATTTAAAAAGAAAAGACAAAATTTCGCTCATGTTGCAAAACAAGGAGATGAAAATGATTCTTTTCAAGGGTTATATATTTATGGTGAAGTAGGACGGGGCAAAACCATGCTGATGGATTTGTTCTTTTCTTGTTTGCCTAAGAGCCATAAAAAGCGCGCCCATTTTAATGATTTTATGGCTGATGTGCATGAGCGTATTAATTTTTATCGTCAAACATCTGGGCGTGAAAAATCTAAACAAGATAATCCTATTTTAGCTGTTGCTGAAGATCTTGCACGAGAAGCAAAGGTGCTTTGTTTTGATGAATTTAGTGTAACAGATATTGCTGATGCTATGGTGTTGGGGCGGCTTATTTCTGCTTTGTTTGATAAGGGAATTTTCTTTATTGCGACTTCAAATGTGGCGCCGGATAATCTTTATTATAACGGTTTAAATCGTGAACTCTTTTTGCCTTTTATTCAAGTTTTGAAAGCATATGTTCGTGTTGTTAATCTTGATGCAAAAACAGATTATCGTCTTGAAAAATCAAATCTACAGCCCGTGTATGTAACACCATTAGGGAAAAAAGCAGATGAATGTATGGATCAAGCATGGGCATTTGTGTTGCAAGGACATAAGGAAATATCTGATGAGCTTTCTATAAGAGGGCGCCTTATTCCTATTCCGCGTTTTGCTGCCGGTTGTGCACGCTTTAATTATCGAGACTTGTGTACAAAACCTTTGGCCGCAGCTGAGTATTTGGTATTAGGGGAGCGTTATCATACGATTTTTATTGATAATGTACCGATCATGGATGATACATGTCGCAATGAAACAAAACGGTTTATTTTGCTTATAGATATTCTTTATGAGCGCCACATCCGGTTATTTATGTCGGCAGCAGCAGGGGTGGAGGATTTGTATAAGGGGCATGCTCAGACCACGGAAACATTTGAATTCCAAAGAACACAGTCACGTCTTTTTGAAATGCAAAGCTATGATTATTTGAAGTTTTGGGAAGAACATTTTCTTTTGAAGAAGAAGCGTTGATTATACTTTTACCTTTACGTAAACTGTAAAAACAATAACTCTTTGAAATTAAAGAAATGTAATAATTCTGTTGTATTTTTTTTAAATTCACTTTATCGATACATCATGATAATTTTCTAATAGTTGTTTCTGCGGAGGGTTGTTGTTTTTGTAAGGAGAGAAATTTGTAAATTTCATTTATTTACTCCTTTTTATGATATTATTTAAAAATGATTGAAGTCAAAAATATTCAGTTTATGGGCGCTGATGAGTGTGCGCTGAATTATCTGAAAGTTAGGAAAAAATAAAATGGCACGAAAAAAAATAGCTCTCGTTGGTTCAGGTATGATTGGTGGTACCTTAGCACATATTATTGGGTTGAAAGAGCTTGGTGATGTGGTCTTATTTGATATTTCGGAAGGTATGCCACAGGGTAAAGCTCTTGATATTGCTGCATCTTCTCCCGTTGATGGTTTTGATGTCAATTTAAAAGGTGCAAATACTTATGAAGCAATTGAAGGGTCTGATGTTGTTATTGTAACAGCAGGGGTGGCACGGAAACCTGGCATGAGCCGTGACGATCTTTTAGGTATTAATTTAAAAGTCATGGAACAAGTTGGTGCTGGGATTAAAAAGTATGCACCTTCAGCTTTTATTATTTGTATCACAAATCCTCTTGATGCAATGGTATGGGCATTACAGAAATTTTCAGGTCTTCCGGTGCATAAAGTGGTGGGTATGGCTGGTATTCTGGATTCAGCGCGTTTTCGTTATTTTTTATCTGAAGAATTTAAAGTCTCTGTTAAAGATGTGACAGCATTTGTTTTAGGTGGGCATGGTGATTCAATGGTGCCCTTGGTGCGTTATTCAACAGTTGGTGGTATTTCTTTGCCTGATCTTGTTAAAATGGGTTGGACAACACAGGAAAGAATTGATCAAATTATTCAACGTACTCGTGATGGTGGTGCAGAAGTTGTTAGTTTGTTAAAAACAGGTTCTGCTTATTATGCACCAGCTGCTTCTGCTGTTTCTATGGCTGAAGCCTATTTAAAAGATACTAAGCGTGTTGTGCCTGTTGCAGCCTATCTTTCAGGGGAATATGGGGTTAATGATACCTACGTTGGTGTTCCTGTTGTACTTGGTGCGGGTGGTGTTGAAAGAGTCATTGAAATTGATCTTGATAAAGAGGAAAGAGATGCTTTTGATTATTCCGTCAATGCGGTTAAAAAGCTTTGTGAAGCTTGTATTGCTCTTGTGCCTAGTCTCAAGTAAATAAAACAAGCTTTCGTTCATTAAAATAAAGTATTTTAGAATATTAGAACTTTAGTATTAATAATAATCCATAAAAGAAAGGGACTAATGCATGAATATCCACGAGTATCAGGCCAAACGTCTGCTTCATGAATATGGAGCACTCATTGCCAATGGTGTTGCTGTTTATTCTGTAGAGCAAGCTGAAAAATGGGCAAAAAAATTGCCCGGACCTCTCTATGTGGTTAAAAGTCAGATACACGCTGGTGGTCGTGGTAAGGGTAAGTTTAAAGAACTTGGTCCTGATGCAAAGGGTGGTGTTCGGCTTGCACAATCTGTTGAAGAAGTTGTTGCAAATGTTCAAGAAATGCTTGGAAAAACTTTGGTAACCAAACAAACTGGTCCAGAGGGTAAACAGGTCAATCGTCTTTATATTGAAGATGGTGCTGATATTGAGCGCGAACTTTATCTTTCACTTTTGGTTGATCGTAGTGTTGGTCGGATTGCTTTTGTTGTTTCAACAGAAGGTGGCATGGATATTGAAACGGTTGCTGAAGAGACGCCAGAAAAAATCTTCACACTGCCTATTGAAGTGTTAGAGGGTGTTACCTCTGCTGATTGTGCAAGACTTTGTGATGCATTAGAATTGCGCGATAGTGCACGGGAAGATGGTGAAAAGCTTTTTCCAATTCTCTATAAGGCATTTTGTGAAAAAGATATGAGCCTTTTAGAAATCAATCCGCTTATTGTGATGAAAGATGGTCACTTGCGCGTCCTTGATGCGAAAGTTTCTTTTGATAATAATGCTTTGTTTCGTCATCCAGATATTTTAGAATTACGCGATCTTTCAGAAGAAGATCCAAAAGAAATCGAAGCCTCAAAGCATGATCTTGCTTATGTTGCTCTTGAGGGCACAATTGGTTGTATGGTCAATGGTGCTGGTCTTGCTATGGCAACCATGGATATCATTAAGCTTTATGGAGCTGAACCGGCAAATTTTTTGGATGTTGGTGGTGGCGCATCAAAAGAAAAGGTGACAGCTGCTTTTAAGATTATTACGGCTGATCCAAATGTTAAGGGTATTTTGGTTAACATTTTTGGTGGTATTATGCGTTGTGATGTCATTGCTGAAGGTGTGGTTGCTGCTGTTCGTGAAGTTGGTTTAAAGGTTCCCTTGGTTGTTCGTCTTGAAGGCACGAATGTTGAGCAGGGTAAAGCGATTATCAATGACAGTGGTTTGAATGTTATTCCCGCCGATGATTTAGATGATGCTGCTCAAAAAATTGTTGCAGCCGTGAAGGGAGCTTAAGCGATGTCAATTCTTGTGAATAAAGAGACGAAAGTTCTGGTTCAGGGGCTTACAGGAAAAACAGGAACATTTCATACAGAACAAGCGCTTGCTTATCATGGCACGCAAATGGTCGGTGGTGTTAATCCTAAAAAGGGTGGGGAAACATGGGAAGGTTCAAAAGGTGAAACTCTTCCTATCTTTGCTAGTGTTGCAGAAGCAAAAGAAAAAACAGGCGCAGATGCTTCCGTTATTTATGTTCCTCCAGCAGGGGCTGCGGCAGCTATTATAGAAGCTATTGAAGCTGAAGTTCGTTTAATTATCTGTATTACGGAAGGTATTCCTGTTATGGATATGGTGAAAGTAAAGGCGCGATTAGAAAACTCAAAATCTCGTCTTATTGGTCCTAATTGTCCTGGTATTCTCACGCCAAATGAATGTAAAATTGGTATTATGCCTGGTTCTATTTTTAGAAAAGGCTCTGTCGGGGTTGTTTCACGGTCGGGAACTTTAACTTATGAAGCTGTTTTTCAAACGAGTCAGGAAGGTCTCGGACAAACAACCGCTATAGGGATTGGTGGTGATCCTGTTAAAGGGACAGAATTTATTGATGTGTTGGAAATGTTTTTGGCGGATGATGAAACCCAGTCTATTGTTATGATTGGTGAGATTGGTGGTTCTGCTGAAGAAGAAGCGGCACAGTTTCTGCAAGATGAAGCAAGAAAAGGGCGTAAAAAGCCAGTTGTTGGCTTTATTGCTGGCCGCACGGCTCCTCCAGGTCGTACAATGGGACATGCTGGTGCTGTTATTTCTGGTGGTAAAGGTGGAGCAGAAGATAAAATTGCAGCAATGGAATCAGCAGGGATTCGTGTGTCTCCTTCGCCATCACAGATAGGTAAGACTTTGTTGTCAGTTTTGAATGGCTAAAAGAAAATTTCATCTGGATAAGAATATTTTCTTAATTCAGGTGAAAAAAGCTTGAGTATAAAAAAGTAAAACTTTTTTGAATGTTCGTACCCTCATCTGCTTTGTAAGCATTTAAAGGTCGAAAAGAGATATAAGGAGACGGAATAGATGTTCCGGAGAGGTATATGGCAAGGCAGGACGAGATAAATAGTCTTTTTGCACAGACATCATTTCTTTATGGTGGGAATGCGGATTATATAGATCAACTTTATGCTCAGTATGAAAAAGATCCTACCAGTGTTGATTCACAGTGGCGTGCTTTTTTTGAAGGTCTTCATGATAACAAAGAAGATGTTCTCAAAAATGCTGAAGGAGCAACGTGGCAGCGTGATAATTGGCCATTAAAGCCAGATGGTGAGTTGGTTTCTGCTCTTGATGGTGATTGGTCTTCTCTTGAAAAATATCTTGGTGATAAATTAAAAGAAAAAGCAGTAACAGGGGTTGCTCAAAAGGGAAAAGCTTCTAGTGAACAAGATGTTATTCGCGCAACGCGTGATTCTGTTCATGCCATTATGATGATTCGTGCGTTTCGAGCTCGGGGGCATCTTCGGGCAAAGCTTGATCCTCTTCAATTGGCGGAAAAACTGGAAGATTATAAAGAACTTTCTCCAGAAGCTTATGGTTTTACTCCTGCTGATTATGAACGTCCAATTTTTATTGATAATGTTTTAGGGTTGGAATATGCAACTATTCCGCAAATGCTTGAAATTCTCAATCGTACCTATTGTTCAACAATCGGTGTGGAATATATGCATGTTTCTGATCCCGTCCAGAAAGCATGGCTTCAAGAGCGTATTGAAGGGCGAGATAAAAAAATTGCTTTCACACAGCAAGATAAGAAAGCTATCCTGAATAAGCTTATTCAAGCAGAAGGATTCGAACAGTT
Organism: Bartonella sp. AU15XJBT; assembly: GCF_028618615.1. Lineage (NCBI taxonomy): Bacteria > Pseudomonadati > Pseudomonadota > Alphaproteobacteria > Hyphomicrobiales > Bartonellaceae > Bartonella > Bartonella sp. AU15XJBT. Next base: position 230,679 of record NZ_JAQITG010000001.1, read on the forward strand.
TTTAGACACGAAATATAAAGGGACAAAACGTTTTGGACTTGATGGTGGTGAGGCGCTGATTCCTGCTCTTGAGCAGATTATTAAATGCGGTAGTGCTTTAGGGGTGCGGGAAGTTATTTTAGGAATGGCCCATCGTGGTCGTTTAAATGTTCTTTCACAAGTTCTCGCTAAGCCGCATAGAGCCATCTTTCATGAATTCAAAGGGGGATCTTATAAGCCAGACGATGTAGAGGGATCAGGTGATGTTAAATATCATTTAGGAACGACGGCTGATTTGGACTTTGATGGGAATAAAGTGCATTTATCACTTTTGGCTAATCCCTCGCATCTTGAGATTGTTGATCCGGTTGTTATGGGAAAAGCACGTGCTAAACAAGATCAACTTGTGGGACCTACACACACTGATTCACTCCCATTAAGTGAGCGTTCAAAAGTGTTGCCATTGCTTATTCATGGTGATGCTGCTTTTGCAGGACAAGGCGTTATCCAAGAAACTTTTGGTCTTTCAGGTCTTAAAGGTTATCGTGTTGCAGGCTCACTTCATGTTATTATCAATAATCAGATTGGTTTTACAACAGCGCCACGTTTTTCACGTTCTTCGCCTTATCCATCTGATGTTGCAAAAATGATTGATGCTCCTATTTTCCATGTGAATGGTGATGATCCTGAAGCTGTTGTTTTTATTGCAAAAATAGCAATGGAGTTTCGTCAAATTTTCCATAAACCGGTGGTCATTGATATGTTTTGTTATCGCCGATATGGACATAATGAAGGCGATGAACCTTCCTTTACGCAGCCACTTATGTATAAAGCAATTCGTAGTCATAAAACAACACTTCAGCTTTATAGTGATCAATTGATAGCAGAAGGAATGGTTTCTTTAGAAGAGATTGAGCAACAAAAAAAGCTCTGGCGTGATAAACTTGAAGGTGAGTTTGAAGCAAGTGCTTCTTATAAGCCTAATAAGGCTGATTGGCTTGATGGAAGCTGGACGGGCATTAAAGCTTTTAGTCATACTGACGAGCAACATTCTAGAACAACGGGTGTTGAGTTAAAGACTTTAAAGGAAATTGGTCAGAAACTTGTCGAAGTTCCAGCAAATTTTAATGTTCATAAAACGATACAGCGTTTTTTAAACAATCGTGCTAAAATTTTTGAAACGGGTGAGGGGGTTGATTGGGCAACCGCTGAAGCTTTAGCTTTTGGTTCACTTTGTTTAGAAGGAGCGCCAGTTCGTCTTTCCGGTGAAGATGTTGAACGGGGAACTTTTTCACAACGTCATTCAGTTCTTTATGACCAAGAAAATGAAGCGCGTTATATTCCTTTGAATCATTTACAAAAGGGGCAAGCGCTTTATGAAGTTGTTAATTCTATGCTTTCTGAAGAGGCTGTTCTTGGTTTTGAATATGGATATTCTCTTGCTGAACCACGGGGATTAACACTTTGGGAAGCTCAATTTGGTGACTTCTCTAATGGTGCGCAGGTCATCTTTGATCAATTTATTTCATCCGCAGAGCGTAAATGGCTTCGTATGTCTGGTCTTGTGTGTTTATTGCCTCATGGTTTTGAAGGACAAGGACCGGAACATTCTTCTGCACGTCTAGAGCGGTTTCTTCAACTTTGTGCGGAAGATAATATGCAGGTTGCTAATTGTACAACCCCTGCAAATTATTTTCATATTTTGCGTCGACAAATTAAGCGTGATTTCCGTAAGCCTTTGATTTTAATGACACCAAAATCACTTTTGCGTCATAAGCGGGCTGTTTCTCTTCTCAGCGAAATGGGGCCAGAAACGAGTTTCAGTCGTGTGTTGCTTGATGATGCAGAATGTCTCAAAGATTCTATCGTTAAGTTGCAAAAAGATAATAAAATTCGCCGTGTCGTTCTTTGTACGGGTAAGGTTTATTACGACCTTTATGAAGAACGTGAAAAAAAGGGTATCGATGATGTTTATCTCCTTCGTGTTGAACAATTGTATCCTTTCCCTGCAAAAGTTTTGGTGAATGTGTTGTCGCGCTTTTTGCAGGCAGAAGTTTTTTGGTGCCAAGAAGAGCCAAAAAACATGGGGGCTTGGTCATTTATTGAGCCTTATTTGGAATGGGTTTTGACGCATATTAATGCGCAATATTCACGTGCTCGTTATGCTGGACGTTCGGCGAGTGCGTCACCGGCCTCTGGGTTAATGGTGAAACACCTTGAACAACTGACTGCGTTTCTTAAAGACGCGTTAGGTTCTTAATTTGTTACTACTCTGATGTATGGAAAAATATTATGACTACTGAAATCCGTGTTCCTACTTTGGGCGAATCGGTTACTGAAGCAACGGTTGGCAAATGGTTTAAAAAACTTGGCGAAGCTGTCGCTATGGATGAGCCTTTGGTTGAATTAGAAACTGATAAGGTAACCGTTGAAGTTCCTTCTCCTGTTGCTGGGAAATTATCTGAAATCATCGCAAAGGAAGGCGATACGGTTAAAGTCAATGCTCTTTTAGGAGCGGTGGAAGCTGGCAAAGCTGGTGTCTCCCAATTATTTTCGCCTTCTGCTACACCTGTTCCAGCGGCTTCATCTGAATCGGAGAAGTCTGCTTCGAGCAGTACCATGCCTCCCTCACCCTCAGCCGCAAAATTGATGGCTGAAAATAATGTTGCAAAAAGCGATATTTCAGGTTCTGGAAAACGTGGACAAATTCTTAAAGAAGATGTTCTTGGTGGATTAGAACAAAGGACAAGCACTCCTACACCTTCTTCCTCTGTGACGAGCTCTTCTGTAACTCCTGTTTCAGAAATGCGTGAAGAGCGGGTTCGTATGACGAAATTGCGTCAAACAATTGCGCGCCGTCTTAAAGATGCGCAAAATGTAGCAGCAATGTTAACCACATTTAATGAGGTTGATATGTCAGCGGTGATGGATTTGCGCAAGCGTTATAAGGATCTTTTTGAAAAGAAACATGGTGTTAAACTTGGTTTTATGGGATTTTTTACCAAAGCTGTTTGTCATGCATTAAAAGAACTTCCTGCTGTTAATGCCGAAATTGATGGAACAGATATTGTTTACAAAAACTATGTCAATGTTGGAATTGCTGTTGGAACGGATAAAGGACTTGTCGTTCCAGTGGTGCGTGAAGCAGATCAAATGTCATTGGCAGAGATTGAAAAAGAGATTGGCCGTTTGGGACGTCTTGCACGTGATGGAAAATTAGCCGTTTCTGATATGCAAGGCGGAACTTTTACCATTACCAATGGTGGTGTGTATGGGTCGTTGATGTCAACACCGATTTTGAATGCACCACAATCTGGTATTTTGGGAATGCATGCGATTAAAGAGCGAGCAATGGTTGTTGAGGGCCAAGTGGTAATCCGCCCTATGATGTATTTAGCGCTTTCTTATGATCACCGTATTGTGGATGGGCAAGAAGCTGTAACTTTCCTTGTGCGTGTTAAGGAGAGCTTAGAAGATCCAGAACGCCTTGTTCTTGATTTGTAAAATACAGTTTTCAGGATGAAAGGAGAAACGGATGTCTTATGATGTGGCTGTGATCGGAGCGGGTCCAGGTGGTTATGTAGCAGCAATAAAGGCGGCACAACTAGGGCTTAAAGTAGCGATTATTGAAAAGCGTACAACATTAGGGGGAACATGTCTCAATGTTGGTTGTATACCTTCTAAAGCGTTGTTGCACGCTTCAGAAGTGTTTGCTGAAACCCAGCATGGTTTTGAAACGCTTGGTATTTCTGTTGGCAAATCTAAGCTTAATCTTGAACAAATGATGGTTCATAAGAAAGCTGTGGTGACAGCCAATACAAGTGGCGTTTCTTTTTTGATGAAAAAAAATAAAGTTGATACTTTTTTGGGGACAGCCAAAATTTTGAGTGCGGGTCATGTGGAAGTTGTTGCCAGAGATGGTAGTCAGCAAACAATTGAAACAAAAAATATTATTATTGCTACGGGTTCAGAGAGTTCGGGCATTCCAGGGGTAAATGTTGAAATTGATGAAAAGACGATTGTTTCTTCGACGGGAGCCCTTTCACTTGAAAAAGTACCAGCGCGTATGATTGTGGTTGGTGCTGGTGTCATTGGTTCAGAACTTGGATCGGTTTGGAGCCGTTTAGGGGCTAAAGTGACCATTATTGAGTATCTTAATAAAGTTTTGGGCTCAATGGATGGTGAAGTTTCACGTCAATTTCAGAAATTAATGGAAAAACAAGGGATTCAATATAAAACGGGTGCAAAGGTAACAGCTGTCACAAAATCTGATTCAACAGCTCAGGTGAGCTTTGAATCTGTCAAAGGTGGCGAATCTGAAACCTTAGAGGCTGATGTTGTGCTTATTGCGACTGGGCGTTCTCCTTATACGCAAGGGCTTGGCTTAAGTGAGGCTGGTGTTCAGTTAGATGAACGCGGATTTATTGGAATTGATGCCCATTGGCAGACGAATATTCCAGGAATTTATGCGATTGGTGATGTCGTAAAAGGGCCAATGTTAGCACATAAAGCAGAAGAAGAAGGCGTTGCTGTGGCAGAAATTTTGGCAGGTCAAAAAGGGCATGTTAATTTTGATGTTATTCCTAGTGTTGTTTATACGCAGCCGGAAATTGCGAGTGTAGGAAAGACAGAAGAAGAACTGAAAGCAGCCGGTATTGAATATAATGTTGGCAAATTTCCTTTTATGGCTAATGGTCGTGCACGTGCGATGCAAAGGAGTGATGGGTTCGTTAAAATTCTTGCTGATAAAAAAACAGATCGGGTTTTGGGGGGGCATATTCTTGGATTTGCTGCTGGTGAAATGATCCACGAAATTGCAGTTTTAATGGAGTTTGGTGGTTCATCAGAAGATTTAGGCCGCTGTTGTCATGCGCACCCTACCTTATCAGAAGCAGTGCGTGAAGCAGCGTTGGCAACATTTGCTAAACCGCTTCATATTTAAAAATCTTTTAAAAAGTACATTTTAAAAGGCACAAGGCGCAGTAAATATTTGTGAAGCATGCAACCAAAATTTTAGAAAGAATGAAACCAATAGTATGAGGTGTTTCACTTAATTTGTTGTGTGCTTTTCAATAATTGTTGTTTTAGATTTCAGTTGTGCAGTTCTGATTGATTATCTTGTTGTGCACACTCTGTTTAGAGTGATGGTATTTAGTCGCATTTAGTCTATGTAAAGTTTTACATATGAGGTATTTTTATGCTGTTATAAAATATTCAAGATAGGATTTTCAGCCTATTTGCGTGCTTTGTTTTAAGAAAACAGCTCTCAAAACCCTCAAGTCTATTTTGCGAGAGTATGCTTGTGGACGGTATAATCGTAAAGTTTTTCGTGAAGTATATAAAACCCATTATGCACTATTATCTTTATGCTTAATAAAAGGTATAAGTCGGTACCATAAGTTATATTTACGAGCCTTCAATTATACAATTTTTGGTTATTTGAAAGCGTTTATAAGAGGTATTTTTTCTTTTCTTGCTCTTTTATTTACACGGACCTCTTCCGCTTGTGACATGTAAAAGAAATGGTTTTGATTAATTCAATATAAACAGATTTGAAGTGAGAGAATCCTAGGGTATTAGGGCCCTCATTCAACGTGCAAAACAATAAGTTATATTTACAGTTTGTTGGATATTCAGAGCAAAGTTTGCTTATAGCGTTCAATGGAGTGTAAAGCTAAGCGGAAGGTTTTCGATCAGAAGCTGGATTATTTACAGACTATTGTGTTTATAGAAACGATATGTTAATGATTATAAATCAATAGGTTATATATAACATGAATCTCGATGAGAAGAGAAGCCAAGGGGAATTTTCTTAAAGAAATAGGATTGTTTAATGATTGCTGCGGATTGAGGGTCTTTGTCCTTAAAAAGGAAGAAGCCGATCAAATATTTCACAAAATACCACTCTTTTAAAAAAAGAGCGGTATTTTTATATCTTTTGTTGAGACACTCTCTTTTTGATGACAATAGCAGATCATACAATGTGATTAAATCAGTTTTGCTTCTTTGTTCTTCTTGATCATTGTTTGCTGTGTCTTAAAAAGGTGATCTCGATTTCCTTTAAGGTTTTTAAGAAATCCCAATGTTGCCAAAATATAACCTATAGCTGAATTTTTCGGAAAAACATAATTTCATAAGAACATTAAGTTTGTTTTCATTTGACAGTTTTGTGATAATTTAAAAAATCAAACCTAATAAGGATAAATCTAAAATTGTAATTTTTTATCCTCTTCTTGTTCTCTTATAAAGGTGGAAAGCCCCATATGATCAAGATATTTGAGGAAAGGGTGGGGTGGTAATTCTTCTACGTTGACCATCGTTTTAACATCCCATTCGCCTGTGGCAATGAGAAGAGCAGTTGCGGCTGCTGGTACACCAGCTGTATAGGAAATACCTTGTGCTCCTGTTTCATGAAAAGCTTGTTTGTGATCGGCTACGTTATAGATAAAAATTTCTTTTGGTTTTCCATCTTTTTCGCCTTTGATCAGATCTCCGATACAGGTTTTTCCTGTGTAGTCTGGAGCAAGAGAGGAGGGGTCAGGTAAGACAGCTTTTACAACTTTTAAAGGGACGACTTCTTGTCCTTCTGCGGTTTTAATGGGCTGTTCGGATAAGAGACCAAGATTTTTCAAAACGGTAAAAACAGTGATATAACGATCACTAAATCCCATCCAGAAGCGGACATTTTGGACATCAAGATTTTTGGAAAGTGAATGAATTTCATCATGTCCTGTCATATAGGTTTTTTGTTTTCCGACAACGGGAAGATCCCATTCATGGCTGACTTCAAACATTTTATTGGAAGTCCATTTTTTATTTTGCCATGACCATACTTGTCCTGTAAATTCACGGAAATTAATTTCTGGATCAAAATTTGTAGCAAACCAACGCCCATGACTTCCAGCATTAATATCAATAATATCAATATCTGTGATTTTATCAAAATAACATTCATGTGCTAGCGCCGCATAGGCATTTACCACACCTGGATCAAAGCCTGCGCCTAAAATAGCAGTGATACCCGCTTGTTCACATTCTTGACGCCGAGGCCATTCATAATTGCCATACCAAGGGGGTGTTTCACAAATTTTAAGAGGATCTTCATGAATGGCAGTATCGATATAAGCGCATTTTGTTTTTATACAAGCTGAAAGAACAGACATATTAAGAAAAGCTGAACCAACATTAATGACAATTTCGCATTTGGTTTTTTGGATGAGCTTTACAGTTTCTTCTACATTCATGGCATTGAGCGAATGGCCTTTGAGAACACCTTGTTCTTTCATGGTGTTTTTTTCTTTAATAGAAGCAATAATGGCCTCACATTTTTTGAGTGTTCGTGAAGCAATATGAATTTCACCAAGAATATCGTTGTTTTGAGCACATTTGTGCGCAACAACTTGTGCAACACCTCCAGCACCAATAATGAGAACATTTTTTTTCATTGTAGGTTCATCTCCTTTTTAATACTGTTATATGACGTTTTTTGTGGTTATCTTTATGAAAGGCTTGTCCGATAGTCATTGTAGCTAAATTGGCGTTGCAGCGTTAATGTACCATCGCATTCTTTGAGAACAATAGCAGGCATTTTCACACCATTAAACCAGTTTTTCTTGACCATTGTATAACCTGCTGCATCTTGAAAAGACAGTCTATCCCCTATTTTAAGAGGTTTTTGAAATTGAAATGTTCCAAAAATATCGCCAGCAAGACATGATTTTCCGCAGATCATAATTTCGTGTTCTCCTTGATTGGGTTCTAATTTAGCATTTTCACGATAAATGAGAAGATCAAGCATATGGGCTTCAATTGAGCTATCAACGATGGCAAGATTCTTTTCGTTGTACAATGTGTCAAGAACGCTGACTTCTAGAGTGGTGCTTTTGGTGATGGCGGCTTCTCCTGGTTCTAGAAAAAGAGTGACACCATGGGTTTTGGAAAAACGCTTTAAGCGTTCTGCGAAAGCTTCTAGAGGATAATTTTCAGCCGTAAAATGAATTCCACCGCCAAGGCTTATCCAGTCTACAGCAGCAAAAAGCTCTGAAAACTTTTCTTCCATAATCCCAAGCATTTGGTTAAAAAGATTAAAGTCAGCATTTTCACAATTGTTATGGATCATCAAGCCATTGATGAGAGGCAAAACTTCTTTAATAGCACTTTGGTTTGTTTCTCCTAAGCGACTAAAAGGGCGGGAGGGATTAGCAAGATCAAAATTGGATGCACTTATTCTTGGATTTAATCTTAGACCTCGTTGAATGGTTTTTGTTGCATCAGAAAAGCGTTGAAGTTGTTGGATTGAGTTAAAGATAATTTTATCTGCATAACCACAAGCTTCATCAATTTCATGATCGGCCCAAGCAACCGAATAGGCATGGGTTTCTTTGCCAAATTTTTCTCTTCCTAAACGAAGTTCATAAAGGGATGATGAGGTGGTTCCATCCATGAATTCAGACATTAAATCAAAAACACTCCACGTGGCAAAACATTTCAAAGCGAGTAAAACTTTTGCTTCTGACATTTCTCGTAAACGAGAAATTGTTTGCATATTTTTGATGAGTTTCGATTTGTCTATAAGGTAGTAGGGGGTTTTTATCATCATTTATTCATTCTTTTTTGAAGGATCTTATTGCTAAGATTAGCGTTTAGTACAAAGAGTAACAGAATGTTTCAAGAAAAAAGAATCTTAAGAAAAGAATCTGTTTCTGTCTAGCAATAGAAAAGCTTTCTGTAACGGCTGTTGTTTATTGTTTTGAGTTTTGCGTATGAAAAAAAAATTATATTATGCTTTAGCTTTTGTATTTGTGAGTAGTTTTTTCCTTATAACAACTGCTCTTGTTCATTGGGGGCAAAATAGAGGTGATGCTAAAGCAAAACTGGTCTCTCAGACCTCTGTCCAAGAGAGTTTGGTGCCTTTGATTTTTACGGGGCGTAGAGAACTGAATGGTTTTAAGGGTTATCATCATTATCGGCGTGGTTATGTTAAGTATAAAGATAATTGGTGGTATCCTGAAGCGGCTTTTGTTACATCACCGCACTTAAGCACAAAAGGCGCATCATTAAAAGTTGTATCAGATGCTAACAGAGTGTTTTTAACTTCCTTCTCAGAAAAGCCAGAAAAAAAAGAGCCATGGATGCTTAAACAACATATTGAATCTTGTCGTGCCCGTTATCGCTCTTATAATAAAAATGATAATAGTTTTCAGCCTTTTCATGGGCCTCGTAAACAGTGTTTATCGCGCTTTTTTAAAGGATAGAAATGATTAAATAAAATTTCAATTGCTTCTTGTCGTGAGCGTTATTGTTCTTACAATAAAAAGAAAACTTGTGTGGTACGCTGCATTTCCATGCAAGGGTTGTTTTTTGAAAAATTTAAGTGCTTTTAAGTTTTATTAAATCTTATTATCATTAAGTGTAGAATGGGGGGTGAAAATATAAATTTTTGTTTTGTCAATGACAAAATATTAAGGGCAAGATGGAGCTGAAAAAATGACAACACGGGAAGCAATGTTGATATTGCTCATTTTGCTTCCCTTTTGTGGAAGTGCTGTTATTGGCTTTTTTCGTTCGACAGCAAAAAATAATGAAGCTTGGTTTGCTGGGGGGATTGCTCTCTTTAGTCTTCTTTTTACAACCATGCTTTATCCGGCAATTCGTGGCAATCACATTATCCGTTTAAATATTTCTTGGCTTCCAGAATGGGGGGGTAATTTGATCCTCCGGATGGATGGTCTGTCGTGGCTTTTTTGTTTGCTCATTACAGGAATAGGGCTGCTTGTCGTTGTTTATGCTCGTTATTATATGGATCCCGCGGATTCTGTACCACGATTTTTTTCTTTTTTTCTAGCCTTTATGGGCTCAATGACAGGGATTGTTTTATCAGGGAATCTCGTGTTTTTGGTTGTTTTCTGGGAACTCACCAGTATTTTCTCTTTTTTGTTGATTGGTTACTGGTATCATAATACGAGTGCGCGTGAAGGGGCGCGTATGGCTTTAACGATTACAGGCTTTGGTGGTTTTGCCCTTTTTATTGGGGTTTTATTGATTGGGTATATCGTTGGTAGTTTTGATCTGGATAAAATTTTGCAGTCTGGAGATGTGATCCGATCAAATTCGCTTTATTGTCCTGCCCTCATTTGTATTTTATTGGGCGGACTAACAAAAAGCGCACAGTTTCCTTTTCATTTTTGGTTGCCTAATGCGATGGCAGCTCCAACACCGGTATCAGCTTATCTGCATTCGGCAACGATGGTAAAAGCTGGGTTATTTTTGCTGGTTCGTTTATGGCCCGTGCTCTCTGGGACAGAGACTTGGTTTTGGTTGGTTGGCTTTTCAGGACTTTCAACACTTCTTCTTGGCGCTTATTTTTCTATGTTTCAGCAAGATTTAAAGGGATTATTGGCTTACTCAACGATTAGTCATCTTGGATTGATTACCACGCTTTTAAGCCTTGGGAGTCCCCTTGCATGTGTTGCAGCGATTTTTCATATGGCCAATCATGCTACTTTTAAAGCTTCTTTATTTATGGCCGCTGGCATTATTGATCACGAAACGGGAACTCGTGATATGCGTAAGCTGACAGGTCTTTATCGCTCTATGCCGATTACAGCGACTCTTGCTTTAGTCGCAAGTGCGGCGATGGCTGGTGTTCCTTTGCTCAATGGTTTTTTATCGAAAGAAATGTTTTTTGCTGAAGCTGTTGCAACGCATATGGAATCATGGCTTGATTGGATTGCTCCTTATGTAGCAACGCTTGCTAGCTTGTTTAGTGTAACCTATTCTATACGTTTTATTCATGGTGTTTTTTGGGGACCAAAATCTCATACATTACCTAAAATTCCCCATGAACCACCGCATTTTATGCGTTTACCCATGGAGCTTTTGGTGTTTATTTGTTTGGCCGTTGGTATTTTTCCTAATTTAACAATCGGGCCTATTTTAGATAATGCTGTTGTGTCTGTTTTAGGACCGATGACGATTTCTTATAACTTGGCTGTTTGGCATGGGGTTAATACGCCATTAATGATGAGTTTGGTGGCTTTATTAGGAGGCGGCTTGCTCTATGTTGTCGGGCGGCCTTATTTTTTATCTTGCGATGATGGTGCTCCCTTTTTTCGTCATTTGAAAGGACCGCGTATTTTTGAACGTATTCTTGTGATTATTTCTTGGAAATGGGCTCGTGCGGTGGAAGCTGTTTTGTCAACACGTCGTTTGCAAATCCAGTTGCACTGGATTTTTGCTGTTTGTTTTATTTTTGTTGGTCTTTTGCTTTGGCGTGATGGTTTAATTGCACCAGGAGGGTTATCGCTTTTTCCACTTGATATTCCTTTTCTCGCGCTTTGGCTGGTCGGTGGATTGTGCGCACTTTTAGTCGCTTGGCAAGCAAAGTTCCATCGTCTTGCATCACTCATGCTTTTGGGGGGAGCGGGTTTGATGACGTGTGCAACCTTTTTATGGTTTTCTGCGCCTGATTTGGCTATAACGCAATTGGTTGTTGAAGTGGTGACAGTTGTCTTATTATTGCTTGGTTTGCGTTGGTTGCCTAAGCGTGTGCATAATCCTGCTCTAACGTCTGTTCATTTTGGGGTGCGTTTACGTCGCGCCCGTGATTTCATCATAGCAATTATGGGAGGTTCTGGTGTTGCATGGCTCTCTTTTGCAATGATGACACGTCCTCAAGGGACAACAGTTTCTAATTTTTTTCTGAAAAATGCTTATTGGAGTGCTGGTGGTCGCAATGTTGTGAATGTATTGTTGGTTGATTTCCGTGGTTTTGATACGATGGGAGAGGTTGTGGTTTTGGGCGGTGTTTCTTTGACTGTTTTTGCTCTTTTACGTCGATTCCGTCCTGCTCCTGAAAGTATTGAGCCGCCATTTCAACAACGTGTTCAGGAAGCTTTTGATAAGGCACAGCCGGAACGAAATGTGGGGGATACAGTATTGAATTATCTCGCTATACCTTCTGTTATTATGGGGTGGCTTTTTTCCGTTATTATTGCTTTTTCTTTTTATTTATTTGTGCGGGGACATGATCTTCCAGGTGGTGGGTTTGTTGGCGGTGTGACTTTAGCAATAGGCTTTATTTTGCAGTATCTTGCACGGGATATTCGTTGGGTGGAAAACCATTTAAGAGTTCTGCCTTTACGCTGGATGGGCTTTGGCTTATTGCTATCGGTTGTAACGGGAGCAGGGGCTTTGTTTGTTGGGTATCCTTTTTTAACATCATTTTTCCAATATATTCATGTGCCATTGATTGGAAAGGTTCCTGTAGCATCTGCTTTTTTGTTTGATTTTGGTGTGTTTTCTCTTGTGTTGGGAGCAACGATTCTCATTTTAATTGCACTTGCTCATCAATCAATACGCAGTTACCGAATCGGTAAAAAGCCTGCTTTAAAAGAGAAGGAAAATTAATGGAAATTATTCTTTCTTTGGCCATTGGTGTTCTTGTCGGATCTGGAATTTGGCTCATTTTGCGTCCCCGAACTTTTCAAGTCATTCTTGGTTTGTCTTTGATATCTTATGGTGTCAATCTTTTTATATTTGCAATGAGTAGACCGCGCAGTAATGCAGCGCCAATTGTGGATCCTACGATGGTGATCAATCCAGCGAATTATGTTGATCCTCTTCCACAGGCTTTGGTTTTAACTTCAATTGTGATCGGCTTTGCAACGACAGCTTTATTTTTGGTTATCTTATTGGTTTCACGCGGTTTAACGGGTTCAGATCACGTTGATGGACGTGAGGTACAGTGATGGAAGCTTGTGTGCATCATCTGCTTATTTTGCCGATTCTTTTGCCGTTAAGTACTGGAGCCCTTCTTCTTTTCTATGATGAACGGCGTTCAAAACTGAAATCACTCATAAGTGTTTTTTCTGCCGCATTGTTAGTTGTCGTTGCTGTTTTACTGGTTATGCGTGCTCTTGAAGTTGCACCAGCTGTGGATGTTTATCGGCTTGGTAATTGGCCTTCTCCTTTTGGTATTGTTTTGGTGCTTGATCGCTTAAGCGCTATGATGCTTTTGCTTTCTAGCTTATTGATCAGCGCGGCGTTGGTTTTTGCACGGGCACATTGGTATAAAGCGGGTCCTCATTTTCAGTCATTGATGCAATTTTTCATGGTTGGAATAAACGGCGCTTTTTTAACAGGTGATTTATTTAATTTATTTGTATTTTTTGAAGTGATGTTAACAGCTTCTTATGGCCTTGCGTTGCATGGTTCTGGTCCGTTACGTGTGCGCGCTGGGTTGCATTATGTCGTGGTTAATCTGGTTGCTTCGTTGTTTTTTCTCGTTGGTGCAGCGCTTATTTATGGAATCGTGGGCACCCTCAATATGGCTGATTTGGCTGTAAAAATACAATATATAGCTTCTAGCGATATGACTTTATTCGAAATAGGGGCTGCGCTTTTGGGAATTGCTTTCTTAATTAAAGCAGGGGCGTGGCCATTGAATTTTTGGTTAATGCCAACTTATAGTGCAGCAGTAGCCCCTGTTGGAGCTTCTTTTGCACTTTTAAGCAAGGTCGGTATTTATATTATTTTACGTTTAACATTGTTATGGTTTGGACCAGAAAGTGGACATTTTAGCCATTTTGGTCAAACGGTTTTGTTCTACGGTGGGCTTGCCACTATGGCTTTTGGTTTTATTGGGGTGTTGGCAAGCCAAGTCTTGGTACGTTTGGCAGCTTATAGTGTTTTGGTTTCTTCTGGGACATTGTTGACAGCAATCGGGATCGGCAATACAGCACTAATCGCAGGTGTACTCTTTTATATTGTTTCTTCAACTTTGGCACTGGGTGCTTTTTTTCTTGTTGTAGAATTGGTTGAACGCTGTCAAGATGTGGCAGCCAATGTTTTGACGGTTACAATGGAAGTCTATGGGGACGATGAAGAGGAGGAGGAAGATGAAGTAGGGACTTATTTACCGGTAACTTTGGCCATTCTTGGGGCTTGTTTTGGTCTTTGTGCACTTTTGATTATTGGTCTGCCCCCTTTTTCTGGTTTTGTTGCTAAATTTATGATGTTTGTCGCACTCTTAAACCATAGTAAAGAAAATATTTCTACCTCTCTACCCGTTTATCACGATTGGCTTTTTATAATTTTTGTCACTCTATCTGGTTTTGCTGCTTTGATTGCGATGACACGAACGGGCATTCGAACTTTTTGGGTTTCTCTTGAAGGGAGAATTCCACGGGTGCAGGTGATTGAATTTGCACCTGTTGCTGTTCTACTTGCTTTGTGTTTTCTGATTACAATTGTCGCTGGTCCTGTTAGTCGTTATATGTTTGAAACAGCGAAAGGCTTGTATGAACCTCAAAATTATATTGGTAGCGTTTTAGATGATTTTTCTCTTGAAAATAGGAGGATTCATCAGTGAAACATTGTTATTTTTTCCCTTTTTCTAGTGTGGCAATTATTTTTATGTGGCTGATCTTAAATGGCTTTAGTTTCGGTCAATTGCTTTTAGGCGTTATCATTGCTTTGTTTGGGGGGTGGGTGATGCGGCTTCTTGAGCCGGAAAAAATAACGATTAAAAGTTGGCGTGCCGTTTTTCAGCTGCTTTTTCGTGTGTTTATTGATTCTATCGTTTCAAATATTGCTGTGGCTTGTTTCATTTTAACCAAAAGATCTAAAAAACAGCAGTCTGGTTTTATTGTGGTGCCCATTTCGCTTGAAAGTCGCACGGCTTTAGCTGTTTTGGCATGTATTCTTTCTGCAACTCCAGGAACTGTTTGGATTGCCTATAATAGAAAGAATAGTGAACTTTTGCTTCATGTCTTAAATTTTAAAAATGGATATGATTACCAAAAATTGATCAAAAAACGCTATGAACAATTACTTTTGGAGATTTTCTCATGAGTATGGTGATCCTTTATTGGGGGCTTTATCTCTCGCAGTTTTTTTTAAGTTTGGCAATGATTCTCGCACTGTTTCGGTTGATTCGTGGTCCACGGGCGCAAGATCGGATTGTGGGATTGGATGCTCTTTATATAATCACTATTCTTTTGTTTCTTACATTCGACATCCGTTCAGGAACAACCATTTATTTTGTGGCAGCGCTCATTGTTGGCTTATTGGGTCCTGTATCAAGTATTGCGTTGGCAAAATTTCTTATGCGGGGGGAGATTATTGAATGAAGGATGATGTATCGCTTGTTGTTGCACTTGCTGTTACGGTTTTTTTGATATTAGGATCTGGTCTCACCTTGATTGGAACGATAGGGTTGGTGCGTCTTCCCACTTTTTATAAGCGTTTACATATGCTTTCGTTGAGTACAAGTTGGGGCGCTGGCAGTATTCTTATTGCGTCGTTTCTTTATTCAACTTTTGTAGATCATCATTTTGTTTTTCATGAATTTTTGTTGATGATTTTTTTACTTGTAACAACACCGGTCGCTTCAATGTTGGTATCACAAGCAGCGGCTTATCGGCACTATTCAGAAAATAAATTAGAAAAACCCCTGGCTCTTTTATCACGTCAAATGGAAAAACAAACATCTGCTTCCGATGAAATATCATGCAATACGAGCCAGAGCGATTTTTAAGATACAATGAGCTTTTTTATTCTGTTTTTTGTTCTTCTACACATTGAATAAGATTTTTTTCTTCTGGATCATTAATGAGATCAGAAAGTGTGGCTTCGTTTCCTTTTGTCCACCATATATAGGGACCTCCCATATATTTTACTCCAGAAGCACTTATGCTGCGGGAAGCGATGATACGCTGTCCTTTCCATGTGAAATCAACAAGCGAAATGTTACCAGCATTGAGATAGGTTACTTCAACGTGCTCTTTACTTGTACCTGTCTCACATTGATAGGCTGTAACTTCTGTTGTTGGTTCTGGATCATCTGGGACCTCAACAACTAAAGAGCCAGCAAAAGCATTGACTGAACCGAATAGCGGTAGGCTTAAAGCAGCAAAAAATCCTACAATAAAAGCAATTTTTTTCATGACGTTTCCTCAGTTATTTAAAATAATAACAGTGATTCATCCTTACAGAGGATGGGTTTTTTTTCTTCTGGGTCTTGTGTCAGATCATAAAGTGTTACTTCTTTATTTTTCTCCCACCAGATATAATGCTCCCCTACATATTTTGCTCCAGAAGCAGCAATAACATTCGCAGCAATAATACGATCGCCTTTCCATTTGAAATTGACCAATGAAATATCGTCAGCGTTGTGATAAGTTGCTTCAACGCGTTCTTTATTTGCTCCCATATCACATTGATAGGTTATGGTTTGTGTTTCTGGCTTACCTGACACTTCAATGACTAAAGCAGCAGCTAAGGTACTGCTGACATTGAAAAATAATAAAGAGGAAAAAAATCCTAAAATTTGTAGAGTTTTTTTCATAATGCTTCCCTATATGAAAAGTAATTTGACTTATGTGATGGTGTCTACGGCAGGATTCGAACCTGCGACCCCAGGATTCATACCACTTCGGTTTTCACCGCCAGCTTTACAAGCTGTTTGTGGTCTGGACTGTCTCTTCACCTTGAAGCTTGCGCCTTTTAGGTGCTGCCCGTTCAGTCTCTACACCTTCCTCTCATGCGAAAAGAGGCTTGGCTCGGGATTGGCATATAGTTTTGCCCATGAAGCTTTCCCCGAATTTGAGCAGATCCGCTTTGAGAATTTCTCCTCAAGGCGCCCAATTTCTTTAGGAATCCTGTGCTCTATCCTACTGAGCTACGCAGACATCATCATAACTATTCCTTTAATAGAAGTATAAAAACGAATCAATTATATTCAATATGAATTAACGAATTTCTGTTAATTTTTGTTCCAAAAAGGATAAAACTGCATCTGGTGGAACATTTTTTGCAATAAATGATTGGCCAAGTCCGCGTGTCAAAATAAAGGTCAAACTATTTTGTGAAACTTTTTTATCTTGAGTGATGAGAGTCATCAATGTTTCAGCATTTGGTAGACGTCCTGGAATATCCTTTAATTGCGTAGGTAAACCTACAGCTTTAAGGTGTGCTTCGATACGATGTATGAGGGTGGGAGCTACTAGATTTAGTTGTGCAGAGAATTGATGTGCGAGAATCATTCCAATTGCTACAGCTTCACCGTGAATTAAAC
This sequence comes from Bartonella sp. AU15XJBT, assembly GCF_028618615.1. Taxonomy (NCBI): domain Bacteria; kingdom Pseudomonadati; phylum Pseudomonadota; class Alphaproteobacteria; order Hyphomicrobiales; family Bartonellaceae; genus Bartonella; species Bartonella sp. AU15XJBT. The sequence continues at coordinate 247,735 of NZ_JAQITG010000001.1, forward strand.
GCTTTGAATCATAAGCTGTTGCTGTTTCAAGCATGTGTCCAAATGTATGACCAAGGTTTAAGAGGGCACGCTCTCCTATCTCATATTCGTCACGTGCGACTATGGCTGCTTTAAATTGGCATGAGCGAACAATGGCTTGTGTTCTTATCGCGCCATTAGAAAAAATTTCTTGTCCGTTTTTTTCAAGCCATTCAAAGAAATCAGGCTGGTTAATGAGTCCATATTTGACCATTTCCGCATAACCTGCGCGAAATTCACGTGGTGGTAGCGTATCAAGGACAGATGTATCAGCAATAACGCATTGCGGTTGATAAAAAGCACCAATAAGATTTTTACCATATCGGCTGTTGATGCCTGTTTTTCCACCAACAGAGGAATCAATTTGTGCAAGAAGCGTTGTGGGCATCTGAATGAAGTTCATCCCGCGGCGGATCATACTTGCTGCAAATCCTGCTAGATCTCCAATGACACCGCCACCAAAAGCAATAACACAGTCACCTCTTTCTAAGTGTGCAGCAAGAATTTGGTCGATGACAACTTGCAGGGTTGAAAATGATTTTGATTGTTCTCCTGCTTCTACAATGATAGGGACAGTATGGATTTTATTTTTTGTTAACTCTGCTTGTAATGGATCCAAATGGAGCGATGCAACATTTGTATCTGTAACAATTGCCAAGCGCGTTTGATGAAAATCTTTTTGCTTAAGAGAATGTTTAATCTGTAAAGCAGCTTGCGCAATAAGATCTGGACCAATGATGATATCGTAACAATGCTTGTCTAATTTAATGGTAACGGTTTTGGCTTGCATGCTTGTTCTTTCTATCGTTATCTTTTTGTATGAAGGTAGTACTGTAGAGATCGTATGACATTTTTTGCTACACTGTAGGGGCTTTCTTTATGACTGTTAATTGTTAAGTTTGCTTTTGCATAGAGAGGATAACGCTGTTCCATGAGTTTTTGCATTGTTTCTTTGGGATTTGCTGTTTGAAGAAGCGGTCGTGTTGGACGCTTGGAAACACGTTGCATAAGGATATCAAGATCTGCTTTGAGCCAGATAGATATTCCATTTTGATGAATAGCTTTTCGTATCTCTTGATTTATGTAAGCACCGCCACCTGTTGCTAAAACAAGAGGGCGTTTTTTTATGAGGTTGAGAATAACACGCTGTTCAAGGGAGCGAAATTCCGCTTCACCGTAGATTTTAAAGATTTCTGTGATAGACATTTGTGCTGCTTTTTCGATTTCTTGATCAGAATCATAAAAAGGTAAATCAAGCATGGTGGCAACACGTTTTCCAATGACTGATTTTCCTGCTCCCATAAGGCCAACGAACACAAGCGCTTGGTTATCGAGAGATGATAAGATTTGTCTTTTTATTTGTGACAGGGGGGGATGTTGGGGTCGATTACTTTTCATAGCTCATTTCGGCATTTATCTGCTTTAAAGTCAATTCCTGTTAATCTTTATAAGGTAGGATAAGAGATAGAGTATTTTGGAAAAGTTTATTATTTTATGCCAACATTAACCAAACTTTTGATGATTCTTTTCATTTTGTTTGCTATTCTTTTTAGTATAATGATCATTCTTGTCGTTTTTGTTGAACCCGTAACTGTGGATATGTCTGTTGATGTTCCTTTGGATTCGCTGACTCTTTCCTTGAGAATGAATCAATGAAAAGTAACATTGTGATAGAGCGTTTTCTTGAAATGATGAGTGCTGAGCGAGGCGCTTCTGCCCATACGCTTGCGGCTTATCAGCATGATTTACAGTGGGCGCAAGACGAATTGTCTTGGCATTCGGTTTCGCTTTTTTCAGCACAAAAGGAAGATTTAATCGGTCTTTTGTCACTCATGCATACATTTGGTTTTGCTGCAACTTCACAAGCGCGCCGTTTATCAACGTTGCGTCAATTCTATCAGTTTCTTTATGCAGAAGGATTAAGAGCAGATGATCCTTCTCATGATATTGATACCCCTCGCCAAGGACGCCCTTTGCCCAAAATTATCAGTGAAGATGCGGTGACAAAATTGCTTGATTTGGCGCAGTTGGAGGTTAATCAAGCAGATTATGGATCTAAGGATTATCTGCGCGCATTGCGTCTTCAGCTGTTGAGCGAAATGCTTTATGCAACAGGATTACGCATTAGTGAGTTGGTGAGTCTGCCTGTGCAGGCTGTTCGGGGGAAAGCATACAGTATTTTGGTTCGCGGTAAGGGAAAAAAAGAACGAATGGTGTTGTTATCAAAAAAAGCCTATCAAGTTCTTTTGCAGTGGTTGGATTTGCGTGATCAAGGGAAAGATGCGACAAGTCTTTATCTTTTTCCGGCGCATTCAGAAGCAGGCTATATTGCGCGTCAAGTTGTTGCACGGGAGTTGAAAAATCTTGCTAAAAGGGCTGGAATAAAAAGTGAAAGCTTTTCTCCCCATGTGTTGCGCCATGCTTTTGCTAGCCATCTTTTGCAAAATGGTGCTGATTTGCGTGCCGTTCAACATTTGTTAGGCCATTCTGATATTTCTACCACTCAGATTTATACCCATGTGTTGGAAGAAGGACTTTATCGTTTAGTCAATGAGCATCATCCACTTGCCGATGCGCAAAAGGCTCGTTAAAGAATGAGGTGATGTTTTGGAAAAAGACTTTATAAAGCAAATTATAAGTGTATAAGTGACACTGAATGAGTTGGTACAAATGTATAATTATCTTGATTTTGAAAAACCAGTTGCTGATCTTGATGGGAAAATTCTTGAATTAAAAAAAATTTCTCAAGAAAAAGGCAGTCTTGATATGAGTGACGAGATTGCGCGTCTTGAAACACGTTCAAAAACGGCATTGCACGATATTTATAAAAAATTGTCGCCGTGGCAAAAAACACAAGTCGCTCGTCATCCTGATCGTCCGCATTTTATGGACTATTCTAAACGCTTATTGAGTGATGTTACACCTTTGGCAGGAGATCGAAAGTTTGCCGAAGATGAGGCTATTCAAGCTGGGTTCGCACGCTTTAAGGGAGAAGCAGTTGCTTATATCGGCCAAGAGAAAGGTCATGATACGCAAACACGTTTGCGCTATAATTTTGGTTCTGCACGTCCAGAAGGATATCGTAAAGCTGTACGTATTATGGAAATGGCTGACCGCTTTGGTTTGCCACTCCTTACTTTCGTCGATACGGCAGGTGCTTATCCTGGTGTAAGCGCTGAAGAACGCGGGCAAGCAGAAGCAATTGCTCAATCAACAGCCGCAACTTTGCGCCTAAAGGTTCCTGTTGTATCTGTTGTTATTGGAGAAGGCGGTTCTGGGGGGGCGATAGCAATTGCGGCTGCCAATAAAGTTTATATGTTAGAACATGCGATTTACTCTGTTATTTCTCCAGAAGGAGCGGCTTCTATTTTATGGCGTGATCCAGCCCGTGCAAAAGATGCTGCAATGAATATGCGTATTACCGCTCAAGATTTGTATCGCTTAAAGATTATTGATGGCATTATTTCAGAGCCTTTAGGAGGAGCGCATCGTGGTAAAGAGATTGCCATTGATGCAACGGGGGAGATTATTTCAGAGGCTTTAAAAGCTATGGCTGGAAAAGATGGTGAAGTTCTTAAACAAGAGCGAAGGGAAAGGTACCTTCAAATTGGTCGGTCATTAGCATAAGTCATTTTTTATGAGGGGTGTTGGATTGGAGTTTCTTCGATGACATTTAACAGATTCCTTGCTGTGTGTGTGTTGTTTGTAATGGGAATATTAACGGCCTGCGAAGGAAGATTACCAGCTTCTATTCGTGCTAAAGTTGAGCAGCCTCTACCGCAAGAAATCCAGAATAGAATGGTTTTGTATGATATTGATCCCTATGCACCAATTGTGATGCGATTTTTCAAGGAAGAAAATGTTGCTGAAATTTGGAAGCAATCTCGTTCAGGTCCTTTTATCTTGGTTGCTCGCTATGGTATTTGTAAATGGTCTGGTAAGCTTGGACCTAAATATAAAGAAGGGGATCTTCAGACACCGGAGGGTTTTTATACGATTACTGCAAACCAAATGAATCCTTATTCAAAATATTATCTTTCTTTTAATATAGGATTTCCTAACCTTTATGATCAAGAAAATGGTCGTACAGGGAGCAATCTTATGGTGCATGGTTCTTGCTTTTCCGCTGGTTGTTATTCTATGAGTGATAAGAACATGGCTCAAATTTATGCGTTCGCACGGGATGCTTTTAAAGGAGGGCAAAGAGCATTTCAGTTGCAGGCTTTTCCTTTCCGCATGACTGATGATAATATGGCACGGCATAAGACTGACCCTCATTATCAATTTTGGGTTATGCTTAAGAAAGGTTATGATTTTTTTGAAGAAAATCGCCAACCTCCAACTGTTGAAGTTTATGGAAAACGTTACATTTTCAATCGCGATATTGATAAAACTTCAGTTTCCTTAATGCAGTGAGTGTTATTTTATCCTGCTACACTGTAAAACACCATCGCTTATGGGGGGGCGATACAGAACATGCAAAAACTTTATTCATGGGGTGCTTAAGGGAGTCGTCAATAGTTTTTAAAGTGCTGTGTTTTTTCATAGAGCTTTATGTCTATAAATCAGATGAAGTGGGAGGACCAAGAGGAATTCGCTCAGAGAAGTTGGATTGTTTGCAGATCACTATGGATGGCAGTCTTGGTTTTTTAGTGGAGAGCAAGTTAACATAAAATGTCTCTCTTTTTACTTTCAAAGGATTTTATTATTTTATTGCTGTAAAATGTTGTTTTATCGTGCTGGTCTATAAGATACATGCATACATCTAAAAATAGGATATTGCCTCTGTCTGATTTTAGTTTTTTGCCTAAACTTAAGAGGACTTTGTTTTAATCAGCTGGACGAATATAGGGTTTAGCAGAATATTTAAAACCAAGAATTTGTTCAATGGGGTTGTAAAATGAATCACATGAAGCGCTTCGCAGATGAAGCGTATGCCGAGAGAAAATAACCTGATTACAGATTGATGGACATTAAAAAATTTCATCATAACACTTTGATTTTATAATTATTCAGTTTGAATAGGAGCCTGAATGTCATAAGATCTTTTATCTGAAAATCTATTTATCTTGAATCAATCAAAATCATTCGCTTGCACGTTACAAGCGGGAAGCGCCGCATGGATAAAACTGTAACAATAAAAATGTCTCTAATGAATCGCCTCAAGTGCCAAGAGCTGTCATACATTGGGGCTGGCAAAATCTATGGTGGAGCTGTTTTGCTTCTTTAAAAGCGTAGTCTAATTCAATGGATTTAACATTATATCATTGAAGGGGAGAATTAAAACTTTATTCCTGGAATGATCAGAGGGTTTTCCAAGAGAGCTGTTTTGTCTGCAGTATCTATTGCTGGTTTATTAAAAAAAGCATTGAGAAGTTTTTGTATTGCTTCTTTTTCAACACCATCGGCAATGATGACAAAACGTGTTTGTTTTATTCCTTTTGGCCATGTTGGCAGTCTTATGGGGGGATGGAAAAATGTTTGTACACCATGCAATACAAGTGGGCGATAAGGATCATCACGCAAGGCGATAATTGCTTTGATACGGAGTAATTTTGTACCATAACGCTCTTGTAGAAGATCTAAAAAAGCTTCAATTGTGGCATAATCAACAAGATCCTCACAGTCTAGTGAAAAAGTACGAATGGTTTTATGGGGGGGATGATCATGTGGAGCTGTCATAAGATTTTGCTTAAGTTGTGTATTTTCTCCTTTTTCATTCCATAATGTGTTCTTTATTAATAGATTTGAGCAGAAATCTTCAGAATGGGCGTCAATAATTTGTGCTGTAGGATTCATTGTTTTGAGTGTGTTAATAAACTCATCTGAAAGCGTTGGAGCTGTAAGATCTGTTTTGGTGAGAATAATTTTATCAGCAAGGATTAATTGTTTATATATTTCAGGATAGCGCTCACATATGGAAAGAGTGCTTAATGTATCAAATGTTGCAAGAACAGCATTTATGGACAATGTTTGAATAAACAACGGATGGCTTAAAAGTATTTGTAAAATAGGGGCAGGATCAGCCACCCCTGTTGTTTCAATGATAATGTGATTGAGTTGTTTAATCTGTCCTGTTTGGACTCGATTGATTAAATCAATTAATGTATCGACGAGATCACTGCGTAAATTGCAGCATAAGCAACCATTGGCAAGCTCAATAATTCCTTCTGTGGCCTTTTCAACCAGTAGGTGGTCAATACTGATTTCGCCGAATTCATTGATGATAATAGCACACTCCGTTAAGAGAGGATCTTGTAGCATACGGTTGAGCAAAGTTGTTTTGCCAGAGCCTAAAAAACCAGTAATAAGCGTGAGAGGAATGCGCTTCATTTTCATCTTAATCATCAATCGTGGTTTTGTTTTAAAGAAACATATCTTATGACGTTAACTCCATTCATAATGGTGTCTGTGAGGGATTAAGGGTCAATTCCCAAATCTATTTTATCACCATTTTTACGCTTATAAAGGTAAGTGTGGGCACAATCATACACTTTCTCGGTGCCAATGTTATGATAATTCTTGGCACTTGAAAGACTTTATAGGAAGAGTTTTAATTTCTTGCTTTAATTATTTTATCTGTATGTTCTCATCCACCTTGTGACGTGCAAGAGACGGATTTTAATTGATTCAACAAATATAGATTTGAAATAAGTCAATCTTACGATATTTGTGGTTCTGACATAAGGTGCAAAATAATTAATTATCATTACAAATCAATTCATTATAATTAATCATAGATTATGGCTTACGGCTTTTTTATAGAATAGTTTGCGCGTCTTTTATATGGACTAGGGGGCTTTCTTAGTGGTTTTACCGTCATTTTAGGTGTCTGTGGCGTACGAATGAGGTGTACTGCTAAAGGATGAGAAAAAGAAGGTGGCGCAGTGATAAAAGGTGAGGTGAGAATAATATTTCCTTGATCATCATATGAATTTGCATGCATTTTTATGGCTTCAGGCGTGCATGTTTGTTGTTTCATATTGTTGGCTTGTGTTATGTTGCTTCCGTAAGGTTTTAATGTTGCTATTGTTAATTGGGGGCTTCCTTGATGCAAAAATCCTATTTCAAGAAGTTGTGCCGCTTTTTCTTCCCTTTCACTTATGTTGTTCGCGCCTAGAATGACAGCAATAATTGTACGTTTATTGCGGGTGGCTGAGGCAACAAGATTAAAACCAGAGGCGCAAATAAAGCCTGTTTTCATGCCGTCTATTCCATAAAAACGACCAATGAGGTTGTTTGAATTATGCTGGATTTTTCGGTTATTACCAAAATCAATGGCTGGAATAGAAAAATAATGAGCATATTGTGGAAATTCACGACGTATTTGGACGGCTAAAAGAGCAATATCGCGTGCGGTGGAATAGTTTTGAGGGTCTGGTAAACCGCTTGCATTTGCAAAATGGGTGCCAAACATGCCTAAACGTTTAGCTTCGTTATTCATTTTGCGTACAAAAGCTTTCTGTGAACCAGCAACGGCTTCACTCATGGCAATGGCCAAATCATTGGTCGATTTAACCATGGTGATACTTAAGGCTGTATCAAGTGTGAGAACAGAACCAGCTTTATAGCCGGAACGATACGAGGGAGCCTTTGCGGCATATTCGCTGAGGGTGATAGGTTTGTTGGGTGAAATTTCCCCTCGGCTCATTGCGCGAAAAATAACATAAGCGGTCATTAATTTTGTTAAGGAAGCTGGATACCAACGCTCAAAAGCTTGATTATGTTTTAAGATATGTCCCGTTGTAACATCAACGGAAATAAAAGGCTGCGCTAGAGCAACAGCGCTAGACAAACTCAAAACGAAAGAAAAAAATAAATTATAGAAGAGACGTTGCATTAATTTAAATCCCCCTCCTTTTTATTCGTTATTTGGAATTGTTTTAATGTAGCACACAAAGCTTTTGAGTCCAGGATAGAGAGGACAGATGGTTAATTACTGTATCAATTGTGTTTTAGGGATAAAACCAACACTCATCTTTATTTTCCCCTTGAATTTGGTTTGATGGCTTAAGAATCTCAAGAAATACTTTTTAAATAATGAAGATTGTAAAAAATTTCAGGTTCTTGAGGCAATTGCTGTTTTTTTAGGAAGGACAAGCTAGTATCATCATATATTTTGCCTACTATTCTATTCGTTAATATATTTGATTTATAATGATAATTTTCTGTTGTACATGTTGAATGAGTCCCCCAGAATATTGTCAGACTCTTTCATGCTAAATCTATGCCGGATTGAATCAATAAAAACTATCCGTTTGAACGTTACAAGCCAGGAAGCCTGCGTAGATAAAAACTGTACAATAAAAATGCTTCTTATGAAAACCGTCTTAAGTGTCAAGGACTATCGCAACTTGGGGATTGGCAAAGTGTCTAATGGTGCAGGCTTGCTTCTTCAAAAACATAAAAAAGGCTGTTCAACGACTTGACCATTATACCACTCATCGTCAACGTTGTGAAAAGGGCTGGGATGTATCAAGAGATGTCTCTTTAAGATACCCCCTTATATTGATATGGCTTATAAGAAGTGTTTGTGCCCTTTGCTTTAATAATTCTTGCTTACATATTAATTTGAGTTGTGACGATAGATAATTGGTTTTAATCAACTCAATATAAGAAGAAAAAATCATTTTTCTATATGGGTTGTGATTGCTCAATATCAAATATTATTTATCATTATAAATCAATATATTATATATGAAAAACAGCACGCTATTTATATTATTGATTGATGTTTTTTCTTTAAAGAAGTTGTTTGTTTTTCTCTTTATTTCATCCCTTAGCGAGCATTTTTAACACTGTTTGTGAATAAGTATAAAATCCTGCGGCTCATTTATGAACTTTCTTTAACAGGGGCACATGTTTCTTATACAAGACAGAACGCTCAAAACAAAATATTGTTGCGTTTCTCATTCACGTGCTCATTTTAAAGAAATATCTACCAATTTTCATATCTCTTTTAAGATATCGTTCTTAAGAGTTATAATCTTTATGTTTATGAAGAAAGATGTTGGCACTTATCATGCATTTATTTTCTATCAATGTTGTAGTTGTGAAGAAGAAAGCCAGCATTATCAAACACTTTTCCAGCCTATAATGTTACTGACAGCCCTTGGCCCTTGAGATGGTTGATAAGAGGCATGCCTTTCTTATACGGCTTTTTCCGCTTGTAATGTGTAAGCAAATGCTTTTGATTGATTCAACATGAAACAAATTTGAAATGAGAAAATCTTACGGTATTCAGAGTTCTCATTCAAGTTGAATAGTGATAAATTATCCTTATAAATCAAAATGCTGTATGTCATTTAACGATTTTAAAGAGAGGAAGAATTCCCTCTTAAAAAAATTCATACATTGTTCATTTTTGATAATGTAACATGGGTTTTATAATTTTGAATGGGAAAGTTTGTAATATCTCCCTTATATTTTTGTTTTATATGCTTCATTTAATATACAAAGTGATGTTTTTTATCAATCAAGGTTGTGCTTCATGATGTTTCAGTTTTTGAAGCTTTTGAACAGCAGATGGTGGCATAGGAGGAGGGGTAGGATCTTGAGCTGCTAAGAGGAGCAGTTCATCACACGCTTCTTCAGTTTTTTGGATCAGTTGATCTAGAAAGTCACGTTTGCTTAAACCAGCTTCTATTGGAGGAAGAATACGAACACGAATTGTTCCGGGATAACGGCGAAAATTATTGCGTGGCCAATATAATCCCGCATTGTGCGCAATAGGGACAACTTGAAGTCCTAATTCATTATAGAGCGCGACGATTCCTGATTTATAATCTGGTTCTTGACCGGGTTTTCGACGTGTTCCTTCGGGAAAAATTAAAATTTGGCGTCCTTGTTTTACTTTCTCTTTTGCTTTTTGTATAACCGTTTTTAAGGCTTTGATGGGCGTTGTACGGTTAATGGGGATAATTTGTGTTTTTGCCATATACCAGCCAAACAATGGAATCCACATCAATTCACGTTTTAAAATGAGAGTGGGATCGTCAAAATAGGGAACAAGGCTGAAAGTTTCCCATGCAGATTGATGCTTTGGAGCAATGATATAGGCCCCTTTAGGGAGATTTTCTAATCCTTCAATTTCATAACGTGTGCCCGCGATGTATTTTTGCAAAAAGAGTGTAACACGCGCCCATGTTTTAGGGACAATCCATGCCTTTTTGCGGGGCATTAAAAAATAAATGGGAGCGTAAAGAATCATTTGTATGAAAGTTGTTGTATAAAAAGCGAACGTAAAAAGAATAGAACGAAGGATAAGCACTATATTTTCCATTTTATATCTATAAAAAGACTTCGTATATAATATAATTCATAGGAGAAAACATCTTCTTTATGTTTTTTCAAGCATCTATTTTTTCGGTAACTCATTTTCCGATATTTAAAAACAGAAGGAAAGAGGTTAATGGAATTACAAAAAGATAAACTTTTTATTCCACGGATTTTATCTATTGCGGGAACAGATCCTTCTGGTGGCGCTGGAATGCAGGCGGATTTGAAGGTTTTTTCAGCTATGAAAACTTATGGTATGAGTGTGGTTACAGCTGTTGTTGCACAAAATACTCAAGGTGTGCGTTCTTTTCAGGCATTAGATGCTTCTTTTGTTGCGGATCAAATTGATTCTGTTTTTGAGGATATCCATGTTGATGCCGTTAAAATTGGTATGGTTGCAAATGCTCAGATTGCACAGACTATTGCAGAACGTCTTGCTTATCATAAGGCGCGTTTCATTGTTTTTGATCCGGTTATGGTGGCAAAAAGTGGTGATGTTCTTTTAAAGCCTGATACCATTGAAATTATGCGTGATGTTCTTGTACCGATGTCAACTTTGATTACACCAAATTTGCCTGAAGCTGCACTGTTATTGGGATGTGAAGTGCAATGGTCTTTAGAGACTATGTATCAATATGCTCCACGACTTTTAGCGCTAGGGTGTCCTGCAGTTTTATTGAAAGGGGGACATTTGAATGCGCTTACCAGAAATAGTACAGAAAATTACGATTGTTCTAGTCCAGATCTTTATTGCGATTGTGAAAATCTTGTTATGCTTGAAGCTTCTCGACTTTCAACCACTCATGATCACGGGACAGGGTGTACTATTTCTGCCGCCATTGCAGCTCTGTTACCTACACAGCCTTTGGACTGTGCTGTTAAACAAGCAAAAGATTATTTACATGGCGCTTTAATGGCTTCAAATGCTTTAAAAGTAGGGAAAGGTCGAGGGCCGCTTCACCATTTTTATGCATTGTGGAAAGATTGATACAACAATTGATTGTAAAAAATTTTCACTCTATGAATTTGTTTCGTCATTATATGTTGTTTGGGACTTAGGCTGATAAGTGTTGGCGCATTGTAGCTTAAAAGTTGTTTTTTATTGAAGAAGAATTAGAGAGAAAAAAGTTATATCTTGTTGCTTTTATATATTTTTTTACGATTAATGTATCCTATTCCAGAGTAAATTTTGAATGTAAAAAAAGAAAGCAAGAGACTCTGAAAGTCAAGATTTGATGGCAAAAAGGGTAAAGGAATTTTGAAAGGCTTTTTACAAAGCGATATTGAAGCTTGTTGATTCCATTATATTCGTTATTGTTTATATTTATTGGTGGCAAAAGAAGGTTAGCCAAAATCATTATTAAAATTATGGAAGACATCCCTCTTAACATTTATGCTGAGCCTTTTCCATGCTGAAAATAATAAATTCTCTTCATTGATGAGCAAAAAAAGTTCGTCACTAAATGATCATGTGTTTATTGGAATAAACTTTAAATTCACCAAAGTTTATAAAACCCAATTTTTTATAAATGCCAATTCCCTCGTGTGAGGCTTACATACCAATAACATGACATTTCTTTCTTTTTAAATGCTCAATAGCAATTTTTGTCATGAATGTCCCAAACCCTCTTTTTTGAAAATCTGGATTGGTGACAATATCATAGACTCCACCAATTTCATCCGCTTTAATACAAAAACATATGGCTACAGGATTGTTATTTATATAACCAACGAACAGATCTATATTAGGATCTTTTTTATAACAGCTTCCTATTGTTTTATAAAATATGATCGCTTCTTCATCAAAAGGCTCGAATACTGACGCCATAACATTTCCGTAATCTATAAAATCTTGAAGTGATTCAACTTCCTTTATTTTGAAGTTATCCGGTGTAGAACTAATATGTGAATCTATATCTTGCGCTAAAGCCGCCATTCCTACCTTTGTTTCAACATGCTCTAAACCAATGATTAAGAGAACTTCATCAACTTTGTAATGAGACGAATGAGGTCCAACCCACCAAGCTAAAGGTCGTTTCTGTGTATTAAAGGAATCAATTATAGACTTTGCTTGGTCTACAGATATCGTTTCTTGTAAATTTTTAGCAGAGATAACGTTGAATGTGTCTGAAGCAAATGTTGAATTAACAGAAGAGACTCCATTTGAAAAATCAATAACCTGCATTTGAGGACACAATTTTGGTAAAAAACGTACCTTTGAGAAAAAATTATTCTCTAATGATAAGTTAATTTTTGATTTGTTTAACATTTGTTTTCCTTATCATTATTCATTGAGCTTTTAATACTGGGGCTGTAAAAAAATCTGTTAGCTCAAAGGTAATTCCAAATTCTTTTACATAAGCTGATATAACCTGAAAGGTCGCAAAAGATCTGCTGCTAATACTAAAAAATTATTCTCGGGATGGTAAGAAACTCTTGATTAATGCTTTTTGGAAAAATGCTACTGGCAAAGCTAAAGTTATTGTTGCTAAACAACGTCATAAACCAATGGGAAGTATCATCTCACTTTTCAAGCTTTAGCGGTCTAGCAGATCACACAGATTTCCTAGAAAATCCCGCCTGAGATAGAAATTGTTATCTGATGATCTAAGATCCAAATCTAATAGATGCTTTACAAGAAATTACGAATCTTAAAAAACTTTGAAATGCCCCTGAAGCTTTTTTAGAGAATCTTTTAAAAATGATTTGAAAAAAACGAATCGATATAGAATCTAATGCCAAAATAGAGAAAATCGACCGGCAATGTAGTTTGACAGTAGGTCTTACATTAAGTGGGAAGAGGTGGGATTAGGTAGGAATACTTGATAATTTATTGTTTTTATGTATAAAATCTAGCTTTAAATACGCGTTTTGTCAAAATGAATTTTGACACCTAAAATGGCTCAAAAGAGCGAAAATCGGAATTTGAGTGTGAAAATAAGAAAAGGCTTTGAAAGACCTTTGAAGACCCTTTGAGAACCCCTTAAAAATCATGTGAAACAAAATAAATTGGTAGAAAACCTAGTGGCAAAATATACAAAACCTGCTGGCAAGCTACAAAATCAAAATTCAATGGAGCGGGCGATGGGATTCGAACCCACGACCCCAACCTTGGCAAGGTTGTGCTCTACCCCTGAGCTACACCCGCTCACCGATTCGACATATATGTTGTTTGTATGGCGTAGGCTTCTACGAATTGCAACAAAAAAATATCATTTTAGTTTGATTTATTTTGTCTCTGTTTCGATAAAATGAAATAAAGATTGATTTTAGAAAATTCTTCAGTAATAAATTATTCCTTTTTTAATTTTTGCGTGGATAGGGGTGGAATATCATGTTGAAGAAAGTAAATATATTAGGGGTTGTCATTGCAGCGGTTTTTCTCATGAACAGTGTTGCAAAAGCTGACGATCAAGTTAAACACGTTAAAGTTGCTTTAACACAAATTATGGTCCATCCTGCTGCGGATGCTGTTCGTAAAGGTGTGGAAGATGTTCTTGCAGAAAATGGTTATAAGCAAGGTGAAAACTTTCAACTGACCTTTCTATCAGCGCAGGGCAATATTTCAACAGCAACGCAAATTGCACGTAAATTTGTTGGTGATAAACCTGATGTTATTGTGGCGATTACCACGCCTTCAGCACAAACAATGCTTGCGGCAACCAAAACAATTCCTATCGTCTTTGCAGCGATTTCTGATCCTATCGGAGCTAAAATCGTTTCTTCGCTTACCAAGCCTGGTGGTAATGTGACGGGGAGTTCTGATCGTATAGATGTTGCAGAAAGTGTTAAACTTTTGCACGAAGTAAAACCAGATTTAAAAAAAATTGGTTATCTTTATAATGCTTCTGAAGCAAATTCTGTTTCAACACTTAAAGTGTTAAAGGATGCGGCAAAAAAAGCTGGAATTGAAATCATTCCTTCATCGGCACCAAAGCCTTCAGATGTTCAGGCAGCAACACGGGCTTTAATCGGTAAGGTAGATATCATTTTTATTCCCGCTGATAATACAGTTCTTTCTGTTTTAGAGGGTGCTGTAAAGGTCACGCAGGAAGCAAATGTGCCTGTGTTTACTGTTGATGCTAATTCTATTGGACGCGGCCCTTTTATGACGCAAGGTGTGAATTTCTATGATGTAGGGGGCGATGCTGGGAAGTTGGTTGTGCGTATTCTAAAGGGTGAAAAGCCTGGTGATATTGATGTTGTGCAGGCGGCTAATAGTGACATTCGAATTGATCTGAAAGCAGCAGAAAAAGCGGGGATTGTTATTCCGCAGGCGGTTATTGATCGTGCAACAAAAGTGCTTCAATGACTTTTGTTGATAGGATGTTGATACAATAAAAACCGTTAAGTTTTCATGGGGATTGTCTTTACATGAATATATTTGCCTTTTCTGGCGCTGTGGAATTAGGCCTTATTTATGCGTTTGTGGCTATAGGAGTTTATCTCTCATTTCGCGTTTTAGACTTTCCTGATTTAACAGTTGATGGCTCGTTTCTTCTTGGGTCCTGTGTCTGTGGCGTCTTGATTCTTTTAGGTTTTAATGCATGGACAGCTATGGCATGCGCTTTTTGTGCAGGTATGGCTGCTGGCTTATTAACAGCCATGTTGAATTTGCGTTTTGGCATTTTGAATCTTTTGGCTTCTATTTTAACAATGTCAGCGCTCTATACGGTTAACCTTCGTATTATGGGAATTATGGGAGGGTCTAATGTTAATTTAGCGCTTGCTGATACAGCCTTAACACCTTTTTATAATCTGTTTGGGTTGTCCGATATCTTTGTGCGCCCTCTTTTTGTTGGTGCTGTATTGCTGGTTGTGGCATTTTTTATTTGGCGCTTTTTGGAAAGTGAAATTGGTCTCGCTATGCGCGCAATGGGAGCTAATCCACGCATGGCGGCGGCGCAAGGTGTTCATACATCGGCATTGATTTATTTTGGTATGGGGCTTTCTAATGCCTGTGTTGCACTTGGTGGTTCTCTTTATATTCAAACTGCAATTGCGACGGATATTACCGGTGGAATTGGTACAATTGTTTTCGGATTGGCCGCCGTGATTATTGGAGAAACTCTCTTTCGTACGCGCAATATTTTCTGGATTATAATCAGCTGTATTGTGGGGTCTGTGCTTTATCGTGTGGCGGTGCAATTTGCATTCGAGGCTAATGGAATTGGTATTGATACGTCGACAGATCTTCAGTTGATTACTTCGCTGTTGGTAGCGTTAACTCTTATTGTGCCACGTTATTGGAGGAGGCGTAAACGTGATTGAGTTTTTTCATGTTGGGGTTACATTTAAACCGCAAACGCCTTTGGAAAAACAGGCTTTAATTGATATTAACCTCAAAATTGATCAAGGTAGCTTTGTTACGGTTATCGGCTCAAATGGTGCGGGTAAATCAACGTTGCTCAGTATTTTGGCGGGGGCAACGCTTCCCTCGACAGGAAAAGTGGTTATCAATGGACAAAATGTTTCCAGGCAATCAGTTAGCGAACGCGCTGGAAGGGTTGCTTGTGTTTTTCAAGATTCGTTAAAGGGAAGTTGTGGTTCTTTAACAATTGAAGAAAATTTGGCTCTTGCTGCTCTTCGGGGAAATAGTCGTAGTTTGCGTTCAGCTTTAAACCAGGAAAAAAGGCAATTTTTTCGAGAGAAAATTGCTCAATTAGGCATTGGTCTTGAAGCATATATTCACAATCCTATGGATAGTTTATCCGGTGGACAACGCCAAGCCGTTTGTCTTGTGATGGCAACGTTAGCCCATGCAGATGTTTTATTACTTGACGAACATACCTCAGCACTTGATCCTGGAATGGCTGATTTTGTGATGCGGTTGACTGAAAAAATCGTTGAAGAGAAAAAATTAACGACTATTATGGTAACCCATTCTATGCGTCAGGCTCTTGACTATGGCGATCGCACATTGATGTTGCATGGTGGAAAAGTGATTTTGGATGTCTGTCATGAAGAGCGTAAGGGCTTGGATGTCAATGATTTAATTGGTATGTTTCAGAAAGTGCGCGGGGAAGTTCTTGATGATGATGAAATGTTAATGGATTAATAGTGTGGCTCAGAAAAAAGCACATGAGGTTGATCAGTTTCTAACGCGTTTCTCACGTGCTTTTTCTATTATTCTCATTTATGGGCCAGATCGTGGTCTTATTTGTGAACGTGCTCTACGTTTTGCGAAGCTTACAAAGGTCGCAATAGAAGATCCATTTTCGACAATTCGTTTGGATGCTGCTGAAATTGATAAAGATCCCGCATGTTTGGAAAATGAAGCGCGTACTTTCTCGCTTTTTGGGGGAGACCGTTTAATATGGGTCTCTAATGCTGCTAACCAAAAAGGTTTTCTTGCAGCCTTGAAGCTTTTAATTGAGAAGCCACCAGAGAAAAGTTTTATTCTCATTGAGGCAGGGGATTTAAAAAAAGGAACAGGGTTGCGCAATGTTATTGAAACAGCAGCAAATGCAATGGCTTTGCCTTGTTTTGCCGATGATATACGTTCTCTTGACGGTTTGATTGATGAGGTTTTAGGGCAGTTTAAGAAGACTCTTTCTTTGGATGCACGTAGATGGTTGCATGAAAGTTTAGGGGTAGATCGTCTTGTATCACGCGGCGAATTAGAGAAGCTTTGTCTTTATGCTTCAAATGTTCATATTACTCTTGAAGATGTGAAAACTGTTGTAAGCGATGTAAGTGCTCTTTCTCAAGATGAAATTATTGATGCTCTTTTATTGGGCGATATATCAGGCTTTGAAGTGCATTTTAACCGACATGCAGCATTGCAGGGAGCACTTTTTTTTATTTTGAGTACAGCACAAAGGCATTTCCAGCAATTACAGCTCTTGCGTTATCAGGTAGAGGTTGAAGGAAAATCGCCTTTTACGGTGGTTTCTCAAGCGCGTCCTCCCATTTTTTTTCAACGGAAAAAAACCGTTGAACAAGCTTTAAAATATTGGAGTCTAGAACAGATTTCTTACGCAATGGAAAGAATTCAGAGTGCTGTTTTAGACAGCCGTAAAAATCCGCTTTTGGGTGAAGCTATCATTCGTCAAGCTTTGTTAGGACTCACAATTATTGCACGACGCCAAATGGCAGCTTAACATTTTAAAATATTATGATTTTTTATTTTAAGTACAGTACAGAGGTATTTTCAGCAATTACAGCTCTGACGTTACCAGGTAGAGGTTGAAGGGAAATCAGCTTTTACGGTGGTTTCTCAAGCGCGTCTACTCATTTTTTCAACGGAAAAAAAATTATTGAACAAGCTTTAAAATATTGGAACTTAGAACAGATTTCTTACGCAATGGAAAGAATTCAGACTGCTGTTTTAGACAGTCGTAAAAAGGCATGTGGAGAAGAAGTTTTTATTGTGAGGTGCAAAAGACATGATTTTGATTAAATTCAACATAAGAAGATTTAAAATAAAATAATTCTGCGGTATTTTAAGGGATCTTTTTCAATATAATAAATAATGTCATTATCTTTATGAATCAATGCGTTGTATGCAGTTAAGCAATGAAGTGGGAATTTTAAGTTTGGTGTTACATTTTTCGTATGTTTTATAGATAAAAATGATCTGTTGTTTATTTACGCAGGGTAAACTGTATTATTCTCTCGTTGTAGTTTTTTAATATTTTGCGCATAACTCTTAGACGAACAAACAGAAAAATTATGATTGTTACAGCTGTCTTTGTTGCTGTTTGCAAAGAATCTTTAAAGGTGAAAGATGCCCCCTATTCAATTTGAAAGAATAGCGCTCATAGGGATTGGTCTGATTGGATCTTCTTTAGCACGCGTGATTAAAAAGAAAAATCTTTCAGCTCAGGTTTCTATTGCAACGCGTCGTCAAGAAACTTTGGGAAGAGCGCGCGAATTGGAACTTGGAGATTTTTATACAACGAATAATGCAGAGGCTGTTGAAGGGGCTGATCTCGTTATTATTTCTGTTCCTGTTGGAGCGAGTGCAGAGGTAGCAAAAGACATTCATGATCATCTAAAGTCGGGGGCGATTGTGAGTGATGTTGGTTCTACAAAAGAGTTGGTTATTGCAGAAATGGCACCTTTATTGCCAAAAACGGTTCATTTTATTCCGGGACATCCTATTGCTGGAACGGAATATTCGGGGCCGGATGCTGGTTTTGCTGATTTATTTATCAATCGCTGGTGTATTTTAACACCTTTTGCAGAGAGTGACGCAGCGGCTGTAGCACGATTGACAGCGTTTTGGGAAGCTTGTGGAGCGCGGGTCGAAAAGATGGAGCCTAAGCATCATGATCTTGTTTTAGCGATTGTTTCGCATTTGCCACATTTGATTGCGTATAATACTGTTGGGACAGCGAGTGATTTAGAAAAAGTAACAAATTCAGAAGTTATTGCTTATTCTGCTTCCGGTTTTCGTGATTTTACGCGTTTGGCATCTTCTGATCCCGTTATGTGGCGAGATATTTGTTTGCATAATAAAGAGGCTATTTTAGAAATGCTGAGTCGTTTTAGTGAAGGGCTTGCTTTTTTAGAACGGGCAATTCGTTTGGGTGATGGTGAAACGCTGTTTAATTTTTTTACGCGTACGCGTGCTGTGCGCCGTAATATCATTGCGGCGGGACAGGAAATTGATGCCCCTGATTTTGGGCGTCATAGTGTTTCTAAAGAGGGAATGTAAAATAAGAGATTTTTGGATTTTGCGCTGTTGTTTTTCTTATTTTTATCATGCCCCTTCAGACATCTGTTCTTTTAAATTGTTTGTTATGATGAAGATATGGCGCTGTTCTTAGTCGTTTGTGCGACGATAACTGGTGCTGCTTACCTTTATCTCCCATCCTGTGCTCTAAAATAATTTTTGTACCCCCATGAGGGGTGCTTTGTTGTTTTGGTTAGAAAGTATGCATAAATGAGAGCGAAAAGAGATATGCTTTAAGTTCAATTTATTTCATCAATGGACATGCTATTAAAAGGATCACGACGGTCAGAAGAAAGAAATCATTTTTTGAAAGATAAAGGCTTTGTTCAATAATCTTTCGTATTGCTGATGGTAAAGATCTATAAAACTCTTCCATAGTATTACTCTTCACATTATCAAGCCAAGAATTATATTCTTATCAATTTGATTTTCACGAATATCACCTAAGAGATTTGCGAAGAATTTTCCAGGGAGAGGGATTTTTATGAGTGCCTGTAAATCAATGCAAATCGGGGGCTATTATGGGTGTTGTTTTGCAAAGTGTTCTATAAAAAGCAGGGGGCATTCTCCAATCGATAGCCAATATATTTTTCATTTTATGATGTTGTTTTCTTCATAAAGTTTGTAATTTTGCTGTCAATTGTAAACGAATATTCAAATCTCATGTAGCAACATGTTTGAGAAAAATATTATGATGATTCAGTGTATTCGTTTTTTTAGTTTTTGTATGTCGGTTTGGAGCGGGAATATTCTATTTGTTTGATTTATCTTTTGAAGCGGGAAAACAACTTTATTTGAGAATAATATAAAAGGCGTAAATGTAAAAACTCATTTCTGTTTATTCTCTTTTAATTTAAGCGTTAAAACATGAAAAAGAACTCATGGAAATATTCTGCCTCAGATTTTATTTTTTTGTATTTTTAATGGGGAGGCGGCTCTCATGTAAAATAAAACGCTTCAAACAGAATACACTTGATTGGTAAAGTTTGTTGGCTTTTCAGTTTTTGGATAGGGTGAGTCTTGACGACATGGATTATTGCCCTTTATACTGAAAAATGTTTGTTTTTAACGTTTTGATGGTTTTTATAAAGCATGAGATAACTGAAAAAAGAGTGTTACCAGAAAGTATTGAGGTTTGTTAAGAAATATCTTTTGGTATAGCTATCGTGTTTTGGGTGACGCAATAAGTCATTATTGGCGTGATAATGGAAGTGCTTTCGCAAGCCATGTTGCGCTATCGGGTCTTTTGGCATTTTTCCCTTTTTTTATTTTTGGAACATCTTTTGCTCGTTTTCTCGGGGCTTTTACCTATACACCGCAAAAAATTAAAGCGCTCATACAGTTATTGCCTGATGTCATTGCTGAACCTTTATCGCAGGAAATTGTCAATGTTTTAACCCTCCATCAAGGAGGTGTGTTGACGCTTTCTGTTATTGGAGCGGCTTATTTTGCTTCCAATGGAATAGAAGCTTTGCGTACGGCTTTAAATAAAGCTTACCGTGTGACGGATCAACGGAGTTTGTTGTTTTGTCGTTTTCAAAGTTTGTTTTTTGTGATCCTTGGCGCTTTTGGTCTTGTTGTGATGAGCTTTTTATTGATTTTATCGCCCTTGCTGATCAAAATTATGCAAAATAATTCTTTTTTTATGAATGAATATATTGGGATCATTCGTTTATGGCGTTATACAATTGCAGTCGTTATTTTGTTTATCAGTCTTTTGATTGTTCATAAATGGCTTCCAGCAGGACAGCGGAAATTTATAGATATTTTACCAGGAATCGTGGTAACTATATTTGTATGGTTTATGGCTTCTCTTGCTTTTGCGCAATATTTAACGATGTTTGATTATATTTCAACCTATGCGGGGTTAGCGTCTATTATGGTTGCCATAATTTTTCTTTACATCTTAAGCGCAATTTTTATTTTAGGAGGTGAAATAAACGCTGCAATAATGTTTTATCGTAATTATTGGCAATCTCCTCGATGAATGAAAAAACTTGTAGATCGCATGAAAGTCAAAAGATGGGACAAGAAATAAGACCAGCCATTACTTTATTGGTTGATGCAGATGCCTGTCCTGTAAAAGCTGAAATTTATCGTGTTATGAATCGTTATCAGCTTAAAACATTTATTGTCGCAAACCGTTTTCTTTCTCTTCCCCACGAAGAACTCATTGAAAGAATTGTCGTTTCTGATGGGCTTGATAGTGCTGATGATTGGATTGTAGAACATGTCCATGAGGCGAGTATCGTTATTACCAGTGATATCCCTTTAGCAGCACGGGTTGTACGGTCTGGAGGTCTTTGTCTTTCGCCAACGGGGCGTATTTTTGATGACAATTCAATCGGTGAGGCCTTAGTTATGCGTAATTTGATGGAAAATTTGCGAGAGCAGGGGCATGTTACAGGAGGACCACGTCCTTTTTGTGGTAAAGATCGTTCTGCTTTTTTATCAGCATTGGATTTGGTAATTCAACGTTTTAAAAGGCGTGGTTATTAGGTTATTGTCCTTCTTTCATGACAGCTTTTATAAGTGCTTTGGCATCATCATTGGCCCATGGCGCTGCGCCATTATAGGAAGCAATGAGATAACCATTTTTATCAATGAGAAATGTGATGGGGAGTCCTAAAGCAAGTCCTTGTTTTCTCATGTCGTTAAAGATATTCATGGTTTCATCGCGATAGTAAACTAAGTTATCCGCATGAATATCTTGCAAAAATCGCTGAATTTTTTCAGGAGAAGCGGCTTTATCGACATTAATTGCTATGACGTCGAAGTTTTCTCCACCCAATTCGCGTTTTAATTGCGCCAGTTCAGGCATTTCTATGCGGCAGGGCATGCACCAGATAGCCCATAGATTGATGAGTATCGGTTTTCCGTTAAATTCAGTGAGTGTGTGGTCTTTTCCTTGAATATCCTTAAAAGAGAGCGTGTTCATATCTAAAGGTGTATCAATAAATCGCATGTGAGCAAAAAAGCCTGTTGCGGCTTTTTGGATTGTCATCATTTTTTTGTCTGGTATTTTTTCGGTATTTTCTTTTGAAATAAAGTTAGAAGAAAAAAAGGCACTCTTGTCATGATGATTTTTTATTGCGTATAAACTGATACCAATTAAGATAATGGCAACAAAAAAGGATGCTATGAAGATTTGCCACTTTTTGTTTTTCTTCTTTGAGCTATTAATATTTTGAGGAATCATGATTTTTATCCTTTTTATCGGTGTTTTTAGAATATGACAGATGAGACGTTAAAGAACCAAATGTGGGGAGGAAGGTTTATCGCAGGACCTGCTGCTGTTGTGGAAGAAATTAACGCCTCAATTGAGGTTGATCAAAAACTCTATCGGCAAGATATTGAAGGTTCGCTCTCTCATGCTGCGATGTTAGCGCAAACGAAGATTATTTTACAGTCTGATTATGAAAAAATTTCTCATGGTTTAAAAATTATTTTACAAGAAATTGAAGAAGGAACATTTGTTTTTTCACGCAATCTTGAAGATATTCATATGAATATTGAAGCACGACTAAGCGCGTTAATTGGTCCTGTTGCTGGGCGTTTGCATACGGCGCGTTCACGCAATGATCAAGTGGCTGTTGATTTTCGGTTGTGGGTACGTGAGACATTGCAGAAAATAGCACAAGCTTTAAAAGAGTTGATAAAGCAATTGCTTGCTCTTGCAGAACAACATGTCAATACCTTTATGCCAGGCTTTACGCATTTACAATTGGCTCAACCTGTAACATTGGGTCATTACATGATGGCTTATGTTGAGATGTTTGGTCGAGATTTATCGCGGATGCGTGATGCTATTGAGCGAATGAATGAATCGCCTTTGGGGGCTGCGGCTTTGGCAGGAACAAGTTTTCCGATTGATCGCTTTATGACAGCACAAGCATTAGGTTTTCGCGAACCTACGCGCAATTCGATTGATAGTGTTTCTGATCGTGATTTTGCATTGGAATTTTTAAGTGCTGGCGCTCTTTGTGCGATGCATCTTTCACGTTTAGCAGAAGAAATAATCCTTTGGTCAAGTGAACAGTTTCGTTTTATTCGTTTGTCAGATGCTTTTTCAATGGGTTCGTCTATTATGCCACAAAAGAGAAATCCTGATGCGGCAGAGTTAGTCCGGGCGAAAGCAGGTCGATTGAATGGGGCGCTTATGGGATTGTTAACGGTGATGAAAGGATTACCGCTTGCTTATTCAAAGGATATGCAAGAAGATAAAGAATATGTGTTTGATGGGGCTTTGAGTTTGGAATTATCATTAGCAGCAATGACAGGGATGATTGCTGATTTGGAAGTGAATAAAAAAGCCATGAAACAAGCAGCGGATTTAGGGTATGCAACAGCTACGGATTTTGCTGATTGGCTTGTTCGCGAACTAGGGATTCCTTTTCGTGAGGCACATCATATGACAGGGCAAGCTGTGGCATTGGCAGAAAGAAAACAGTGTCGTCTTCAGGATCTATCATTAGGGGAACTTCAAGCAATTTGTCCTGATATCAATGCGACGCTTTTTGATGTTTTGACTGTTGAAAAGTCTGTTGAAAGTCGCAAAAGCTTTGGGGGAACAGCTCCTTCAGAGGTTCTTCGGCAAATTGCATATTGGAAAAAGCGTCTTGTGAGCGCTTGAGTGATTGTATTTTAAAGGTAATAAAGAGATCGAGATAAGGAAAGAGGACAGATGAAAATTATAGTAAAGGGGTTGATGATTGTCCTTTTGGGGGGCGTGGGTGTCGTTGGCTGTGGGCGTAAAGGGTCATTGGAGGCACCTCCTCTTACAAGTGTGGAAAAGTCTATGCAGGGAACATCTGCTGCTAAAAGTGAAGATGATCAACCTTTTATTCTTGATCGTTTGATAAAGTAGGAGGAAAGTATGAATTTTTTCCCCTACCATCAAGGTATGCTTTATGCTGAGGGTTGTTCGCTTACTGATCTTGCGCAGGAGGTGGGGACACCTTTTTATTGTTATTCGGCCAATTCATTAGTCACACGTTTTAAGGATTATCAAAAGGCATTTCAAGGGATGCCTAGTCTGATTGCTTATGCGGTTAAAGCTAATTCTAATCAAGCAATTTTACGGCTTTTAGCGGCAAATGGGGCGGGAGCTGATGTGGTTTCAGAAGGTGAATTACGGCGAGCCCTTGCTGTTGGTATTCCGGCGCATCGTATTGTTTATTCTGGTGTTGGTAAAACCGTGAGAGAGATAGATTTTGCCCTTTCTCAGAATATTTATTGTTTTAATGTTGAATCAGAGCCGGAACTTGAACAGTTGTCGCAACGTGCTGTTGCGCTGTCAAAGATGGCGCGTGTTTCATTGCGCATTAATCCAGATGTTGATGCAAAGACTCATAAGAAAATTACAACCGGAAAATCTGAAAATAAGTTTGGTATTCCATTGTTGTTGGCAAGAGAGGCTTATAAAAAAGCTGCTTCTTTACCTGGATTGCAGGTTTGCGGTATCGATATGCATATTGGCAGTCAAATTTGTGATTTAAAGCCGTTTGAAGAGGCTTTTCTTCTTATTGCAGATTGTGTGCGTCAATTGTGGAGCGATGGTTATGCAATAACGCATATAGATATTGGCGGCGGGCTTGGTATTGCCTATGGTTGTGAACAATATACTGTACCCTCTCCTTTTGAGTATGCTGCGCTGGTAAAGAAGCATATTGCTCCTTTAGGGATTGATATCGTTGTGGAGCCGGGGCGGAGCATCGTGGGGCAAGCTGGTGTGTTGGTAACCTCTGTTCTCTATTTAAAAAAGGGACAAGGGCGGAATTTTGTTATTGTGGATGCGGCGATGAATGATCTGATGCGTCCAACGATTTATGATGCTTGGCAGAATGTTGTCCTTGTGAAACAAGCAGCAAAAGACGCTCCCCTTATTCGTGCAGATATTGTGGGTTCCGTTTGTGAAACCGGTGATTATTTAGCATTAGATCGTTGTTTACCGATTTTGGCTCCCGGTGATCTTTTGGCAATTACGCAAGCTGGGGCTTATGGTGCTGTGATGGCGAGTACTTATAATAGTCGACTTTTGATCCCTGAGGTTCTCGTTCAAGATACGCGTTATGCGGTTATCCGCCCGCGTCTTGATTATGCGCAATTGATGGGATGTGATCATATTCCTGATTGGGTTGAGCATTCTTAAATGTTTTTGGTCTTATTTTTACTAAACTTTGATGAAACAATTTATTTTCTGGAAATTGTCTTGTATGGGTTTTATGATCTTAATACACCGCGGTAAAAGGGGAAGAATGCTTGTTCGTGAAAAATAAAAACATCAAAGGCTTTGCAATGAAGCTTTTGTGTGTGCGCATTTTGGTGTGGGGGATCCTTTCATTTGAACGGATATGGGTACGGTTGTTGCCATTGTTCCTTGTTCTCAGTCTCTTTTGTTCGTTTAGCTGGTTGGGGCTCTTTGGCGTTTTAGGCTATTGGTTCCATTTGTTCTTACTTGGGGTTTTGCTTGTTTGTGCTGGGGTGAGTTTATTTTTTCTTATTGGTTTTCGGTTTCCCACAATGCGGGAAGTGGATCAACGTCTTGAGCGCGTTAATGATCTTAAACACCAACCTTTGAATATTCAGACAGATCATTTATGTTCTGAAAATGAGGAGGATTTTAGTGCTGTTATTTGGCGTGAGCATCAACGTCGAATGGCAAAACAATTAGTCCATTTAAAAACTGGATTTATCTCTCTTAATAGTGCGGCTTATGATCCTTTGGCTTTGAGAGCTTTGTGTGTTCTCCTTTTTGTGTGTGCTTTTAGCTTTTCTTTTGGTTCACGAGGGGGGCGTTTGGCTGATGCTTTTGATTTTCGTCCTGTTGTTGATGAAAAATTCATGCGGATTGATGCTTGGGTAACACCCCCTGCTTATACCGGTATGGCACCGATTTATTTGACAAAAGATGAGAAGACACAACTGGAAATTCCTGAAGGGAGTGATGTGGTGGTGCGTGTTGTCAATGGGGCTGGTGTTACAGTCAAAGCAAAAACTGTAGAAGAAGGGCAAAACGTTTTGTTTTCAGAGAAAAATGAAAATCCAATCGTTCATTTTGAAACTCA
Source organism: Bartonella sp. AU15XJBT (assembly GCF_028618615.1). NCBI lineage: Bacteria > Pseudomonadati > Pseudomonadota > Alphaproteobacteria > Hyphomicrobiales > Bartonellaceae > Bartonella > Bartonella sp. AU15XJBT. Next base: position 273,778 of record NZ_JAQITG010000001.1, read on the forward strand.
TTTAAAGCATTCAATGGATTTGTTTGTATCATCACGTCGTAAAAAACAGCAGTGGCATTTGCAGATGATTAAGGATGCGTTTCCGACAATTGATTGGCTGGAAAAACCAGGGCGAATTTTAACGGGGTCGTTAGAGTTACGGTATATGTTGGATGATGATTATGGTGTGACAAAGGCTTTTGTTGAAATAGAGCCTCTTTTTCAGAATAAAAATGCTTCTTCTCTTTATAAAGCACCGGAAATAAAGCTTCTTCTTCCACGGGGAGGAAAAGGTAAAATGCGGACAGTATACGATGTATCAGCACATCCATGGGCGGGTTCGCAAGTCAAAATTACTTTGGTGGCAGAAGATGGCGCAGGGCAGAAAGGGCGTAGCAAAACTTTTGTTATGATATTACCGCAGCGTATTTTCTCAAATCCTGTTGCGCGTGCTGTCAGTGAATTACGACGTTTACTTGCTCTTGATGTGTCTGCGAGAGAGCGTGTATTGGATATGCTTTCTGCTTTGTTTGTGCGTCCAGAAAAGGGGCTTCAAAATGCAGCGCATTTTCTCGTTCTACAAAGTGCGTGGACAAGGCTTTCTTTGGCACAAACAGAAGAGGATTTGCGCGGTGTGGTGGACTATTTATGGCAGATTGCTTTAGGTATTGAAGGGTATCAGCTTGAATCCGTGCAGAAAAATTTAAAACAGGCACAAGCTGCTTTACGTGATGCACTGCGATATGGTGCTCCAGCGGCGGAAATCGAACGGCTTATGGCTGATTTACGTCAAGCTATGGATGCGTATATTCAAGCTTTGGCTGAAAAAGCACCAGATGGTCAAGTTTCTAAAAATTCTAAAAGCTTAAAAAGTCCCAATCTTTCTGAAGATACATTACAAGAAAAGCTGAATCTCATTGAGGAAATGGCTAAGACGGGCTCTTCTCTAGCAGCCGAACAGCTCTTGGCGGAAATTGAACAGACGCTTGACCATTTGCATGTGCAAAAAGGCAATCAAAATGAGGGAGAAAAAAGTCAATCTGCACAAATGAAAGAAAAGATGGACCAACTTGGAGATTTAATGCGTCGTCAGCAAGAAATTCTCAATGAAACACATCAGTTAGAGATGGAACAAAAACGTGGGGAAAATGTACCGGAAAAACAAAAAAAATCTTTAAAAAAACGCCAAGCTGAATTGCAGTCTGAATTATCAACATTAGAAAAAGAATTATCAGAACAGGGATTTGAAACAGGTGAGGCATTGAAAAGGGCAGAAGAAAAAATGAATTCTGCAAAAGATGCTCTTGATCATGGAAATCATCAAGCATCGATACAAAATCAGTCTGATGCTTTGGAATCTTTGCGGCAGGGTGCCCAAAGTGTTTTGAAAAAAATGCGTGAAACACTCAAAGAAACAGGAAATGATCAAGACGCTGATTCTGGTCAGAAAGATCCGTTAGGACGTCCACTTTCTTCAAAAACAGGTGAAGGACAAGAAGGTAAGGCACTTCCACAAGAAAGTGATCAAATGCGTACACGGCAAATTTTGGATGAAATTCGCAAACGCCTTGGTAAGGAACATATTCCAGAAGCAGAAAAAAACTATCTTGAAAGGTTGCTTCATTTTAATTAACCAATTGTTGGTTTTTTTCTTAATTGATGTCAGAAACAGCGTATGAAAAACCTCTATGGAGTTCACCTCAAAAGAGAATGATTAAAACGCTTGTAACGCAATAATCATCCTGTTGCGCTGCTTTTTTTGATCATTTAAGTTTAAAATGTGAAATATTAAAATGTTCGCTATTGCGGAGAAAGAGTAGAAGTCCATATAGGTTTAGTATATGAAAATCTGTAATATTTGAAATTTATTTCTACATGGTATGTTGAGTTGGATATCGTCACACTGAAAGATTTTTATGCTTCTGCACTTGGACTGCGCGTGCAAAAGACGCTGTGTGACCAATTGAATTTGTGGTGGCCTGATCTTGCGGATAAACGGGTTATGGGGTTGGGGTACACGCTTCCCTATCTTTCTGCATTGCGTGAACGTGCCCAACAATGTTTTGCTTTTATGCCAGCTAGACAAGGTGCTTCGTCTTGGCCTTGTGTTGAGCAAGTTGCTACAGCGCTTGTTTTTGAAGAAGATTTGCCGCTTCCTGATGCATCAGTTGATTGTATTTTATTGGTCCATGCATTAGAATATACAGAGAATTCATTTGAAACGTTGAATGAAATATGGCGGGTTTTAGCCCCCAATGGTCACTTGATTGTTATTGTTCCTAATCGCTCTGGTTTTTGGGCGCGCAATACGACCACGCCCTTTGGTTATGGCGAACCCTATACTCGGCAACAGATTACTCGTTTGTTTGAAAAAACAAATTTCGTTTCTGAACCAATAGAAGAAATTGTCCATTATATGCCCTCTACAGGTTATGTGTCGCGATTGTTCTCATTTTTTTATGAGCCATTTGCACGCTATCTTTTTCCTTATTTTGGTGGACTCTTAATCTGTCAGGCACAAAAACGTGTTTATCAGGGCGTGCTCGTACAGCGGCGTCAGTCGCGACGTGTTTTTATTCCTGCTTTATCTCCACAGACAAGAAATATTTTAATTTATAAAGATCATTAATCATTTTGTCATTGGCATAAGAACCGCAAATGTATGAGGCTTCTCTCATCTCAAATTATTCTCATATTGAATCAAACAAAATTATTTGCTTGTATGTCACAAGCAGGGAGAACCTGTGTGGATAAAAATTGGACAAGAAAGGACATGCTTCTTATGGACTTCTCCCAAGGGCTTGTAGGGCTGTCCAACATTTTAGAGCAGGCTCAAATGTGTGATGGTGCTGGCTTACTCTTTTGTTAAGCATAAAGATGGTGGGGCTCAATGGTTTTCTTTATTGTTGGGATAAACATATCATATAATTCATTATTCTGTCTCTTAAGAGGAGATAAGTAAAGGATGGCGCAAAAATATAAGAAATATCTCTCAATTTAGGCGAGTAAATGTGAGATAAAGCAGTGCGTAAAGCGGTATCTTTAAAAAACAATCATAAATATCAATATGCTAAAGAAGATGGTTACGATAAAGAATGTTGCTAAAAGATAGTACAATTATTTGTATGCGAAATATATTTAAAATTTTAAAGAGAGCAAAAACATATGAAGCAGAAGTTGCCAAGTGTATCGTGAAAAGCATTTCTTGTGCGGGTTTTGTGTTAGAATATTTTTATGATTGTTTTTTTGTATTGTGTCATAAGAGTGCTGATAAAGAAAAGTTCTATACGGGACCACCCAAATTGCATGTGAGCGTTTTTTTTCATCTCGCTTTTGTTTTAATGCAAAGAAGAGTGAGAATATTAAAATTATTTTTGAAACGATTCATATCAAATTAGAGGTTTAAACGATAACCATTTTGATCTGTCATAAGAATTTGTGCATTGGAGGGATCATTTTCGATTTTTTGTCGTAAACGATAGATATGGGTTTCTAAAGTATGGGTGACAACGTTTTCATTATAACCCCAAACTTGTTCTAATAATGTTTCACGGCTGACATTTTTATCATTCGCATAATAGAGGCATTTGAGAATTGCTGCTTCTTTTTCTGTGAGATAGATTTTATTGTTGCATTGATCAAGAAGGAGTTTTTGTCTTAATTTAAAAGTATAGGGTCCGATATGCAAGATTGCGTCTTCGTTTTGTTCATATTGGCGTAACTGTGCTCGAATTCGCGCTAATAACACCGCAAAGCGAAAGGGTTTTGTCACATAATCATTGGCGCCTGTTTCAAGATCTAAAATGGTATCGCAGTCTGTATCATTATTCGTTATCATGATAATGGGGGCACGAAATCCTTGGGTGCGTAATTGTTTAACGGCTTTGCGACCATCAAGATCAGGAAGTTCAAGTCCCAAAATAGCAAGATCAATATTTTCTTCTTGGACTATTTTCATTCCCCCTTCAGCTGTTTTTGTTTGGAAAATTTCAAATTCTTGATGCATTTGCAATTGTTCTACCAAAATGGGGCGCAGATCATCATCTTCAACGATTAAAAGAGTATAGTTGTTCATATTTTTCCTTGTGGGCATGTAATACACTGATTGGTGAAGAGTAGTTTCATGAAAAATGAGCCTTCATGCAAGAAAAATTAAAAGAGGAAAATTAAAAAAGGGAGTCTCTAAAAACTGAACTTTTATGATTTCTGTGATTGCTTGCTAAAAAAATGTAGCGTTGTGCGCAGAATATATACATATTGATTGGAAGCGTTGTTTTATACTCTGGGGTGTGCTTTTTCCATTGGCGACTACCATCTTTATACTTATATTATAGAGCAACAAACTGGCACCATCATATACTTTTCTTTAAAATGTTGATACCCTTGGTATTTGAGACTCTTTATAAGAGGCATGTTTTTGATTCACGCAGGCTTTTCTGTTTTTAACGTGCAAAAGCCATGATTTTGATTGATTCAACATGGAATAGGTTTGAAATGAGAGAAATTCTACGGTCTGAAGGGGCTCTCATCCAACATGCAAAATAATAAACACTCTTTATAAATCAATATGATATAAATCAAAATGATGCGTTTTTTAGTGTGAAGAGAACTGTGTAATTCTAGCATATAGGCACTGTTGAGGAGAATTTCATGGTTATTTTTATTGTTTTTTTATCTACGTTCAGTTTTGTTTTTTCGTCGCATTTGTATGCGAAATGGTCGATGTTGTGCTTGTGGTGTTGTTCATTATAATCGCTGAGTAAGCCTTCCCTTGAGCTATGTTAAAAAGATGCATCATGAACAGAGTGTTTGTGCAATTTTAGGAGAAATTGTATTGATAAAGGATGCAGAATAAAAAATAACAAGGAAAAATATATTAGCGTGAGAACACGCTGAGGGATGCGTTGTGCTTGTTCTTCTGCGTTATGAGGGACTTTTCCTATGCGTTAATGAATAAAAAATTATTGTTTTAAGATTAAAGGATTTCTTTTTTAAGATTGCCCATCAAACAGACTTCTTTCCATTCATCTTCTGTCACCGGTTGTACTGATAAGCGGCTGGCATTGACCAGCACCATATTTGCCAGTTTGGGATTGGCTTTAATTTGTTTTAATGAAACAGGTGTTGGCATGTCACAAAGTGCACGGATATCCACACACTCCCAGCGAGGATCAGAGCTTGTAGAATCAGGGTGTGCTTCAGCACATATTTCAACAATGCCTACAATTTCTAAACCTTTATTTGAGTGATAAAAAAAACCTTTATCGCCATATTTCATGGCGCGCATATTATTACGGGCTTGATAATTACGGACACCATCCCATTGTTCGCCATCAGCACCTTTTTTCTTTTGCATCTCCCATGACCATTTATGGGGTTCAGATTTAAAAAGCCAATAAGCCATGTGTTCACCTTTTTCATAGACTGTTATGCATTCATTATGTCCATTTTTTTATAAGCATCTTTGTAACATCATCAATGATGATTTTTAAAGTGGAATAAAGAACGGGCATTATCTATTTTTTGTTTCAAAATAATTTGTAATAGAGGAATATGATCCAATTGATAATATTGCATTTTTTTTATCTTTTAGCAGAAAAATACATCAATGTATCAGAGAATAGACTTACTGAGCTATTTAGAGGCTTAATCATCTTTTCGGCTATGGTTTGAAATGCAGTCATGAGAGACGCATTACATTAGAAAAACTTAGCAGGAAAATTAGTTCTGAAAAGTTACTCCAATGGTCGTGAAACAAATAGATGATTAAAGGTGAAGATGGCAAAGGAGGGCTTCATATTATGCTTTGATGGGGTAGGGTTCGTCTTATGATGCCATAAAATACTGTCATTTGAAGTGTGGTGATATAAGGTCGTCTTCTTGAAAAGAAATGTTTTTAGAATGTGTGGTGAATATTTAAATTTGCGTATTGCGCTTTGGGTGCAGTGAATTGTTGTGAAATAAGAAGCAGATAAAATCGTTTGTGGGTGGGAGATTGATTCAATAACAATCTGGATTATTTACAGACCGGAATGAGTGAAAATCTTCGTTTTTTGAAAGGTGAGGGAAATCAATTTTCTTATGCTTTTGTTCCACGGCGTCCCATTCCGATCAAGGGCATGGCTTTTTCATCTAATGGCCAGCGGGAGCGAGGAGCAATATCAAGAGAGCTTGTTTCTCCTTGTGCGAACTTTTGTGCACCGGCAAAAGCAATCATTGCTGCATTATCGGTACACAAGGAAAGAGGAGGGGCTATAAATCCAAAACCATGTTGATGGGCAAGTTCTTGCAATGTAGAGCGAAGTGCTTGGTTTGCGGCAACGCCGCCTGCAACAACTAAAGCAGGAGAATGCTTTCCTTGATCATGAGAGAGAGGATATTGGTTGGTGAAGTGTTGTAGAGCCAAATGAACACGATCACGCACTGTATCGGTCACGGCGGCTTGAAAACTTGCTGCAATGTCAGCAACATCATTTTCTGTAAGAGGCGCTATGGCTGTTGCGGCTTGTCGCACAGCCGTTTTAAGACCTGAAAAAGAAAAATCTAATCGTTTTTCACCTTTTAAAGGTCGTGGAAGAGGGATACGATTTTTATCACCCAATAAAGCTGCTTTTTCAAGTGCTGGCCCACCAGGATAAGGAAGACCTAAAAGTTTGGCAGTTTTATCAAAGGCTTCTCCTAATGCATCATCAATGGTAGTACCTAAACGTTGATAGTTGCCTATTCCATGAACAAGGATTGTTTGTGTATGCCCCCCTGAAACTAAAAGTAACAAATAAGGAAACTTGACATTGTGCGTTAACACAGCTGTTAAAGCATGTCCCTCTAAGTGATTGACGGCAATAAATGGTTTTCCAGTGGCAAGAGAGAGTGCTTTTGCGCTCATAACGCCTACCAATAGCCCTCCTATCAAACCGGGGCCACTGGTGGCTGCAATGCCATCAATATCTTTTAATGTTGTGTTTGCTTCTGTGAGGGCTTGCAGAATTAAATGATCAAGAATTTCAACATGGGCACGAGCAGCAATTTCAGGAACAACACCGCCGTAAGGTGCATGATGATCAATTTGACTCCAAACAATATTGGAAAGAATTCGGCTGCTTGATTCATTGTTGTATTCAATGACAGCCGCTGCCGTTTCATCACAACTTGTTTCTATTCCCAACAGACGCATTTTAAACAAAACCTTATTTTGAAGCTTCTTTCCTGCGTGCGTACCATGAACAGAAAAAGATGCAAAGTATTTCTATTTAAGAATTGGGTTTTCTATGAGAGAATGATTTTCTTTGAATTTTATGGCATTGTTGATTAAAAAATGAAGCTGTATTTTTGAGTATAAAATTCAGATGTGTTTTTAAAAACTTGTCTATTAAAGTGTGTCATTGTAAATATTATTGAGAAAAATGCGATTTAGAAAATTTCTATAAAGTTATACTCTTTGTAAAAAGTGTATAATGCAAACCAAGATATTTGAGAAAAGCTTCATTTTTAAAACTTTTTTCATTTTATTATTTTATCATTAAAAAAAGTGTGCACAAAAAGTGACAGAGATGGTCGATTCTTCAAAACCAAAAGTTAAATCACATTATGCTGGTACGCACCGTAAGAAGCCAGTCATTGAACATGAAGCTGTTTCCCATGATTCAGAGGAAAAAATACACAATTCTGTAGAAGCTCATGCACGAGAAAAACAGAATATGCAAGGCCAGGATAAAAATACTTCTCGTACGGTTTGGCTTTTGTTGCCCCTTTCAGGGATTTTAGGGGGCATCATTGCTTTGGGAATTTTTGTGGGGCTTCAATGGGCAGGTTTGTTTTCTTCTGTGGAAAATTCTGCTGGAGGGAAAAAGGTTCTGCAGATTGCTGAAGCAGCAAAAAGCCAAGGTGAAGAAACAAGAGAACAATTGGAGCGGATGATTCAAGAGATCGATGCATTAAAAACAGAGTTTTCTTCTTTTTCATCACAACAGTTTAAAACAATGAAAAACGATGAACTCTTGCAAAAAGAAAGCAGAAAAGCTTTTGCGATTTTAGAAGAAAAAGTAAAAGCTCTTGAAGAGGCTGTACAAACTTTTGTTGGAGAGTCAAAAGAGATAGAAACGGCTTTGTCTGTCGGGCAGAGCAATGCAAATGATCTTGCTTCGTTAAAAAAACAGTTAGAATCACTACAGGAAGAAATTACTGTTAAAAATAGTGAGAAAAAAGAAATAAATACGGCACTTTTTACAGCGATCAGTTCGTTAAAAAATGCTGTAGAGCGGGGAGGATCTTATAACAATGAATTAAAGCTATTACAGCAGTTATCGCCCTCGATTGATGGACTTGATGTGTTGCAAAAGACAGCTACTGTAGGTCTTCCAAGTTCAGCACAACTTTCAGTTGATTTTGCTCATGTTGCCGATGCAATCGTTGGTACGCAAAATATTGTTGCGTCAGATGCTGGTTTTTTTGACCGAATTTTAGCGTGGATAAAAGGGCTTGTTGTTTCTCGACCAATTGGAAATGTTGAAGGGATGACGCTGGGGGCTATTGTAGCGCGCATGGAAGTTGCTATTCAAGCCGGTGATCACGAAAAGGCTTTGAGCGAATGGCAATCATTACCCCAAACTGCAAAAGATGTTTCAAAGGATTTTGTTCAGAAGCTTGAAAGGCACATTGCTATCCAACAATTGCTGCAGCAATTGTTGTTGTCTGTGCCACAAGGGGCTTTTAAGGCAACAAAGATGTAAATAGGCTCTAGATGATACGTGTTTTTATTTATACTTTTGTTGTTTGTATTATTGGGTTAGCTTTTGTGTGGGTTGCTAATCACAATGGTATTTTTGTCCTTACATTTTTGCACTTCAGATTTTCTGCTTCATTGCTTACAGTGTTAAGTGTGCTTACTTTGCTGTTTGTAGCGCTAGTGCTTTTATGGTGGTTATTGTCTTTCTTTTTTTCCATACCGAGTGCTCTTTCCAATTATTTTTATAAACGCCATCGAAAGCGCGGTTATGAAGCTCTCTCAAAGGGGATTCTTGCAACTTTTGCTGGTGATGGTATGGTTGCGCAAAAAATGGAAGCACGGGTTGCTAAATATCTTGCAGGAAAACAAGAACCGTTGGTAAAACTCTTAAAAGCACAAACTTTGTCATTACAAAATAACTCCGTTCGCGCCATTAGTCTTTTTGAGGAGATGAGAAAGGAAGATCCAACAAAATTGGTTGGACTTTACGGTTTATTTCGTGAAGCGATGAAGAGTAAAGCTTATGAGGCAGCACAACAATACGCAGAAGAAGCGCTAACTTTATCGCCGGCACTTTTATGGGCGCATCAGGCGGTGCTTGATCGGTTGGGTGCTGAGGGTAAATGGGATAAGGCACTTACTGTTTTTGAAAGAGCGCAAAAAGCTCTCCCGCGTTCTGTTCGTTCGACTCCAGAGCGGCAGCATATCGAGGTTTTACTGTTAAGTGGGCAGGCTCTTCATCTTTTTGATACACATCCTGTACAAGCACGTGAAGCCATTTTGAAAGCCCATAAATTGGCGCCTGATTTTGTTCCAATAACAATTATAGCGGCTGATATTCTTTATAAATTAAATGAAACGCGTAAAGCGGATAAAATGATTATAGCGGCTTGGCAGAAGGAACCTCATCCTGATTTGGGGACACTTTATATTGAAAGAGAAGAAGGAGCCATTGGACGGTTGAGAAGGGCTAAGACACTTGCTTCTTATAATAAAGATGCATTTGAGTCTGCTTTCCTTATTGCCAAAGCTGCTTTGGATGCTGGTGAAACGACATTAGCAAGAGAGCAGGCACAAAAAGCATTGCAGTATCATCCACGGGAAAGTGTTTATTTATTGTTGGCAGATATTGAAGAGGCTAAGGGAAACAATCAAGGCGCTGTGCGTCAATGGCTTTCCCTAGCACTTCGTGCTGAACGTGATCCTGTATGGATGTGTGAGGGGTCCATTTTTTCTTCTTGGTCAGCTGTTTCTCCAATCAGTGGACGTTTGGGCTGTTTTGAATGGAAAGCGCCTCCCCGTGTCCCTTCTCTTACATTAGAGGCAGTCAATATTGTGCCAAAAAAGCAAGATAAAGAGGACGTTGTGGAAGAAAGTGAGGGTGTTGAAGATAAGAAGCTTGAAAAATTAACGCCTATAGACGATTCTTTTTTGCATAATACGCAGGTGGAGAAACAAGATATCAAAGAACAAGATGCGAAAACATTCAGCCAAATTCATTTAAACGTTGATGATCCAGGGATTAAAACAGAAGAAGAAGGAACGTCGTTATCAAGGAAAAAATTTCGTTTATTTTAAATTGCGTCAATAGGATAATTTGAGTGTTTTCTCACAAGAAACAATGAATGTAGAAGAAAAAACTTATCGTTAATCTTGTCCGATAAAATTATTCTCTTATGCTTAAAAAAATGAAGTTTTGCTTGGTTGCAGAGGTGATTGGGTAGGAAATGTTTTTAAATCAGAGATGTCTTGATAAAAAGCAAAAAAATAGCAAACCAAGGATTGCTGTCGTTATTCATCGGCGGTCTACCTATACTGGTCGCTTGGGGAAATTTTTACAACAAAATGGTTTTGTTCTTGATGTTTATCGTCCTATTTTTGGACAAAAACTCCCTGATACATTAGAGCACTATGTCGGTGTTGTTATTTTAGGGGGACCGATGAGTGTGAATGACAGCGAAGCTTATATTGGTGAGGAAATTGATTGGATTTCGTTATCGCTAAAGGAAAATAAGCCTTTTTTGGGTATTTGTCTTGGAGCACAAATGTTAGCGCGAAATTTAGGGGGGCGTGTTGGTACAAGAAGTGATGGGATTGTTGAAGTGGGCTGGTATCCACTAGAAGTGACCCCGCAAGGAAAGGAATTGATGAATTGGCCAGAAATGGTCTATCATTTTCATGATGAGGGTATTTATGATTTACCAAAAGAGGCAATGCTTTTGGCAACAGGGCATACATATCCTACGCAAGCGTTCCGTTATGGAAACAATGCATGGGGTTTGCAATTTCATGCTGAATTTACACGCGCTATGATGCGGCGTTTGTTGGTACGTTCGGCACATAAATTAACCGAAAAAGGCGCTCAACCTGCTTGTGCACATTTAAAAGGGCGTTTAATCTATGATCGAGCTTTAAGCCAATGGTTTGAAGGTGCATTACGGCAGATCTTTTGTACACCGACCGCACTTGTGTGAGTGTGCACTTATTCTTGAATGGGGGCACGACCTTCACGTAAAATAGAACGTCATTTGGTTGCATAGTTACGGGCTTGTTTTAAAGAGACATTTCTCAAAGCACACCCAAGCACATTTTACGGCGCTGACTTATGAATAGTATAACGATAAAGCTCCCATGGATAATATAAAATCTATAGAGCATTGCCATCTTTACGCTTGTGAAGAAGTAAGTCGGTATCATCATACTATTACTATCTGCCAGTCCCCAATATTGCGACATCCCTTCAATCATTGAGACGGTTCATAAGAGGCGTTTTTTCCTTTCTTGTACAGTTTACCCATATGTTCGCTCCGCTTTTGACGTGCAAGCAAATGGTTTTGATTGATTGAATATAAACTGGATTTGAAATGAGAAAATCTTACGATATTCGAGACTTTTATTTAATATGCAAAATAGGTATTTATCGTTATAAATCAAAATCTTGACATTGTTATCTTGTTTTACAGTAAAATAGTGTCGTTTAAGGTGAAAGAGAGAATACTCATGTAAAACTTTACATATAAGATGTTTTTTGTTAAAGAGTTTTCTTAAGGGGATCTTGCTTCTTGAGATCATGAGATGCTGTATTTTAGGACGATGAATTGTGGACACCATGAAGTGGTCAAAAAATAGAGCCCTATGGATTAAGAAGCTGGATTGTTTATAGATTGGTGAATGTTAAGAATCTTTGTCCTTTTTAGGGTGGGGTGAAAATCAAAAGATAAAGAAAGTTTTAAAGTTGTCTACATCCTCTCAAATACCATCATCACAAAAAAGTTTTTCTTTGCGCTATTTATTTTGTGGGCTGTTTTGTCTTGCCCTGGTCCTTATTTATAGCGCTTTCTGGTTTTTTTTTCACGTAAAATAGAGAACTATGTCTCTGATATATCCGCAAAAGCATCTTCCGATAATATGGCGGCAGTGTGTGAGAATGTGCGTAAGAATGGTTATCCTTTACGTATCGGTGTGGTTTGTGACAAGTTTCAATTTTCTTGGCCTTTATATGGGGTTTCTTTATCGACGGGGCGTTTGACGGCTGGTGCACCAATTTATGCTCCTCATGTAGTCGAGTTTAATATTGATTCTCCTGCATCAATCATGTTTTCTGATAAAACTTCCATAGTATCTCGTTGGCGCAATTTGGTGATTGAAACAGAGCCTTATTGGAAAACAGGTCAGACATTGAAGTTTATCGCTGAAGGGCTTGAATTTTCTCCTCTTTCCTCTTCTCGTGAGGATCGAAAGCTTCAAGAAGCATTGGGATCACAAACGGCAGATAAAAAGACGACACAACAAAATGTTGAAGATAAGGTATCTTTGCAAGATGCTCCTGATGTGGCTGTTCAGAAGTTAAAGCCAAAAAATGTCTCTCAAAAAATAACGGCAGAATTTTTACGTCTTGATCTTAAGCGTGAAAAGAATCATTTCTCAGGAAATATGACTTTTGACGGTTTTGATGTTTCTCCAATTTTTATCTCTTCTTTTGTTGAAGTTCCAAAAATTGATGGCAATTTGAAATGGATTTTAAATGATGTTTCTTTTCTGGCTGAAAATGAAGGAAAAAATTGGAAACAGCATCTCTATGGGAAAAGTGGCATTTTAAAGCATGGTGAATTGGCTTTTCATACAGGTGGTGGGATGCATATCAGTGGACCTTTTTCTTTTGATGATGAAGGATATTTGACAGCAACATTTGAACTTGCTTGTATACAGCACATGAAGTTTCTTGAGACTTTGCAACACTTGTTTCCTGAAGAAGCGGATAATTTTCAAGCGTTATTTTTTATTTTGAGTACACTTCCTAAAAATGCAGATGGCGCTCCCGTTCTTTCCTTGACTGTTAGCCATGGCTGGGTAAAACTGGGATTTTTAGAACTTGGTCGTCTTGATCCACTTTAGGTTTGAGAAGAAATTGGCAAGAGCGTCTGTATGGCAAGATATTGATTGATAAAAAGTGTTCACTGTTTTGCATGTTGAATGATAATTTTGAATGATTCTCTCATCTCAATTCTGTTTATATTGAATCAAACAAAACTGTCCTTTTGCACTTCACAAATGGAAAAGCCATGCGGATCACTTGTCAAGAAAGGACTAAAAATACCTCTTATGAATCGTCTCAATGATTCAAGGGTTATCGGCAACATTAGGGACTGGCAAATAACAATGGTGTGATGGTGCCGGCTTACTCCTTCACAAGCGTAAAGAGAGTGGCGCTTAATGGACATTATACCATTCACGGGGGCGCGTTGGCGCAAAATGGACTTGGGTGCGCTTTGAGAGATATCTCTTTAAAACAAGCCCGTAAATATGCAACGCAGTATATTTGGGGTGCTTTGTTTTACGTGGAGGGCATGCCCCCATTAAAGAACAGAAAAAACAAAAGCGTATGTATCATCCATTATTTAAAAGACATTGCTCTAGAGACTTTTGAAATCCGTAAAGCTAAATTAAAAAATGAAGGTAGCGATGGAACAAGTTTATCGCTTTAAAATTTCACTTTCTGCCTAAATTAGGTTGTCTAGCTGTTTCAGAGATTACACAAACAAATACATGCAATATTCCCGTTCCAGTTTAGCATATAAAAGCTGAGACAGCTCGTAAAACACTGAACCGTTTTAATATTTATCTCAAATATGCTGCTGCATTAGGACTGAATGTTGATTTGCAAGCAACAGAAAAAGCACGCGCTCTCTTGGGAAAAAGTCAACTTCTAAAGAAAGATGAATTGATTTTTCACATAGGTAGTAGATTGCGTATTAGTAAGCCTTTTTTTATGATAGAGCAAGCATATTGCGTATCTCTGTGTGGCTAATCTCTGAAATAGGTAAACAGCCTAGTTGGAGGAGAATATGAAGTCATAAAAGGGAAAATCAATGTCCATTTTTATAGTTATTTTTAATTTGATTGTATGTTTTCAAAACTATTTACAGCCATGTCTTTTAAATAATGGATGATACATACGCTTTTGTTTTTTCTGTTCTTTAATGGGGGCATGCCCTCCACGTAAAACAAAGCATCCCAAACAAAATATACTGCGTTGCATATTTACGGGCTTGTTTTAAAGAGACATCTCTCAAAGTGCACCCAAGTCCATTTTGCGCCAACGCGCCCCCGTGAATGGTATAATGTCCATTGAGCACCATCCTCTTTACGCTTGTGAAGGAGTAAGCCGACACCATCACACTATTACTACTTGCCAGCCCCTAATGTTGCGATAAGCCTTTGAGATAGTTCATAAGAGGCATTTTTAGTCCTTCCTTGATAAGTGATCTACTCTTGATTAAGTGATCTACATGGCTTTCTCATTCCCAACATGCAAGGGGGAGGATTTTGATTGATTCAATCTAAATAGATTTGAAATGAGAAAAACTTAAAATACTGTGTTTCTCCTTCAATATGCAAAATGATAAAGTTATGATTGTAAATCAAGGCATTATATTTTTATGATGAAGGATATTGAATAGCAGAATTTTAATTTTTTTGGTTCAATCCATAGGGATTCTTGAAACCGTGCTGCGTTTATTGTCTGCGCAAGCTTAATAATCTTTAAGCGTTATTTTAGGGATTGCTTTATCTAAAAATGCGGGTTGGTGTCCCCGTTCTTCCCTTGTTGATTATAGCTTGCCAGCAGATATTTTGTATATTTTGACTTAAGTTTTGTACCAATTCATTTTATTTCTAAATGATTTTTAAGGGGCTCTCAAAGGGTCTTTAAAGAGCTTTCAAAGCCTGTCATCCTTTTTGTGACAAAATTTCGATTTTTACCATTTTTTACATTTTTTCGATTTTCAGATGTCAAAATCCATTTTTACAAAACGCGCATTTAATAGTAAAAAAATAGATACATATCACTTCCTAATTTTACTTGGTATAAAACCTATTGTCAGATTACATGGATATTGGTCACGAATTGATAGAACAAGGATAAAAGCTTAGTCGTTTTGTTCTGCTTTTAAATCTGAAAGTTGATGTTTTTACGTTGAGAAATCAATTGTTAAAATCCATTCCTGTCCTGTTGTCGTTTTGAAATGGTTACAAGCAATTCTGTTGTGATAATGAGCGAGGCTTTTATTTTGGATGCTGCATCTCCAAAACAAAAACTCCCGCTCTACCTTTGTTGGTTCGTTGTGGTAGGATAGAATGGGAGTTTTTGAGTGGGGCGTTTTATACTCATTTTAAGTTTGAAAGCCAATATTTTGAAGTTGAGAAATCAATCCTGCTGCAAAAGTAAAACGAGAAATATTGAGATCATTTTCAATAAGAGCGCTAATGCGGTTTGTGATATTGTGAATATCATCTTCTTTTGTTTTTTTCCAAATGGCAAAAGGATCCTCTTTTTTTCCATAATTTTTGAGGATTTTCATAACGATTTGTCGTAAGCTTTCGGAAACATTTTCTTTGGCTTGGTTTAAAGCCATACTATCATAGTAATCTAGGATAGGAATTGTTCTTCTCGCTTCGTTAATTCGGTTTATACGAATGATCTGCGCAAGTGAAAAATAGATCCCTGCGGTTTTAATAAGATCGCTGTTGCTTTGTTTTGCAATTAAAGAAATATCACAAATGGTTGGAGCAGCTTCCAAAAGAGCTAATTGTTTCGCTAATGCTTTTGGTGCTCCTTCTTCACTGTAGTGTCGTGCTTTTTCTTCAATTTTTTGCTTAATATCGTTATCGTTAGAATGCATAAGCTCTTTTTCAATAACACTACGGGCTTGTTTTATTGTTTTTACAATTTCTTCTAATGGATGTGAGAGATCCATGTTGTACAAACCCCAATTGGTTGTTTCAAAGAGCATTGGGGTCATTGCTGCGTAGAATTTGTTTTGGACAAGACCAGGTATTTTGTTATCAAGCTTATCAATTTGATCAGACAATTGAGGAATTTCAAAACCATCACGGATGGCAATGAAAACGCGAATAATATTTTCAGCCTTTTGTTCTGTTGCATCGTGGAGTTGATTAACAAAAGTGGGACCGCCACGATTGACAATATCGTTGGCAATCAGCGTTGCAATAATATTACGACGCAATTGATGGTTAATAACTTCCTTCTCAAAATTTTCTTGAATTTGGGTTGGAAAATAATTCAGCAAGGCTGCATTGAAATAGTGATCATCAACAATGGGGCTATTGGCAATTTCTTCTTTGAGCGTTAATTTAGCATAGGCAAAAATAACAGCAAGTTCTGGACGGATAAGACCTTTGCCTTGGGTTGTTCTTTGCCGTAAAACTTGCTCATCAGGAAGTACTTCAACTCTGCGATCGAGAAGCTTTTTTTGTTCCAAATCGTGCATAAAGCGTATTTGATAGGGTAAATCAGCAGTGCTTTGACTTTCTGCTAAAGAAAGAGCAAGGGGTTGTAAATAATTGTTACGCAGGACGAGTTGTTCGACTTGAGGCGTCATTTTTTTCAAGAGTTTATTGCGTTCTTCGCGGGTGAGTGTTTTAGCACGAAGGGCTGATGCAAGAACAATTTTGAGATTGACCTCAATATCAGAACAATTCACACCGGCAGAATTGTCAATGGCATCCGTATTGCAGCGACCACCATTTGAGACATATTCAATCCGTCCACGTTGCGTAACACCAAGATTAGCGCCTTCGCCAATAATTTTTGCACGCACTTGTTCTCCGGTAATGCGTATTGCATCATTGGCACGATCACCTACTTGGGCATCACTTTCTGTTGTGGCGCGGATGTAAGTACCAATGCCACCAAACCATAAAAGATCAACAGGGGCTTTGAGAAGAGCAGAGATAATTTCAAAAGGGGTTCCTGTTTGTTTTTCGAAACCAATAGCGCGTGCTGCTTCAGGTGAGAGCGTAATGATTTTTTCTTTTCGTGAGAAGATACCACCGCCCTTTGATAATTTACTTTGGTCGTAATCCTGCCAGCTTGAGCGAGGCAGTTTGAAGAGACGCATACGCTCTGCATAGCTTTCTTCTATGTTTGGATTTGGATCAATAAAGATATCGCGGTGATCAAAAGCAGCAATTAATTTTGTTTGTTTGGAAAGGAGCATTCCATTACCAAAGACATCACCAGACATATCGCCAACACCCACACAAGTGAAAGGCGTTGTTTGAGTATCGTGATTAAATGATTCTCGAAAATGTCTTTTGACGGCTTCCCATGCACCTTTCGCTGTAATACCAATGGCTTTGTGGTCATAGCCTGCTGAGCCGCCAGAGGCAAAAGCATCATCAAGCCAAAAATGGTTTGCTTGGCTGATGGCGTTGGCTGTATCAGAAAAGGTTGCTGTCCCTTTGTCTGCTGCGACAACAAAATAGGGGTCAGGATCATCATGACAGATGACATTGTGGGGCGCACTTATTTTGCCGTTAACCAGATTGTCTGTGATGGAGAGCAAAGCCGTGATAAAGTCCGTATAAGCTTGTCGTGCTGCTTCTATGATGAGAGCACGGTCATTTGTTTGAGGAAGGCGATGGGGATAGAATCCACCTTTTGCACCCGCAGGAACAATAACGGCATTTTTAACTTGTTGGGCTTTGACTAAGCTGAGCACTTCGGTGCGATAATCTAATGCGCGGTCAGACCAACGAATTCCGCCACGAGCAATAGGGCCAAAACGCAAATGGACCCCTTCAACTTCTGGTCCATAAACAAAAATTTCTCGATAAGGGCGTGGTTCAGGCAAACCTTCAATTTGGCGCGGATTTAATTTGGTGGCTAAAATACGCCGTGGACTGCCATCGCTAAGAGGTGTAAAGGCATTTGTTCGTAAACTCGCATCGATAAGATTACAATATCGGCGTAAGATGAGATCATCATCTAAACCAGATACTTTCCGCAATTTTTCTTCGATGCGCTTTTGAATAACCTGTTGGTTTTTTGCCCGTTCTTTTTCCGTATGGCTTTGATGAAATTTGAAATGAAATAAAGCATAAAGCTCTTTGGTAATGTCAGGATAAGCATTTAAAGTTTGGGCGACGCGGTCTTGCGAATAAGGAATTCCAGCTTGTTGGAGATAGCGCCCGTAATGGCGCAAAATAACAATTTCATGCCAATCAAGCTCAGCAGTTTGGGTGAGGGCATTAAAGGCGTCATTATCAGCATTTTGTGCCCAAATGGCTTCAAAGGTTTCGGCAAGCTTTTGACCGTCTTTTTCAAAATCGATACAGAGTTGGAAAATACTTTCTAGTTGCATATCATGAAGATATACGGATTGTCCGTTGCCATTTGGTAATTCAAGCGTTTGTTCCGCGATAACGCGAAATCCCATATTTTCAAGTAGTGGTACACGTTTGGAAAGAGCAAGGGCTTTATGGCGGTGAAAGAGCCGAAGAGAAATGTTCTGTTTTTCTTTGTTTTGCGCGTGATAAAAGGTCACGAAAAGAGGCTTCTTATCATGAAGACTTAGAATATGTCCAGCATCTTTAATGGCATCTTCCGCTGAGAATAAATCACGATAGCTGTTGGGAAATTCACTGGCTAGACGGGTTTGTGGCTCTGTTGTTTTGTGGGTAAGAGCGAAGGTTTGAACACTATCTTCCCAACTTTGTGCGATTGAACGTACATGTTGTTCAAGGGTGGTGCGCTCATGAAGTGGAACAGTTTCGCTACCTTTGCGATGGATAATATAATAGACACGGATAAGGGTGCTTTCTAAAAATAGCGGATAGGATTCAAAAAAGTCGCCTTTATAAAGCTCAACAAAATGTTCGCCAACTTTTTCACGGAGGCTGCTGCTGTATTGGTCACGTGGTACATAGACAAGGATAGAAACAAAGCGACCAAAAGAATCAGTGTGGACAAGCACCCGCAAACGTGGACGTTCG
This sequence comes from Bartonella sp. AU15XJBT, assembly GCF_028618615.1. Classification (NCBI taxonomy): domain Bacteria; kingdom Pseudomonadati; phylum Pseudomonadota; class Alphaproteobacteria; order Hyphomicrobiales; family Bartonellaceae; genus Bartonella; species Bartonella sp. AU15XJBT. The sequence goes on from NZ_JAQITG010000001.1 coordinate 292,778, forward strand.
TCGAGTTGCAGGATAAGTTTGGCATTTTCTGTTAATGTATCAACATCCGTACGAAACATTTCATCTCTTGGATAGGTTTCTAAAACACTGATGAGTGCTTTTCCAGAATAGTCAGTACGATTGTATCCAAGGCGTTGAATGATGGTTTGGGCTTTTTCTTTTAAGAAAGGAATTTGCAAAATAGAGCGCGTATAAGCTGAAGAGGTAAAAAGCCCTACAATGCGTAATTCTCCGCAGAGTTGGTCTTCTTTATCAAAGATTTTAAGACCAATATAATCAAGCCAAACAGAACGGTGAATTTTGGAGCGGCTGTTCGCTTTTGTCACAATAAACAGGTTATCACTTTCCATAAAGGATAAGACTTCCTGAGGAGGTTCTTTCATACTTTCATCATCAACAATATGAATAGAAGCATCCGCGAGTATACCAAGTTCAATGTTACTCGCTGTAAAGGATTTTATAGGTTTTTGATCTTTGATGAAGTTGTAAGTGCGCATGCCAAGGAAGATGAAATTATCGTCTGTAAGCCAGTGAAGAAATTCAATAGCCTTTTCGCCTTCTTGTTTGTAGTGTGATGGAAGGCTTGTTTGATAGGCATGAATATGCTTTTCAACTTCTTCAAGCATAGGTTTCCAGTCTTGTACAGCAGCATTAACCTGCTCAAGAACTAAGGTGAGTTCATTTTCAAGTTTTTGTATCTGTTGTTCGTTTAACGACTCGATGTGAATTTGCATCAGACTGATGCGTTTTCCAGAAGCACAATCAAGAATGGGGTGTGCAATCAAATAAATATGGTTTTTATGTTGATTGAAGACATTTAAAATAGAATCGAGAAGGAAGGGTTTGTTATCATTGACAAGAGTGATAATAGTTATAGGTTTGTTATTGCGGGTCAAATTTTGTTCAAAGCAGATGGTATTTTTTCCTGCTTGATGGAGATTGAAAGCTCTTACTGCGATGGCTGCTGCTTTTTGAAGTTCTTTATTTTCGTAATAAACAATATCTTCTTTATCGGTTTGAGCAAAAAGGATCTTTTCTATTTTGTCTGGTGTGTTTTTTGTTTCTATTGTTTTTTGTTGTAACACATTCACTCTCCCTTTTTGCTCTTTGGGTCTTTTCTTGTTTTCATTATTTAAGAGCAGACCATTATATTTTCCTACACTGTAACACTTTCTTCCTAAAGAAAACAGCTCTTTATTTGGAAAGAATGACTTTGTTTTTGTTATTTTTTAGTAATAATTTACACTTTTAAAGAAATATTTTACATCAATGAAGGGGCCTTTTTAGTATTTTTGTATGTTAATAGTTTGTTTTTCTAATTATATGAAATGAAAGTAAAGAGAGAATTAGAAGTAAAGAGAGAATGACCCGTTTACCAGAAAGACTTTTAAGTGGTTACCAAAACTTTATAAATAATCATTTTTCATATAAAACAGCACATTATCAGCAATTGGCGATTGAGGGGCAGAAGCCTGAAGTTTTGGTTATTGCTTGTTGTGATTCGCGTGCTATCCCAGAAATGATTTTCGATGCTAAACCAGGGGAAATTTTCACCTTACGCAACGTGGCAAATGTGGTTCCTCCTTTTTCTCCTGATAACAAATATCATGCAACATCAGCGGCTCTTGAATATGCCGTGCAATTGCTTGAGGTGGAACATATTGTTGTTTTTGGTCATGCCCATTGTGGAGGCGTTCGTACCGCTCTTAAGGAGACGTATAAATCTTTATCGTCAAATGATTTTATTGGCCAATGGATTAGTCTTTTAGCGCCAGCCGCAGAAATCGTTTTGAATAATAAGTCGCTGTCTTGGCCAGAAAAACAAACCGCTTTAGAGCAGCTTTCTATTCGCCATTCGTTGAGAAATTTAGAGACGTTTCCGTGGATAAAGTTCCGCAAAGATCAAGGTATTTTAACACTGCATGGGGTTTGGTTTGATATCTCTAGCGGGAAATTATGGCGTATGGAACAGGAAACAGGTTGTTTTATGTGTGTTGAAGTTGAAAGTCTTAAAGTGTAGTATTTGTTGTTTTTATTTCTTCGTATAAAAAGACATTTTATGATAAAACTTGACAAAGCTGGGGTTTTATTGTTTGAAGGAGCAAGCTTTCAGTGACAAAATTAGCTTGGAGCCACCGACTGAGACCCCAATGCAAGGGTATGAAGAGATCTCAGAGGTCAACATTCGACGGCGCGATGCGTTCTCGGGTGCTATTTTGGTTTGTTCGTTATGTAACTTTGTTATGCAACAATGAGGTAAATGATGTTTGAATCCTTGCAAGAGCGACTTGGTTCTATCCTGTCTCATTTGACGGGGCGTGGTGCTTTGTCGGATCAGGATGTTGCAGAGGCGCTGCGTGAAATTCGGCGCGCTTTATTGGAAGCTGATGTTGCTCTTGATGTTGTCCGTTCTTTTACCGATAGGGTTCGTGAAAAAGCTGTTGGGACTGAGATTGTTAAATCAATTAAACCAGGCCAAATGGTGGTTAAAATTGTTCATGACGAATTGGTTCATATTCTTGGAAATGAAAGTGTTCTGAGTGATTTGAATGCACCAGCGCCTGTTGTTATCATGATGATTGGTTTGCAAGGTTCGGGAAAAACAACCACAACAGCAAAGCTTGCAAAACGTTTCACTGATAAGCACAATAAAAAAGTTCTCATGGCGTCATTAGATACACGTCGTCCCGCTGCACAGGAGCAATTGCGCCAGTTGGGAGAACAAGCAAAACTTGCAAGTTTGCCTATTATTGCCGGACAATTGCCCGTTGATATTGCATCACGTGCTGTGCAGGCTGCTAAATTGGGCGGTTATGATGTGCTTCTTCTTGATACTGCAGGACGTAATCATATTGATGAAGCTTTGATGCTTGAATTGGCTGAAATTAAAGCGTGTTCTCTTCCTCATGAGATTATGTTGGTGGCTGATAGTTTGACGGGGCAAGATGCCGTTCATCTTGCTCGTTCTTTTGATGAGCGTGTAGGAGTTACAGGGATTATTTTAACACGGATGGATAGTGATGGGCGTGGGGGTGCTGCTCTTTCCATGCGTGCTGTGACAGGCAAGCCAATTAAAGCAATTGGAACCGGTGAAAAAATAGAGGCTTTGGAAGAGTTTCACCCCAGTCGTATTGCTGATCGTATTCTCGGAATGGGGGATATTGTTTCTTTGGTTGAAAAAGCTGCTGAAACAATGGATCATGAGAAAGCTGCTGCTTTTGCAAAAAAAATGCAGGCCGGAAAATTTGATTTGAATGATCTTGCAGAACAGTTGCAGAAAATGAAAAAACTGGGTGGAATGGGGGGTATTATGAGCATGTTGCCAGGATTAGGCAAGGTCAAAGAGCAGATTGCGGCTGCTGGTTTTGATGATCGTTTGTTTAATCGTCAATTGGCTATTATTTCATCCATGACTCCCCAAGAGCGTGCGAATCCAGAGCTTTTAAAACATAGCCGTAAACAGCGAATTGCTAAGGGGTCTGGGACAACGGCGGCTGATATTAATAAACTTTTGAAAATGTATCGCCAAATGGCTGATATGATGAAAGCCATGGGTGGTAAGGGCAAGAGTAGTTTGATGGGAAAAATGCTAGGAGGCCTTGGTTCTAAAATGGGATTTGGAGGGATGGGAGGTGCAGATTCTCCAGCTATGCCTGATTTATCGGGAGTTGATCTGAAGCAGCTCTCGACGCTTCAAAAGCAGATTGAAAATGGACATGGAGGGAAGATCTTGCCCGGACTTCCCGGACGTGGTCCTACATTTCCTGGTCTTTCCAATAGCATTGCCGATAGGGGAAAACTTCCTCAACATCTTAAGAAAAAATAAGATGCAAAGAGGGAAAGGAATATGATGCAGGAAACAGTATTGAACGAATTAGCACATTTACGAGAATCGATTGATAATTTTGATGCAACTTTGATTCATATTTTAGCAGAGCGTTTTCGTTGTACGAAAGCTGTTGGGCTCTTAAAAGCGCGTTGTGATTTGCCTAAAGTAGATCCTCTGCGTGAGCAACGTCAGATAGCGCGTTTGCGGCAATTGGCTATGGACAGTCATCTTGATCCTGATTTTGCTGAAAGATTTTTAAAGTTTATTATTAAAGAAGTTGTGCGTCATCATGAAATTATTGCTGAAGAGCAAAAAACAAAAAAGTCAATTTAAACGAAAGCCAGAGCTGACAATAGGAGATAAAATATGGCATTGAAAATTCGTTTGTCCCGTGGAGGTTCAAAGAAACGTCCTTATTATCATATCGTTGTTGCGGATGTTCGTAGTCCGCGTGATGGGCGATTTCTTGAACGTGTTGGTGCATGGGATCCAATGTTGCCTAAAGATGGACCGAGGGTGAAACTTAGTGAAGAACGTATTCAATATTGGCTTGGGCAAGGGGCTCAACCAACAGATCGCGTTTTACGGTTTTTAGATGCAGCTGGCTTAAAAAAGCGCCCAACCCGTAATAATCCACATAAAGGTGAACCGGGCAAAAAAGCACAAGAACGTATAGCCGCAGCAAAACAAGCGGCAGAGGAAGCAGCAGCTGCGGCTGAAGCAGATTCTGCTTCAGCACAAGAAGCATGATTGTTTAATCAACGCCTCTTTAAAAACTTCTAGAAGAATAAATATGATCCGTTTTTGCCGATCAAAACGGATCTTCTTTAAAGGGGTGTTTATTTAAAACGGCGTTGGTTTTTTAAAGTTCAATTTTAGAAATCTATGGCTTTAAAAGTCGATGGCGCGGCCTTTAATTTCCCAGTCTCCATAGCGGGAAGGGTCTTGGCCGCCGCGTCCACCGTTTTCCAACGGTTGTTCCTTTTTTGCTTCGCCTTTTCGCCGTTCTTCAGCCTCTTTGAGGGCACGTTGTGCTGCGGGAGAAAGAGATGGCTGTTTGACGACAGTTGCATTTTTTTTGCTTATTTTTTCATCTTTTTTATGCATTTTAAACCTATTCCATTGAAGAAGCAGAAAGAAAACCCCATCATATAGTATAGATAGTATTTTATCATGGAGTTTTTTGAGTAATGAATATAATGCGTACAGCCATGCTTTTGGCTTTTATGACGGCTCTCTTTATGGGGGTTGGTTATCTTGTTGGAGGGGGCAGTGGTATGGTCATTGCTCTTTTGATGGCAAGTGGTTTAAACTTTTTTTCTTATTGGAATTCGGATAAAATCGTTTTGCGCATGTATGGCGCGCGTGAAGTTGATCAGCATTCCGAACCAGTTTATTATAAGATTGTAAGCGATTTAGCTAAAAAAGCTTCTCTTCCTCAACCAAAAGTTTATGTTATTGATAATGCACAGCCAAATGCTTTTGCAACAGGGCGTAATCCTCAAAATGCTGCTGTTGCTGCGAGTCGCGGCTTGTTAGAGCGGTTGAGTGCAGAGGAGATTGCTGGCGTTATGGCGCATGAGCTTGCACATATTGAGCATCGTGATACCTTAACCATGACTCTAACAGCAACGATTGCAGGGGCAATTTCAATGCTTGGTAATTTTGCTTTTTTTATGGGGGGACAGCGCAGCTCTTCGGAAGATTCTCATGGTGCTGGGGCAATTGGAGGATTTATTGCACTGCTCGTGGCACCTTTTGCTGCCATGCTTGTGCAAATGGCCATTAGCCGTACGCGTGAATATGCTGCAGATCGCAGGGGAGCTGAAATATGTGGTAATCCTTTATGGTTGGCTTCGGCATTGCGTAAAATTGCTGATGGGGGCCGTGGGGTTTATAATGAAGAAGCAGAGCATAATCCAGCAACAGCCCATCTATTTATTATAAATCCTTTGAGCGGTGAGGGAGCGGATAGTCTTTTTTCGACACATCCTGCAACGGCAAATCGTATTGCTGCTCTTTATCGGCAAGCAGAAGAGATGAAAGGGGCTCTTGTCGAAAGTGGGAGATGGAATGAAGAAGGCAGTATGAATAAAAAAAGCAACGAAATGAATTATGAAGATTTGCGCAGTGGTCAGACTCATGCATCAGGTGAGCAAGAAGACAGCACTTTTCAGCGGGTTACAAAACGTCCTTCTTGGCTTCGTTATGAAAATTCAAAAAGATCTCGTTCATAGAGTTTTTGAGAAGATTTCTGGCGGATCTCTTGAGGAAGCAGTGATATAAAGGTGTTATTTTGAAACACAAAAAGGCGGGGCATGTGTCTGAAAAAGATGTTCCAGGATTGGCTGTTCGGCAGGTGTGTGTGCGTCTTTTAGGGGCGGTCATTGATAAGTATACGCCTCTTTCTGGTTTAACGGATAATGAACACGGACACCCACAATATTTAAAGCTTCCACAACGAGATCGTTTATTGTGTCGGGCTATTTTGACAGCTTCATTGCGTCATCGCGGGCAGATTACGGCGGTTCTCTCACGCTTTTTAGCGCGTCCTTTGCCTTCACAAGCACTTTCACTTAAGCATCTTCTACATATCAGTGTGGCGCAAATTCTTTATCTTGATATTCCTGATCATGCGGCTATTGATGTAGCTGTGCGTGTGGCAAAATTTGATCCTCGTATGCGTCGTTTTTCAGGGGTGGTGAATGCTCTTTTGCGCAATGTTGCACGGGAGGTGGCGCCTTTACGCCAACAAGTTCCGACCATTGAAGGTGTTCCAGCATGGTTTTCTCAGCTTTTAGTATCAGCTTATGGAACAGAAAAAGCACACCAGATTATAGAAATTCAAAGTGTAGAACCTTCTCTCGATTTGACAGTGAAAGCTGATAGTGTTGGATGGGCTAAGAGGCTTGGCGGTGTCGTGTTGCCCAATGGTTCTGTTCGATTGAACCGTTTGGAGTGTTCTGTTTCTGATTTACCAGGCTATGGGGAAGGGGCTTGGTGGGTTCAAGATTTTGCCGCAGCGTTGCCTGCTTGTTTACTGGGAGAACTTCGGGGTAAACGCGTTGCTGATCTTTGTGCGAGTCCTGGGGGGAAAACAGCACAATTGGCTTTGCAAGGGGCAGAGGTGACAGCCATTGAGCTTTCTGCTAATCGCGTAAAGCGTTTAAAAGAAAATATGGAACGGCTTCATTTTTCCGTTCACATTTGGCAGGGGGACGTGAGAAATTTCCATCCTACACAGCTTTTTGATGCAGTTCTTCTTGATGCTCCTTGTTCTTCTACAGGAACGATTCGTCGTCATCCAGATATTTTATGGACGAAATCGTGGGATGATGTCATCAAGTTAGCGGCGTTGCAATATGATTTGCTTGTCGCAGCAATTGCTTTGGTCAAGGAGGGCGGGCGGATTGTTTTTTCCAATTGTTCATTGGCAAGAAAAGAAGGTGAAGATCTTATTGAGAAAATTTTATCGACACGCAATGACATTGTTTTAGATCCTATTTATCCAGAGGAAATGGGGGCATTGGCACATTTGCTTTGTGAGGGGATGGTGCGCACGACGCCAGCGGATTTTTGTCATAAAAATTTTGATGCTGAGAAAACTGCGCCTTTAGGAATGGATGGTTTTTTTGCCGCGCGCTTACGAAAAATTGCTTAATTAACGTTTCATTTATAAAAATGGTCGAAATTGTATCTGATTCAGCATAGATGGAGATGTAATTTTGGCGGTTGCGGTAAAAGCTCCTCAGGTAAAAGTGGCAGCCTGTGTCGATACGCTACAACATGTTATGCGGCGTTTATGGGTTGGACCCTTGTTTCGTTGGCGGTTTTCAGGGTTTCGCCCTCATAAAATTTTAGCGCATCCTATTGATCTTCATGTAGCTGATCCGATGATGGCGCATGAATTTTATCACGGTCGTTTTGCTTTTGCTGGTCATATTGTTCATTCTGGTGCTGTTTCGCCATTTTCATTGGTTGCGCCAACGCTGGAATGGGAAGCGTCTCTGCATGATTTTCATTGGTTGCGCCATATGGAAGCTGCAGAAAGTGATTTAGCTGTGGCGCATGCGCGCTCTCTTTTAGAAGATTGGCTTGACTATGCTGGCAAAAAGGTAAAAGGGCTTGCTTGGAGTGGTCCTGTTGTTGCACGCCGTTTGATTTCGTGGATTTGTCACTCAAAAATGTTGTTAAAAGGGGCAAGTGAACGGTTTGAAAAACGCTTTTTACGGGCACTTGGTTTGCAATTTCGTTACTTGCGCGTCACAATTTGCGGTATGGATCATGATGATAAACGTTTACAAGCAGCAATAGCTTTGACGTTCGCCTCTCTTGCTTTGCCTGTTTCTGCGGTCGTGAAAAAAAAGGTACAAACCACGCTTATAGAAGAGCTTTCGCGTCAGATTTTGGTTGATGGTGGGCATATTTCCCGTAGTCCTATCATCTTACTTAATTTATTATCAGATTTATTATCTTTGCGTTATCTTTTTATGCGAAGCAATGAAACAGCACCCCGTATTTTGATTGATTCTGTTGAGCGTATGTTGCCAGCTTTACGATTCTTTATCCACGAGGATCAAACATTAGCGCATTTTAATGGGGTTGGTCCCCTTGTGTCGGAACGGTTATCGGCACTTTTGGAACTTGATGAAACAGATGGGCATCCTTTTAGTTATGCCCGTTATTCAGGGTTTCAGCGCTTAAAAGCCAATCAAACAACAATTCTTGCCGATACAGGAAAATTTCCACCACGCTTTGTCGCCCAGCAGGCTTGTTCGGGTTGTTTGTCTTTTGAAATGTCCTCACAAGGACACCGTTTTATTATCAATACCGGCGTTGACCCTGATGGGCGGGAAGATTATCGACATTTAGGGCGTGTTACTGCAGCCCATTCAACAGCTACACTTAATGATTGTTCGGTGGGCGTTTTTTACAAAAAAAAGAAAAATGGTGCTTCCTTTTTGGTTGATGGACCCAAGGAAGTTCAAGTGCGCCGTATAGAGGATTCAGAGAAAACAGGTTTTATTGCTAGCCATAATGGTTATGTGCGACCCTTTAACCTTATTCATGAGCGTGGTCTTATTTTGGCGACAAGTGGAGATATGATCGAAGGCTTTGATCGCTTTTTTATGCCCAGTAAAGGGGGAAAGAGACATAAGAGGGCGCAAAGTGAACAAGATCATGTTGCTGTTCGGTTTCATCTTCATCCACAAGTTAAAGTTAACTATGATGGTGAGCGTGTGTGTTTAGTGGTAAAGAACGAGCACATGGAGGATGAGCAAGTATGGTACTTTATTTCGCCTGATGCGGATATTTGTCTTGAAGATTCGATTGATTTTGCCGAATTAGCAGGTCCGCAAAAGACACAGCAGATCGTTTTATATTTTCGCCCTGCATTTCAGGAAAAAGTTCGCTGGCGTTTTATCCGTAAAGCCGTTTGATAAAAAATCAAAACATTGTTCCAACCTGTAGTCTATAGGGTTTTATCTTTGTATAAAACATCATCGTTTATTGCGGTAATAGCCTATTTAAGGACCATGTAAATTTTTATACGTACGTATTTTGTGGGCGTATGGAATGGATATTTTGAAGCAAAGTTTGCCTATGGAATCCCATAAGGGAATGCTAAGAGGGGTTTCCTCTAGCAGAAACGGCACTGTTGACAGACTCTTATTTACAGATCGGTATTGGTTAAGAATCTTCATTCTTTAAGGGGGTGGAGAGAAAATTAAATGGTTGCTTATCTTTAAAAAGTTCTGGAGTGCTACTATGATCAATATTCCGCTCTGAGCGAGTTGCACGTTTAAGATAATAAAATATTTTCTTGCAAATTTATACTCTTGTTAAAAAAAACGTTTCTTTTATTACCCTTATTTCACAATGGTGCTCGTATAGAGTATAACGTAAAATTATAGAGCATAATGTAAAATTCTTGGCAAATGGTGTAGGGTTATTACACCTCCCCTTTTTCTCTTTATTTGGTTTTATGACTTTCAAAAGCCTCTAGAAGAGTATTGTTTAAAACAATATGGATCATGCTTTATTTCACACTTTCAATAAGTTAAGATATTGATTTATATTGTTTAAAACTTCAATGAAAATTTCGAAAATGGTAAGATTTTATCGTTGCGAATTTGTTCAGTTTAAATCAACGCATATATTTGTAGGCTCTAACGAGGGGTGGTGTGTAAACTTGCTGTAAGAAAGGGATAAAAATAGTTTTTCTGGACACTTTCAAGCGCTAAGGGTTGTTAGAACATTGAAGGATAATGGTATTTTACGCCTTTTATTTAAGCGTAAAGGAGAGAATGTTTAGAGGATTTTCTTCATAAGTATTACCATGGCGAGAGGGGGATGACGCGCATTGAGAGATATTTTTTTCAAACAAAAGCGTATGAGTGTGCACCATATGATGATGTTTTAATTTTGAATTTTCTATTTTGCGTAGGGGATATAATTTTTTATTAAAGAGCGAGAGAAAAAGGTGAGGGAGTGCACCCATTTTTTAAAAGATATAGATGTTTTTGAAGTCGTAAAACCGAATTAAAAAATGACGGTAAAGATGTGAATAGTTTTTTATCTTTGAGATTTCATATTTTTGCTAAACTAGGTTGTTTCTCATTTTAGAAATAGACTCTATCATATTCTTGCTCCCATCTCGCATATAAAAACTGATAGAGCAAAGCAATTAGATTACCTTAATCTTTGTTTTGATCACATTATTGCTGCTTATAGCGCAACACTTTGGAATCATCACATACCCTTTGCTAGTTTCCAGTGGCATCCGTTGGCGCTTGAGACGGTTCCTTATAAGCCTTTTTAGTTCTTTTTTGTATGTTTCATTCCACGCAAACACTCCTCGCTTGTCACAAACAAGAGACACGGTTTTAAAAGACTTAGAATAATACAATCAATAGAGCATCTCACCCAATACATAAAATAATAGACACCCTTGATAAATCAAAAGTCATTCATCATACATTGAAAATTCAAGAAACAAAATCACAGCAAGAGTGCAAGGAAAATCCTCTCAGAAAAAACTCCTTCTGCTTTGTGTCGTTATACTAAAACTGAAGTTATAGAAACCAGCCCCAAAATTCCTGTTTCTTTATAGCAAGGCATTCTCTCAAATATTCTTCAAATCTTAGAAAGATTTACGCGAATAGTACCGTGCAACTGAATCAATATCGCCTCGACAAATGCCAAGGTCATTGAGTTCATATGTTGAAAGACGGCTCAACGCATTAACGGTTCGGCGATAACGGCGCCAATTACTATAAGAACGTAGAATATTCATATCCTGTACTCAAACTTTGTTACACTCTTCAGCTTAAGATAGAGCATATTCTTCAAAAGAGTTGTGCTATAATGTCATAGCAGGCATGCATCTACATACAAAAAGAAACCCTTTAACACATATCTTATGTAAAAGGATAACTTAGCTATTTATAACGATAATATCTTATTGCTAAAACAATGGCTAAATTATTGCGCATTTTCTGCGGTAATAACTTTTTCATTACGCGTAGATTCTCTCGATTGAATAACTGCTTCCACTTCAACGATTATCAATCGACATATGATTTATGAAAAATCCTTTGAAACATTTGTCTCATAAGGAAATCACCCAAATTATATTAATGACGGAAATGCCTTATTCCTGTAAAAACCATTGCTAAACCTTGCTCATCCGCAGCAGTGATAACTTCTTCATCACGCATGGAACCTCCTGGTTGAATGATTGCTGTTGCACCTGCTTCAGCTGCTGCTAATAAACCATCTGCAAAAGGAAAAAATGCATCGGATGCAACCACTGATCCTTTTGTGAGCGTTTCTGTTAAGCCTGCTCTTTGCGCACTTTCTGCGGCTTTACTTGCAGCAATTTTTGCTGAATCAATGCGGCTCATTTGTCCAGCGCCAATACCAACTGTTGCGCTATTTTTTGCATATACGATAGCATTTGATTTAACGTGTTTTGCTACACGAAAAGCAAATTGAAGATCACGCATTTCATCTTGAGTTGGTGCTCGCTTTGTCACTACTTGCAATTTAAGATCATCAATCACTACATTATCACGTGATTGCACTAAAATGCCTCCTGCAAGTGTTTTCGCAAGAAGTCCTCCACAACGTGGATTAGGGATACCACCTGTAATGAGCAAACGAAGATTTTTTTTCTTAGCAATAATTTCACATGCTGCCATTGTTGCATCAGGAGCAATAATTACTTCCGTGAAAATTTTAACAATCTCTTCCGCACATTCTTCATCAAGGGTTTGATTTAAAGCAACAATTCCACCAAATGCCGATACATTATCACACATAAGAGCTTTCAAATAAGCTTCTTTCAAATTTTCCCCTTCCGCAACACCACAAGGATTGGCATGTTTAATAAGAGCAACAGCAGCAGTTCTATGTGGATCGAATTCTGCTACAAGTTCAAAGGCTGCATCTGTATCATTCAGATTGTTATAAGAAAGCGCTTTGCCTTGTAAAAGTTTTGCTGTTGCAACGCCAAAACGCTTTTCATTATTGCGATAAAATGCCGCCTGTTGATGGGGATTTTCCCCATAGCGCATAACACTTTCAAGATGACCAGAAAAACTCTGCCATGATGGTGTTTCAATTTTTAAATCCCGTGCAAACCATGCTGCTATTGCCGTGTCATAAGCAGCGGTGTGCGCATACGCATGCATTGCTAACTGATGACGCATGGATAAGCTTAAACATCCATTATACTGTTTTAATTCGGCAAGAATCGAATCATAGTCATTTATCGCTGTTACAACACCGGTATAAGCATAATTTTTTGCCGCAGCGCGAATCATCGCTGGTCCACCGATATCAATATTTTCAAGAATTGTTTTCCCATCGGCTCCTGATTGGATTGTCTCTTCAAAAGGATAAAGATTTACCACCAAGAGATCAATTCCATGAATGCTGTTCTTTTCCATAGCTTTCCTATGGCTAGGATCTTCTCTTACCCCTAACAAAGCACCATGAATCAAAGGATGGAGTGTTTTGACACGCCCATCCATTATTTCAGGAAATCCAGTAACTTCAGCAACATCTTTTACGGGCAAACCAGCAGCTATGAGGGTTTTGGCTGTTCCTCCTGTTGAAATCAATTCAACATTGTAAGCCGCATGAAGGGCTTGTGCAAATGCAACCACACCCGTTTTATCAGACACAGAAAGAAGAACACGACGAACCCGATGAAGATCAGGTATGGGAAAATTTTTGGCAACAACACCCATAACAGAAGCCTTAAAAATGAAAGAGTTAAAATTCCAGCAAAACAAGCTTATATGCTTATAGCATAAGCCTTTAGCAAATTACACTGAAAGGATAAACTGTCTTTTTAAAATATACGATGACTCACCTTTTTTCTTATACTGTAAAATGCCGTCATTTGATGTGTTGTGATAGGTATAAAAGTCTCATTGACACATTCAATGTTTTGTTGTTGCTTATAACTCAACCTCTTATTTTCATAGCTGGTTTGAAACAAAAACGCATCTGTACATTCTCTTCTATATTAGCTTTTTTATGTGAGATGAAGGCGAGAATATTGCATATACCCGTTTGAGTTATCTCTGAAACGGAAAATAACTGGCAAGAATATGAAATTGTAACGGCAGAAACGCGTGCTTATTTTTCCTGCTATTTTAAATTTTTATGTTTTTCAAAACTATTTATGACCAATGCTTTTAATAGAATGTGTTTTTAAGAGTGGAAATGACACATTGTCCTACATTTTTATGCATTGCCTTTTTAATGAGGTTACGCTGTTCATCAAAATAAAACGCTCTTATAGTGCAAATTCATCTGAGTTTATTTTAAAAAAGCATTTTTCAATGAATCAACTTTTATTTTATGGTGCTCTTGTGAAGAGTGTCGTATAAATCCTTCGGAATGTTTTAACTTACCCATTGTAGGTCCATGATCCATACTTAAAGGTAGCAGGTTGGGGGGATCATTCTCTTTATCTGTTTTCAATGCTTTAATAACTCTTTCTTTAACAATACTTTGCACTTGTGATGGAAGAGGAATTGATCTCCTTATTTTTAATCATTTTATTTCTTGCGGTTTTCTTTACTTGTGGGGGGAGCACGAGAATGATTTTGCTGGTTTTTAGTCAGAAGATTTGAAGTAAAAGAATCTTACGGATATTTGAGGTCTTATTTTAAGGTATAAAATGATAGAATTATTGTTATAAATCAAACAATTGATTCTTAAAAAAACAAATTTTGTGATGTGTAAAATTCTCAATATAACAGTGTTAAGATCTGCTCTATTGTGAGATGTATGTTTTTAAAGGCCAAACTGTTTAATGACTATATTGGGGATGGATATTTTAATTGTTATTTTTTAGTTTTTTTGCCGTAGCAGAAAAAGAAAAGCGCCTAATACTCCAGCAGCTAAAATAAACCACGTGATTGCGTAAACAAGATGATTATTTCGAAAATGGATAATCGTAAGACCAGCGATGGGAAGATTTGCTTGTGGAGATGTTTTTTTAGCATCAATGAAATAAGGGGCAACAGTGGATAACCCAAGTTTTTGTGTCATAGCGGGAAGATCACGCGTATACCACACATTCTTGTCAGGATTATTTTTGCGTGGGAAAAAACCATTTTTTTCACTCATGCGTAATAAACCGATAATTGTTGTTTGTTCTGTGTTTATGGTAGAATCTTGCTGAGATGAGGCATTTGTATGGGATTGCTCTGAGTGTTGAAAATTATTTCGTTCGTCCATGGGAATAAAGCCACGGTTGATAAAAGTCAGTGTGTTGTCAGCGGTTTGTAAAGGAGTCAAAACCCAGTAACCCGTAGTGTTTTGAGCAGCAGCAGTGACCAAAATATTTTTATTTTTTAAAAATTTTCCTGTGATAACAACAGGTTGATATTCACTTTTTTCAAAAGTAACATCAGCCCATTGATCTTTTTTAGGGGCATTTATGGGGGCTAAGTGAACGCGCTGATTGGCACTCGTGATAAGATTTGTTTTCCAGTTTAACCGTTGCACCTGCCATATGCCTAATGCACTGAAGAGAAGAAAAAAACAAATACATAAAGTTCCAAACAAAAAAGAAGAAAAACGGCAAGAATTTCCCTGAAGCTTTGTCATGGGGGGCTCTTTTTTGTTCATGATTTATGCTTCCTTTCAGGACAACCGGCTTTTATTTTAACACGGTATGCCTTTAAAAAAAGTATTTTGTACGCTTTTGGGTGGAATTTGCACGCCTTGATTTTGGAAAAAGATGAAGATTGAGCCAGCAAGAGATGAAAAAGGTTTGATAAAAGACTTGACCTTTTGTTGTCGAGCCCCTATTAGAGAGAGACTTCCCAATGATGCCCGTTCAAGGCCGCATTGTGCGTGCTATTGTATTCATTGTGTCCTTTGGGTATAGGGATTTGAAAGTTTCTTAGAGTTTAAGGGTGAAGTTTATGTCTCGTGCATGTGAATTGACAGGGAAAACGGTTTTGTATGGTAATAATGTTAGCCATGCGAATAATAAAACTCGGCGTCGTTTTTTACCAAATCTTTGCAATGTGACGTTGATTTCAGAGGTGTTACAGCAAAGTTATCGTTTGCGCATTTCGGCAAATGCGTTGCGTTCTGTTGAGCACCGTGGCGGTCTTGATGGCTTTTTGGTTAAAGCAGATGACAAAGAATTGTCGCAACGTGCGCGTTTGTTAAAACGCCAAATCGTTAAGAAAAAAGCTGAGCAAGAAAGTGAGAAAAAGGCTGAACAAGCAGCGTGATTGTTGTAACGTGATTGTTCGTGTCATTATTTTTGGTGAATTGACGCTTTAATCACGGAACTTGGTCTTAAAGAAGTGCGCTTTTGGGGCTTTTTTCTCTTTGATCGCTCTATTATTTTATTGGTTCCATACCCCAGGTTAAAAAAATGTTTTCAAGCGGTCTTTTATTAGAACAGCAAAAGAGAGGGTATGTTGTTTTTTCTGTTTTAGCAATGTGTCTTGCGGTCACTGCTTCTAATATTCTGGTTCAATATCCTGTCTATTGGTTTGGTTTGAATGAGCTGTTGACTTATGGGGCTTTTACTTATCCATTTGCCTTTCTAATCAATGATTTGACAAATCGTTTTTATGGTCCATCTGCTGCGCGGCGTGTGGTTTATGCTGGTTTTTTTGCCGGTGTTTTTGTTTCTTGGATATTGGCAACACCGCGGCTTGCACTTGCTTCTAGTTTGGCATTTTTATTTGGACAACTTCTTGATATTCTGGTTTTTACGCCTTTGCGACGGAAAACATGGTGGAAAGCTCCTTTAGCAGCAGCGTTGGTTGGTTCGGCGTTGGATACGGTGTTGTTTTTTTCTCTTGCTTTTTCGAGTTCTTTTGCCGTTCTTGATAAGATAACAGGGTATGCTGACAGTTCATTGGTGGAGAATACTGTTTTGGGAGGGATCGGCATGCCAGTTTGGCTCTCGCTTGCTTTTGGCGATTTTTCCGTAAAAATTGTTATGAGTCTGTTGATGTTGATACCTTATGGGACAATTCTTAACATTGTAAAACTTCCTCTTTATCAAAGTCATCCAAAGGATGATTCCTCTTTGGCTTGCAACAAGTAATAATCTTTGTTCTCTTGTTTTCTTTAAAACTTAAATTTCCGTTATGTTACACATGCGATAGCATTATTGATTGAGATAGCTTATCGCTTCATGGCTTATGTGAGAGGTCTGTATGTTTCTCTTATTTCAAGACTCTTTTTGTGAGGCAGCAATAAAAAATTATTTGTTTAGGCTTTCATAAAAAATGGATGAATAAACACTATTTGAAAAAGATCAAACACACCTTCTTATAAACCACATTGAGGTAAAAGAAATTTCAGTTGTGTATTGTTAACTTATTGAATTTATAAGAGTAACTCATCGTTTTGGAACATAAGAAAGCGGCATAATAATTCTGGCATATTATCAATCTTTTTAGACTGAATTCAATCAAAGCCATGCTTTGTATATCACAAGAAAGGGTGGTTTTCGGATAATACTCTTTGAAAAGATGCAAAACACGTTTTTATGAATAGCTTTAATAGAAGAGAAATTGTTGTTGGTTGCTATCAATGTGTTGATTTATATAAAAATATTAAGAGCTAGAAAATAGAGTTCCTCGCATAGGTAAAGATGATTGTGTTGGATTATATTTTATGTAACACATTAATTTATAAGGATAATTCATTTTTTATAGATTGAATAAAAGCCTTATATCGTAAAAACCTTTCGTTTCAATTTCTCTATGTATTGCTTCAGTCAAAGTATTTCTCTTGCATAGGATAAGCGGGGGAAGCCTGTGTCGTAAAACACCATTAAAGAAAAGATAAAAATGCCTCTTTATGTATTATCTAAAATGCCAAGGTTTGTTGGGATATGGGGGGTAGGCATAATGAAGGGATCGGTTTTCTTTTTTATGGTGCGTAAAGATGGTGATACTGAATAGATTTTACACTCAATATCGTTCCATTTATAAGTGCTTTGGTGCTTTTGTAAAATAAGCTTGGAAGTCAAGGTGAAGTATTTCTGTAAAATAGAATTATGCTTTTTTGCATCGCTTGTGACGTGCAAGCAAATGATTTGGATTGATTCAATGTGGAACAGATTTGAAATAAAAGAATCGTATGGTATTCAGGGGTCTCATTCCAGTTGAATAACGCGAGATTTATCATTTATAAATCAATGTATTGCTGATTTAAGGCCGGTTTATTTCTTATAAAGTTGAGGTGTTTTATCACTAAAAAGTGCTTCTAATTGTTTTGTTATGGCGTTTGCAAGCTCTTCGGCATTCATAATTGTTACAGCACGTTGATAATAACGTGTGACGTCATGACCAATTCCAATGGCAATGAGCTCAACAGGGGAATGTGTTTGGATTTCTTGAATTACTGCGCGTAAATGTTTTTCCAGATAATTGCTGGCGTTGACCGATAATGTTGAATCGTCAACAGGGGCTCCATCAGAAATAACCATGAGAATGCGACGTTGTTCACGCCGTGATAAAAGGCGTTGATGCGCCCAAATTAAAGCTTCTCCGTCGATATTTTCTTTTAATAGTCCTTCTTGCATCATTAAACCTAGATTGCGCCGTGCTCGACGCCATGGGGTGTCAGCACTTTTATAGATGATATGACACAAATCATTAAGACGTCCAGGATGATGAGGCTTATGTTTCTTAAGCCATTTTTCGCGTGACCTTCCCCCTTTCCAAGTTTTGGTGGTAAAACCTAAAATTTCAACATTGACACCACAACGTTCAAGCGTTTGTGCCAAAATATCGGCACAACTTGCGGCAACGCTAATGGGACGTCCGCGCATTGAACCAGAATTATCAATGAGGAGTGAAACGACCGTATCTCGAAATTGGGTGTTGCTTTCCCTTTTAAAAGAAAGGGGTTGCATGGGATCAATAATCAGGCGTGGAAGCCGTGCTGTATCAAGATATCCTTCTTCAAGGTCAAATTTCCAGTTACGATTTTGTTGTGCCATAAGGCGGCGCTGGAGACGGTTGGCTAAACGTCCAACAATGTTTTGAAGATGACTAATTTGCTTATCAAGACAACGGCGTAAGTGATCTAACTCATTTTCAGAACAAAAATCGGTTGCTTCCAAAATTTCATCAAATTGACGGGTGAAGATTTTATAATTACCAAGTCTTTCCATTTGTTCTGAATCAGAAAAAAGACGTTTGGGTTTGCTCTGCTTTTCTTGCCAAGGGCCATTTTTTTGCTCG
This sequence comes from Bartonella sp. AU15XJBT, assembly GCF_028618615.1. Taxonomy (NCBI): domain Bacteria; kingdom Pseudomonadati; phylum Pseudomonadota; class Alphaproteobacteria; order Hyphomicrobiales; family Bartonellaceae; genus Bartonella; species Bartonella sp. AU15XJBT. Next base: position 311,360 of record NZ_JAQITG010000001.1, read on the forward strand.
CCGTCAGCTTGATCATTGTCGTTTGTTTGTGTCGCTTGTATTTTTCCTTCGTCTTGCACATCACTTTCTTGTTCAGTGCTGGTTTGTTCTTCACTTTGAGCGTGTTTTTTGTTTTTACTTTCTTCTTCTACTTGATCTTGAGGTTCACATTCGTTTTTTAATTTTTTATTGTTTTCACTTTCAGAAATTGCATCTTGTTGCACTGTCATTTTGAGTGTCGCAAGCATTTGGCAAACGATTTGAGCAAAAGCCTGTTGGTTGTAAATATGATGTGTGAGTTCATTGAGCTCTGCTGCGGCTTTTTGTTCAAGTTCTTGGCGCCACAATTCTAAAACTGGGCCTGCTTCTCTTGGAGCCGCGCGCTTTGTTATTTTTTCACGCAATAAAAGTGCCATCGCTTCTTGGATAGGGGCTTCACTTTGGTTGCTAATCTTTTCATAATGGGCTCTTTTGTATTTATCGGCGAGCATGACATCAAGATTTTTTGCAAGCCCCTCCATGGCTAAAGTACCGATTGCTTCAACGCGTGTTTGTTCAAGGGCATCAAAGATCGCCCGTGCTTCTGATTCTAGCGGAGCAAATTGCATGTGAATGCCGTTATCATGCCATGCTTTGCGCAGAGCCATGGAATCACCTAATCCGCGGGTAATCGTGATATCTTTATCTGTTGCGTGTTGTGGTAATTCTGGTAAGCGTGCACAATTTTCGCTCAAAGATGGTCTGTTGGGACTAAAAGAAACTTCTAAGTGGGACGTACCAGCAATAGCACGCATACAGGTGGAAAGAGCTTTCTTAAAAGCTTCATGATTAAGCGTATTGAGGGGAGGATTGTTTGTTAAATTTTTTCTGTTGTCGTCAGGGTTGATCGCCATAATCGACATATTCCTTTAAGATGAGACACCCTGCATGAGTGATTCGGGAAGCTCTTGTCCAAAGGCGCGTTGATAAAATTCTGCGACCGTAGCACGTTCGAGTTCATCACATTTATTGAGAAAGGTTAACCGGAAGGCAAAGCCAATATCTTGAAAAATTGTGGTATTTTCTGCCCAAGTAATGACAGTCCGTGGGCTCATGACTGTTGAAAGATCTCCATTGATAAAAGCTTGACGGACCATATCAGCAACGTGAACCATTTGTGAAATTGTCTTTTTCCCCTCAGCCGTTTTAAAAGATTTGACCTTTGAACACACAATATCAACCTCTTTATCATGGGGTAAATAATTGAGTATCGTAATAATAGACCAGCGGTCCATTTGAGCTTGATTGATTTGTTGGGTACCATGATAAAGCCCTGTTGTATCGCCAAGACCAATGGTATTGGCTGTTGCAAAAAGACGAAAGGCTGGATGAGGAGAGATAACACGGCTTTGATCAAGTAAGCTTAGTTTTCCAGAGGTTTCAAGAACCCGTTGGATGACAAACATAACATCAGGACGCCCCGCATCATATTCGTCGAAAACAAGAGCAATATTATTTTGATAAGCCCATGGCAAAATGCCCTCTTTAAATTCAGTAATTTGTAAGCCATCTTTTAAAACAATAGCGTCTTTTCCTACAAGATCGATACGACTTACATGGCTGTCGAGATTAATGCGAAGACAAGGCCAGTTGAGACGGGCAGCAACTTGTTCAATATGCGTTGATTTCCCTGTTCCATGATAGCCCGAAACCATGACACGACGGTTAAAAGTAAAACCTGCGAGAATCGCTAAAGTTGTTTGCGGGTCAAAAAGATAATCGGGATCGATATCCGGAACATGGGGGCTTTTTGTACTAAAAGCAGGGATTTTCATATCTGTTTTAATATGAAATAGATCACGAGCACAAACTGTAATATCGGGTGTATTTTCAAGGTTAAGATTTGTCATGATGTTTCTGGCAGGGAAAGGACGCTATTTATTTCATGAGAAAACGATACAAGAGTTAGAGCATTTATGCAATGCTCTATAACGAGAGCCTTAGAGATGAAGGAAGATCGTTTTCACGTATTCTATAATGTTTTGTGAAGATAAGAATGTTTTATGTAAAGAGTGATGGTCTCAATGAGAATGGGGTCATATAAGTGTGTATTTTTTAGCACAAACCAGACTTTTTGAGCAAATTATAAGCATGCAAAACATCGCGAAAGCGCTCTTCTGAAGCACGATTACCACCATTGGAATCAGGATGGTGCTTTTTTACCAACTCTTTATATTTCATTTTGATATCTTCTGCTGAAGCGTTTGCTTGTAGCCCCAGTGTATCAAAAGCTTTTGCTTCTAAGGGCTTTAATTTTCGTGAGAAATTATTGCTTGAACGCCGCTCAGTAAAAAGCGTGAAGGGATCGCGCATACGATTTTGATAGGCTGCTGTCCCAGAGCGAATTTTTGCATAATTGGCCGCTGTTTTTTTCGATGTACCATTGCTAAGATCTGTCGGCCATGTTGGGCGATGCCCTGTGAGAGCATCCTTTTGGAATTTTGCAATATCTTGATTGCTAAGACCTGAGAAGTAATTAAAATTTTTATTATAGGCACGCACGTGCTCAATACAAAAATGTAGATATTGCCCTTCGTGATTTCGACCTGCTGGTGCTTTATGGGTCCCTGTCTTTTCACAGCCTTCCCACTGACACTGTTGCGCTTCTGGCTCAGCTTTTTGTTTTTTATTTGAGCTTATGCGAATTGAATCGAATAATTTAGATGTTATCGTCATATTCTTGGTTTTATGCAAAATTGATTAATTTTACAAGAATTGACTTTTGAAAAATTTGTTTTCACACTTATTTGATTATGAAAAGGGTGTATTCTTGCACTTGCATTTTGTTAAGGAATGAAAAATGTCTGTAGAAACAATAATCAAGAGAAAGCTTCAAGATGCTTTTCATCCCCAAAAACTTGAAGTGATTAACGAGAGTCATCTTCATGAGGGGCATCCTCATAATGAACATGCTTTTGATGGTAAAGGAGAAACACATTTTCGCGTGAAGATTTTATCTTCTTCTTTTTCCAATATGACCCGCGTAGAAATTCATCGAGCGATTTATCAAGTTTTACAAGAGGAGCTCGCGACTTGTGTCCATGCCTTGGCACTTGAGGTTGAGAAGTTTTAATTTTTCTCTTAAAAAATTTTTTAGAGCAATTTTTTGTTTAAAGAAACATCTCTCAACGCTCATCACACTCATTTCGCGACGGCGTTCGTGAATGGTATAAGGGTAAGCCCCCATGAAGTGTATACAATCTATTGAGCATTCCCATCTTTACGCTTCATAAAAGAGCAAGCTACACGATCATACGCTTTTCCAGTTCGTGGGTGTTGCGCGGCTTTTAGCCCTTAAGATGATTCATAAGAGGCATACCTTTCTTGTATAGTTTTCCCATATGGTCCACCTGCTTATGATGTATGCAAGCAAGAGGTTTTGATTGCTTTGACTTTGGTTGATTTGACATGAAATAGATTTGAAATGAGAGAATCCTACGATATTCAAGATTCGCACTTAAATTGAAAAACGCTCTATCATCATTATAAATCAAAGCGTTGTCGTTTTTCAGATATGATGCGCATAGAAATCCATTGAGCGATTTTATTCTCTTTTTACAAGAAGAGTTCGCGATTTGTATCCGCGTTTTAGCACTTGAGGTTGCAACACTTTAATTTTTTTGATGAGGTGTTTTTAAGAACGAGGATGGGCCTTTTGATAAATTTCTAACAAATGGTCTGTATCGACATGGGTATAGGTTTGTGTGGTGGAAAGACTAGCGTGCCCAAGAAGTTCTTGAATTGTTCGCAAATCCCCCCCCCGTGATAAAAGATGGGTGGCAAAAGAATGGCGTAGTGTATGGGGGGTGGCTGTTTCTGGTAACCCGAGACTTGCACGTAAATTGCGCACAGTTTTCTGAATAATAGCGGGCTGTAGGGCCCCCCCTCGCGCACCGCGAAATAGGGGTTGGTTATCTCTTAAAGGATATGGGCAACATTTGAGATAATTTTGTACAGCTTCGTAAACAATTTTGATGAGAGGAACAAGGCGTGTTTTTCCCCCCTTTCCTGTTATGAATAAACTTGTTTTTTTAGGATCAGAAAATTGTTCTGGTGTGAGGCTTAAGGCTTCTGATATTCGCATTCCACAGCCATAGAGAAGCATGAGGACAGCAGCATTACGAGCAATAATCCAAGGTTCGTTTTCCAGCTGATTTTCTTGTTTAACGATGTGGAGGGCTGATTGTATCGCTAAAGGCTTTGGGAGTGATTTTGGATGTTTGGGGCTTTTGATCAGTTGAGCAGCGGGAACATTGACAATTCTTTCGCGGGATAGGTATTTGAAAAAAGAACGAATGCCTGCTACTCCGCGGCTTAAAGAGCGAGCACTGACATTGTTTGTACGTCGATAAGCAAGATAAGCACGTAAATCACTAACACGTAAATGAGCAAGATCGTTAAGGGTTGGGGCATGGCCTAAGTGTTTACAGAGAAAAGATAAAAATTGTCGCGTATCACGTTCATAGGCTTGCGCTGTTTGTGCGGACATACGACGTGTTTTTACAAGACACTCTAACCAATTTTTCCTTGCGGTTAAAACTGCATGGTCTGCTGGAATGAGAGGACTATTTTCATCTTTTCTCTTGTCATTTTTTATAGGCATTATCTAGTTGAGGGTTTCTTTCTTTTTAGGTTTTTCATCATCAGCTTGACCATTCTTTTTTTCGGGTTGCTCTTCACGATTGATAAGTTGCTTTTCACCTTTAAGAGAGAGTATTTTTAAAAGATTATGCGTTGACATCAAATGGGCAAAAATTAACCCTAAAAAGCCATTTTTATGAAGTTTGGCAAGTTGGCTTGCCGATAATTTATTCAATTTTTCTTCGTCAACAACCCAAAAATTTTCCAATTGCGCTGAGAGCCCCTGATCGTTTTTCACATTGATTGATTTTTGACTGAGAAGATCTAGTTCCACAAGAGCATCAATAAATTCAGAGGTTTTCTCCATAGCGATTTTAAAACTTTCAAGAAAACGAATACGTTCTTCCATAAAAGGAGAAATAGAGCCATCGGAATTAAAAAGTTCTGTTCCTGCGACTTCATTAAACATCCCTGACTGTTGATCAAAGCAAACAGAAAGTTCTTTTTCATTGCTAATTTGTGCCAAAACAAAAGGATAGCGACGAACAAAAGCCGGAACATAAGTATTGTTTTTCCAACTTTTATCAGAGGCAATATAGTCATTTTCGTCGTTAGAAAGACCAACAAGAGCAGCCGATGTATAGTGCCGTTTTTTTTGTTCATCTTCGGCGCACATAAATAAAATAGGATAGTCTAGGGCGGCTTGAAAATATTCAGTACTTGCTAAAGGAACCCAGTGCGTATCTTTAGCAAAAGACATGTCACTTGGCGGCGCAAATTTTAGATTTTTATGGGAAACTTTGTTGATTGGCGTGATATCTTTGTAAAATAGCATAATATTTGCCATAAGACTTTCTCCTTTATTAATTTGTTTTTGTTACCAAGAAAGGTCTTTTGAGAAGATTGTCTCATATGGCAACAAGATTGAATAAAAATGATATAGAAATGATTAAGATTGAGGGTCCATTTTTGAGAGATAATGTTTTTTCATGAAGTATAATAAAGAAAAGCTTAAAAATAAAGTCTATCTTGCCATTATTGGTATGCCTCATGGTATAAGAGGAGATGTTTTTGTTAAAATTTTAAGCGCTGAGCCACAGCGTTTCAAGTCTTATGGGACTCTTTATGATGATATGGGGCGTTCTTATGAAATTGTAACGCTTCGCATTAAAAAAAATAACGCGATTATCCGTTTTAAAGGGGTAGAAAATCGTAATGCTGCTGAGTCTTTAAAAGGGATTCGTCTTTATGTGATGCGTGATCAATTGATTGATGATTTGAGAGAGGATGAGTTTTATCAAGTTGATTTAATAGGCTTGCGTGTTCAAGAATATGGGGGGAAAATCTTAGGTGAAGTGTGTGGTTTTTGTAATTTTGGGGCTGGTGATTTGCTTGAAATACGTTTGAATACAGGCAAAAGAGTGCTTATTCCCTTTAGTAAGGTAGCGGTACCAGAAATTTGTATGGATTCTGGTTTTCTTATTGTTGATTCCATGGCCGCCGGCCTTAGCGATGGCGAAGAAAATGATCAATAAGGAAATGGCTTGAATCTAAAAAATAAAGGTGAAGATAAAAAAGAACTGAGGAATTTTGTCAATAAAAAGTGGAAAGTATGAAAATATTAAGAATACACTTTTGAGTTTGAGCAGATGTTGTAGCACTTTATCTCGAAATATTCCTGAGTTTTTAGAGTCTTTTTAAAGTGCAAATATGAGAAGGGTCCTATTGAATAGGACGCAGATAAAGGGGATTCCAATTAACGCTATGGCGTTATTTTGATTTAGTTTATACCATTTTTACTTTAAAAGAGTTTGTTGAATAAAATGAGGATGAAAAATAAAAATGAAGTTTCAGGCGCGCGTTTTAACTCTTTATCCTGAAATGTTTCCTGGTTTTCTAGGATATTCTTTAGCAGGGCAAGCTTTAGAACGCGGAATTTGGTCACTGGAGACAGTGCAGATTAGAGATTTTGCTTTAGATAAACACCATAGCGTTGATGATACACCCGCTGGTGGGGGCGCTGGTATGGTGATGCGGGCAGATGTCTTGGCAGCTGCACTTGATCGTTGTCCACAGGATTCGCCAAGATTATTGATGAGTCCACGTGGGCGCCCTTTTGATCAAGCTTATGCGCGTCGTTTGGCTGGTGATTCGGGTATAACATTGGTTTGTGGACGTTTTGAAGGGGTTGATGAGCGAGTCATAGAAGCACGGGAATTAGAAGAAATTTCCATTGGTGATTATATTCTTTCAGGAGGTGAAGCCGCCGCACTGGTTATCTTAGATGCTATTATACGTCTTCTCCCCGGTGTGATGGGAAATGAAGTTTCTGCAAAGTGTGAAAGTTTTGAAAATGGTTTGCTGGAACATCCCCAATACACCCGCCCTTCTCTTTTCGAAGGACGTGCGATTCCGCCCGTATTGACCTCAGGCCATCACAAAGCGATTGCAGATTGGCGTCAAAGCCAAGCCGAATTGTTAACACGTCAACGTCGTCCTGATCTTTATGCCCGTTATGATAAAAATCGTCAGAAAACTTGATTCATAGGATAAGGTAGTGTATGGCATGGCTCTCTTTTTTAGAGAGTTTTTAATAAAAGGTTTTCTGTAGTTCCAAAATTAAAATGAAGGAATGGTGTATTCGCTCCTGTGTAAGGCATAGCCTAAAGAGTATCTTATTTGTAGTACAAGGCTTTTTTAGGTAAGAGTTGAGCGCTCTGACTGTTCGATAAAGAACATGAAGGATAAAAAAATGAATATTATCGCACAGCTTGAAGCTGAACAATGTGCAAAAATTGAAGAAAAGCGCCAATTTCCAGCCTTTAAACCAGGAGATACAGTCCGTGTCATGGTGCGTGTGACGGAAGGTACGCGGACGCGTGTTCAGGCTTATGAAGGGGTTTGTATTGCCCGTTCAGGCGGTGGGTTGAATGAGACCTTTACTGTACGCAAGATTTCTTATGGTGAAGGGGTGGAACGTGTATTTCCTGTTTATTCTCCTTTGATTGAAGCTGTTGAGCTGGTGCGCCGTGGTAAAGTGCGTCGGGCAAAACTTTATTATCTTCGTGGTTTGAGAGGCAAAGCTGCCCGTATTGCTGAAAAGAGAGATTATCGCAAAAAGGGTGAAAAGGGTGTTGAGAAAGTAGAAACAACACCTATAAGCGCAGATATTGAAACGCAAGTTGCTGAGTAAAAATTATATCGGTTAAACTTTATGCAAAAGCGGCTTTACTTGTTTCTTTTGTGATTCGTTTTACCATTTACAAGGCTTGGGAGGGACATAAAAATGTTTAACCTATCCAAATTTTTGCTCTTTTTTATTCTTAATAATGGATGAAATGTAGGATATCATTGCACATGTCGTAGATACTCAAACGGAATAAGTATCATTTGAAAAAATGTCTGTTTATAGTTTGAGAAAAGATGTTAGACCTTTGACGTGAAGATAAAAGTGTATTAGATTAAGGCGAGTTTTGCGGATCATATCCGTGGAGTAATCGGTTTTTTTATGCGTGACCTTTAATCCGTTATTTGAGACAACCGACCTGTAATATCGGTATCTTGAGATGCCAAACAAGTAAAAACGAGATATATATTTAATCGTTTTGTGCGAATTTTCTCGTTCATTGTGGTTGCAAAAACCAGGTCAGGATATTTTATGACAGAGACAACTAGGATAAAAGAGCGCCCTCGTTCCCCTCATATCAGTATTTATCGTTGGACAATTACTATGGCCATGTCCATTGCACACCGCATTACGGGTATGGCCCTTTATGTTGGAACGGTTTTTTTTGCTGTTTGGTTAATTGCTATTGCGTGTGGCGAGGAGGCATTTAGAACAGTTCACGAAATTTATAGTTCTTGGTTTGGATTGTGTATTTTGTTTCTTTATACTCTGGCAGGGGTTCATCACATGGTTGGGGGTGTTCGCCACATTGTTTGGGATCTGAAGCCTTGCCTTTTGGCAAAAGAAAAGGCAACAGCCACTGCTTGGGCAACAGTGTTTATTTCTCTTATTGTTACTTTTGCGATTTGGATTATTGGATATACCGTTGTTTAGCTGGGGGAGAAAAGAGATATGAAAAAAGATTTTCGAACGGAACTTGGAAAAGTACGGGGGCGTGGGAGTGCTCATGAAGGAACAGAGCATTTTTGGCTAGAGCGTTTGACAGGGTTTATCAATCTACCTCTTTTGATATTTTTGATTGTTCTTATTCTTTCTCTTGTGGGCAAGGACTATGCTGTTGTGCGTGCAAGACTTGCACACCCTATTGTTGCTATTTTGATGGGATTGATGACTCTTTCAGTCATTTATCATATGAAACTTGTTATGCAGGTGGTGATTGAAGATTATATTCCACGCGAAGGTTTCCGGTTATTCTTTTTGATATTAAATATTTTATTTTGTTTTTTCATAGGCGGTGTCATTATTTTTTCTCTTTTGAAGATTGCATTAGGGGGTTAAACAAATATGGCGGGTACAAGATCATCTTTGGGCGCTAAAGCAGGTAACGCCCCTTATCATACTGTAGATCATAAATTTGATGTTGTTGTTGTTGGCGCAGGTGGTGCAGGGTTACGTGCAACATTGGGTATGGCAGAACAAGGATTAAAGACAGCTTGTATCACAAAGGTTTTCCCAACGCGCTCACATACGGTTGCAGCACAAGGGGGGATTGCGGCATCGCTTTCAAATATGGGACCTGACAATTGGCAGTGGCATTTATATGATACCGTGAAGGGTTCTGATTGGTTGGGCGATACCGATGCTATGGAATATTTGGTGCGTAATGCCCCAGCTGCTGTGTATGAATTAGAACATTATGGCGTTCCTTTTTCACGAACGCAAGAAGGAAAAATTTATCAACGTCCTTTTGGTGGACATACGACACAATTTGGTGAAGGTCCCCCTGTTCAACGGACTTGTGCTGCAGCAGATCGTACAGGACATGCCATTTTGCATACGCTTTATGGACAAAGCTTAAAGCATAATGCGCAATTTTTTATTGAATATTTTGCACTTGATCTCATCATGACAGATGGTGTTTGTACGGGGGTTGTGGCGTGGAATCTTGATGATGGTACAATACACCGTTTTTCTGCCAAAATGGTTGTTCTTGCGACCGGTGGTTATGGACGTGCTTATTTTTCTGCGACATCGGCGCATACCTGTACGGGTGATGGTGGAGGAATGATTGCACGGGCTGGATTGCCACTTCAGGATATGGAATTTGTGCAATTTCATCCTACAGGGATTTATGGTTCTGGTTGTCTCATTACAGAGGGAGCTCGGGGTGAGGGGGGGTATTTGATCAATTCTGAAGGTGAACGCTTTATGGAGCGCTACGCACCTTCCTTTAAAGATTTGGCTTCACGCGATTTGGTTTCGCGTTGTATCACACTTGAAATTCGTGAAGGGCGTGGCATTGGACCTAAGAAGGATCATATTCATTTGGTTCTCAATCATATTGATCCTGCAATCTTGCACGAGCGTTTACCGGGGATTTCCGAATCAGCACGGATCTTTGCAGGGGTGGATGTTACAAAAGAACCGATTCCTATCTTACCAACGGTTCATTATAATATGGGCGGGATTCCTACCAACTACTATGGGGAAGTTCTCAATCCAACCGCTGATTCACCTGATCGTATTCAACCAGGACTGATGGCTGTAGGTGAAGCGGGATGTGCTTCTGTTCATGGTGCTAACCGCTTAGGATCAAATTCATTGATTGATCTTGTGGTGTTTGGGCGTGCTGCTGCCATTCGTGCAGGTGAAGTGATTGATCGGAATGCAGAAATTCCACCTTTGAATGAAGAAGCTGTTGACGAAATTATGGCGCGTTTTGATCGTTTACGCTTTGCTCAAGGCGCAACGCCAACAGCCCTATTGCGTGAAAAAATGCAACGCACAATGCAAGAAGATGCTGCTGTCTTCCGTACAGAAGATTCTTTGCAACAAGGGTGTCAACGGATGAGTAAAATCTGGGGAGAGTTGTCTGATCTTAAAGTCACAGATCGTTCCCTGATATGGAATTCTGATTTGGTTGAAACATTAGAACTTGAAAATCTCATGGCGAATGCAATCATGACGGTTCATTCTGCGGAAGCACGTTTAGAAAGCCGCGGCGCTCATGCCCGTGAAGATTATCCAGACCGTGATGATAAAAATTGGCGAAAACATACCCTTTCACATTTGTCAAAAGATGGTAAGGTAACCTTGTCGTATCGACCTGTCCATGTCGATCCCTTAACATCTGAAGCAGATGGGGGTATCGACTTAAAGCGCATTGCACCTAAAAAACGTGTTTACTAAGGGGAGAATGAATTATGGTACAAATTAAGCTTCCCAAAAATTCTCAAGTAAAACCCGGAAAGGTTTGGCCTAAACCTGAAGGTGCAACAAAACTGACAGAATTTCATGTTTATCGTTGGTCGCCTGATGATGAAGAAAACCCTCATCTGGATACCTATTATGTGGATCGTTCTGCTTGTGGTCCTATGATTCTTGATGGGCTTTTGTTTATTAAAAACCATATTGACCCAACTTTGACATTTCGCCGATCATGCCGTGAAGGCATCTGCGGTTCCTGTGCGATGAATATTGATGGGGCCAATACATTGGCTTGTACCAAAGGTATGGATGATGTAAAACACCCCATTAAGGTCTATCCTCTGCCTTCCATGCCGGTTGTTAAAGATTTGGTTCCTGATTTAAATCGCTTTTATGCCCAACACCGAGTCATTGAGCCTTGGTTGCAAACTGTTTCGCCTGAACCTGCGAAAGAGTGGTTACAAAGTCACTCCGACCGCCAAAAAATTGATGGTCTTTATGAATGTATTTTGTGTGCGTGTTGTCAGACATCATGTCCAAGTTATTGGTGGAACGGTGATCGCTATTTGGGCCCCGCTGTTTTGCTCCAAGCTTATCGCTGGATTGCCGATTCACGTGATGAGATGTGTGGTGAACGCCTTGATAATTTAGAAGATCCTTTCCGCCTTTATCGTTGCCATACGATTATGAATTGTGCGCAAACTTGTCCAAAGGGATTAAATCCAGCGAAAGCGATTGCTGAAATTAAAAAACTTATGGTTGAACGCCGCCTTTAAAGAATTATTCATTCATGAAAGTGAAGGTCAAGGCTAGAAGCTTTGGAGATTTAATCTCTAAAAGCGCGCTGGCTTCTTATGAGGGGGAGTAACTGTAATCATTCTAAAAATGAATTAATTTTTGTAAAAGAAATCCTCGCAATGGCTGATAAAAAGCTCATGGTTGCGTCCTATCTTTGCAAAGTGATCGATTCATGAACAGTAAAGTGAAACACGGAAAACTGTGTTTTTTTGTGCTTTTTGAGGTTTAATCTCTAAAAGTTTATTGGCTTCCATAAGATAGTCAACATAATTATAATTGCTTTAAAAAGACATTAGTCTTCTGAGTAAAATAAACACTTAAAACAGCATTCTATGTAAAAATAATATGCCATGTGTTTTTATTTTCATTAAATTCGTATCAAAATTCTCACCTTAATGTATGATTCAATTGATCATTTTTTATAAAAAAGATTATCTTATATAAATAGAGCGCAAAGGACAGAGAATAATACAAATATTATAACGCATGTAAATTATTTCAATGAAATACAAATAAGTGACGACAGTTCGTAATTGTATGATACGTTTATTATAATATCAAAAATACTGCTGACATTCAGTGATTTGGCGCGGGTTACCAGAAGTTTCTGGAAAATAATTTTTGGGGTTTGACCAATTCAATACAAGAAGCAAAAGATCTAATGTCTCGCTATGGTAACACAGGATTGCATTTTGATGCCCATAGTCGTGGCAGTTTGACGGGTTTTAATATGATGAATTCTTTCAAACAAGAAGGTATAAATGATGTAGCTGGCAAGACAACGATCAGTTTTCATGGACCAGCGGCTAATGTTTTGGCAGCAGCCGGTCTGTTAAGGTATGTAAGTGGTGGCAAGCAAACCACGATTGGCTTTGATGGTCATAGATTTGACTTTGTCAGCAGAATTATTGGAGGCAATGGCTATACCTACGAGATAATGCCTGCTGGTAGTAACATGTGGAAAGAATGGTGGAGAGTGGTCACAAATCCCATAAGTCCCCATACTTGTCTTGGACATGCGAGTGATAAGTGTAAAGTGCGCTATGGCACATCTCATCGTGAACAAAAACCTTGAATTAAATAATGGAGGAAAAAATGAAACAAACTCTAAAGCTATTAGGTGCTGTAACTTTGTTAGGTATTGCAGGATGTCAGTTTAATAAAACTCCCACACCATATCTAGGGATGTGGGAAAAGCCTGGAGCAGGTTTTACTGAGGTAGGAAAAGCATTATTAGAATGTGGTATGCCAACCCCTGATGATGTCGACCCAGAAAATAAAAAGCTAAGCAACAATGCATGGGCAACAATTCATGCCTGTATGGTTCAATCAGGATTCCGCTATAAAGATCAAAGAGGGGGGGGGTGGTGTTATACTTTTAAAGCCGAAAACCTTCCGATTTGTCGACCAGGCGCTGTTGTTCCACAGAGAAGTGTCAAGAAGCGCTTAAACAGCCCTTTTTGTAAAAGGTACAAAAATGCGGATGAATGCCAACCTTAAGTATTGTTATTTGTGGAAACTACAATCCCCACATTCATGTGTTCTCATGCTTATGCGGGATTGTTTTCTCAACAAACAATCACAATAAGGAATATTTACAAAAAGGCTTTGATGGCGCTGTTCATATGTTCTACAATGGCATTTTTAATTCACCCGATGATGCAGCGGGTAATGCTGTGCAAATGGCTGTTAATAAAAATGGTCACCTTTATTTTACATACTTCCCCCAAGCTGAAGACTGGGAAGTAGAGTTAGGGATAGCATTTTATCAAAAGTTTTGGGAGGGGGATACTTTGGGTTTGAGTAATTCGACGAAGAAATTTCAAGATTTTCTCTCTCGTTATGGCAATGACAAAGCGATTGTGAGTGCGCATAGCCGCGGTAGTTTGACAGGGAGCAATGGATTGCGTGACCTTAAAAATCGTGGCATCCATAGTATAGGAGAAAAAACAGATATCTATCTTTTTGGACCAGCGGATTACGCTCTATCGATAGCAAATGTACACTATTATGTAAACGGTGGTAAAAAAGATCATATTTATTTACAAAACCATATATTAGATCCCATTGGTACGGTGATTGGTCACACTGCTTATAAGGTACCCTTGAAGTTTCCCTATGTATTATTTCCACAAGCAATTCCAATGATAGAGCAAGTGGGAGCGCTACGCGGCCATAATCCTAGTACCACCCATAAGTGTTATGGTGATGCAAGTGATGCATGTAAACATGATTATGGAACACCTCATGATGCAATAATTTATGCACCTCATGCGATTTTAGATAATTTAGGTTTAGGTTATTTATGGAGAAAAAATGAATACACTGTTTAAATTATTAAGTGGAATAGTCCTGTTAGGTGTCACTGGGTGTGACATATCAAATATTGACAAACCTTCTCCAGCATACGTGAGTATGTGGGAAAAACCTGGTGCAGATTCTACTGAGGTAGGAAAAGCTCTTTTAGAATGTGGCATGCCAAGCCTTATCGATCTTGATACAGAAAATCGAGAGAGAAGCAACAATGCAAGAGCAACAACTTATGCTTGTATGATTCAAGGGGGATTCCGCTATAAAAATGAACATATGGGAGGGTGGTGTTACACTTACAGAGAAGAAAATCTTCCTATTTGTCGTCCTGGTGCTGTTATTCCGAAGCGAAGTGTTGAAAAGCGCTTAAACAGCCCTTTTTGTAAAAGGTACAAAAATGCGGATGAATGCCAACCTTAAGTATTGTTATTTGTGGAAACTACAATCCCCACATTCATGTGTTCCCATGCTTGTGCGGGATTGTTTCCTCAACCAATCGCCTCAATACTGTATGTGAAGCAGTATAACGTAGGGAATACACTTAGTAATCCTATGATTATTACGTCATAGGACGGATTGTGCTATCCTTAGGGTGATGAATTTGAGAAAGCCTTGTCCGTCCTTACGTGACAAGTTTTTTTTATGCCGCATCACTTTGACGTTGCTGTTTTGCTTGTTCGATTACATTTAAGAGATCCGATTGTAACCAACGCGATAAAAAACCAAATTTTAAAGATTTTGGGAGAGAGCCATTGGTAACATGACGCCGGAAAGTTGAGACACTCATATGAATCAATTTTGCACTTTCACGGTTTGTTAAAAGAATATCGTTTTCTGTCATTCTAAAATCCTTTCATAGTAAAAACATAGAAACAAATCATGCCTATTTATTAAGCACATTTTGGTTCAGTTTTTGAAGGTATTTTATTTATAGAAAACAATATTTTACAATAAAAAAACTTATGTGACACGTGATGAATTTTATTGAGATGGAATGAGAGAAAAAAGAGCTAAAGTTATCCATAGACCATGGGGTATTGCACCCCATATCTTAAGATTGACTCGTAATATAAGCCGCCCATTTTTCCATATAGATACGGCGCTGTTCTAGATAGTCAGTACGACGATAAGCACGTTCTACTTGTTCTCCTACTGTATGACTTAGAATGGTTTCAGCGACCTCATAAGGAGCATCAGTTGTTTCAGCGAGCCAATCACGTAAACTAGAGCGAAATCTATGGGGACAGGCTTCAAGTCCAATTTTTCTCATATATTTTGCCATAACCATCGGTAAAATAGGAGTCCGACTAGAATAAGAAAAGATGAAATTACTTTTAGAAAAAAAACGGGCTTGTTCAATTACTTTTAGTGCCTCTGATGATAAGGGCACGCGAAATTCTGTTGTAGCATCACGTTTTTTTTCATATTTTCAGCAGGGATGGTCCATATATCATTATCCATTTGGTCTTTATGATGACGTAAAGGGTTAGAGCGAACAGCTGTCAGAATAAGCAAACGCAAAGCCAGTTGTGTAAGGGTTGATTCTTCGTAAAGTGTTTTATAAAAAGTAGGCACATTTCTCCAATCCATGGCTGCTAAATTTTGTGTTTTATGGCGTTGTTTTCCTAAGAGAGCGCGTGCTTTTTCTGTTGCTTGTAAATCAATATCCAAACCCAAAGCAGCCGCATGTTTGAGACAAAGATTAAGACGGGTAAGAGCTCTATTAGCTGTTCCAGCTTTTGAATGCCAAATAGGGGCAAGAGTATTGCGTATCTCTATTTGCGTAATCTCAGAAACGGGAACACAACCTAACTTAGGGAGAATATGAAGGCGTAATGGTAAAAACCAATCACTAGCCTTACCATCATTCTTTAATTCAGCTTTACGACTTTCAAAAGCATCTAGAGCAATATCTTTTAAATAATGGAGATTACGCATTGCCTCACGCTTTTGTTTTTCACGTTCTTTAATGGGGTCACGTCCTTCACGTAAAACAGAGCGCCACCCAGTTGCACATTCATGGGCTTGTTTTAAGCAAACATTTTTCAACGTTCGTCACCCCTATTTTGTGATGGCACTTGTGAATGGTAAAACGATAAAGCTCCCGTGGAAATAATATAAAATCTATAGAGCACTCCCATCTTTACGCTTATGAAAGAGCCAGCCGGTACTATCACACACTTTGTTCGCTCCCAATTTAAACGTCCTTAGCATTTGAGATGGTTCATAAGAGGCATTTTTAGTGCTTTCTTATATAGTTTTTTCCTCGCTTGTAACATGCAAGCAAGTTATTGTGGTTAATTCACTATAAACAGATTTGGATAAACAGATTTGGTATGAAAGAATCCTACAATATTGAGGCCTTTTATCTAACATGCAAGACAATGAAAACTCTTTATAAATCAATATGACGCGTCTTAAGAAAGTGAGATTGTCGATCTGGCTTGTCGGAACTTTCGCTTTTTTGAAGTCTTGAGAAGAGGGCAGGAATATTCATGAGTAGGATTTGCCTATATAGTTTATGAACATTGTTTTTGAAGGTGGGGATATGAGCTCCACGTGATATGGTTGGCAAAGCTTTCTTTAGAGAAACTTGATTGTTTACAACTTGGTGTAGGATAAGAATCTTTTTTCATCCGAGGAAGAAATCGATAGGCGACTATATGTTCTATTCTTGAATAGAATGTGATTTATAGATGCTAAATCAAAATGATCGTGTATTTGTATGAGTTCTCTGTCTCTGAAGATTGTTTGGGTAAAAAATATTTATTGATTATTTAAAATAAGCTTTTGTCTTTATGACGATAATTATTAGTGATGATCGGTATCTATTTCACGAAGCTCTTATTGATAGGTGAATCAAAATTTATTTTTTTCTTTTTGTTGAAATATTTATTTTGTCATCATTTTTTTCTCTTGTGCATCAAATATACATTTTCAAAAGATAAATAGAGAGTATGATCAAAGGCAAAATAATGGAATCTCCTATGCGATTTTGTTTTCTTGTGAAGTTGTCATCTGTTCACTTTTTTCTTCTTTTTTTCATGAAGAGTGTAGAAAGTGTATTGAAGAAGCAAAGAAAAGAGGGGGCGCACAATAAAAAGCCGTAACCAATTGTTACGGCTCTTTTTGTTTGTGTGCTATTATCGAGAGAGTACCCTCCCTTAAGCGATTTTTGATTTAGCAAAAATCGGGTCGTAAAAGACCTCAGAAAGTTTTCTATCTTTAAAGAACAACACGACATCAACTGTTGTGTAAAGGACAATCTTTATCATTTCTAACTCAAGTTGGCGGCCAACTGCTGATCTTTTAATCAAGGTGGCACATCGTTCAAATGTCTGCAAAGCATTATTGGCATGCGTCGTTGTAATCGATCCAGGATGACCCGTGTTGAGTGAATTGAGATATTCCCATGCTTCATTACCTCGTAATTCAGCAAGGAAAATTCGATCAGGTGATTGACGCATACATGCATCTAGACATTCTTCAGCTGAAACACGCCCCACATTATTACCATAAATCATATTTACGTGATTAGGATGATTAGGTAGAAAAAGCTCATGAACATCTTCAATCGTGATAATACGCTCTTCTACAGGGACTTTTTCAATGAGCGAGCGGGCAAATGTTGTTTTACCAGATCCTGTCTTGCCTGCAATGATAATGTTACGTTTGTGAAGGACGCATTCTTCCAAAAATTCAAGAATTTTTCCCTCACGTTTACGTTGTAAGAGCTGAACTTCAAATGGTTCCAACCGTGTGAAGTCCTGCTTCGATAACAAGCTGTTGGCTTCTTTTGCTGAAGGCTTATTAAAACTTACATCGGAAAAATCATCAAATGCCCCTTCTTCTTTGAGTTCTTCTAACGTTTTAACTATGAGAGAATGTTTACGAATTACAAAGGAAAGAGTACCATCAACAACAGCTGGCGTTTGTATAATTGTACCACGTTGCCCACCAGGCAAGAGCACATAATTAATACTTCTGGGAGCCATACCGTTATAAACGATAATAGCTGTAATAAGCGTTTGCAAAAAAGCTGTTGTTAACTCTGGTACGCTATGGACCTGCCACCCGTTGAAGCTTTTTGTCCATACTTCACAGGGGCGGCAGATCGATACTTCAGTGATCTTCGGATCTTCTAAAAAACGATCAAGCGGTTGCAGAAGCTGAGAAACTGCTTGATCTTTTTGTATCGGGTTAACGTGTGACGAGACTGTAGACATCGCTGAAATCCAGATCACGAGCAACAAAAATATTCACTCGTTCGCCTTGGTTTTTGTAAAGAGTTGGTGCTATATTGATTGAATTTTGAAGAACATCGCTTACTACAAGTTCAGCATTATGAGCTCCTTGAGGTTGTGCGTTCTCTTTATTCTCTTTGCTGCTTTTGTTAATTTTACCTCTCACCCATTCTCCTAAATCACCAATGATACTCACCATAATTGCGCCACTAAATCGCTCCCAAAAGTGTCTATCAACCCAGCCGCCGATACCTGCTTCACCAAGAGGACCTGTACCAGGTGAATCAAGATTGACAACAACACCAGAAGGCGTCTCAATACGTAACCATTGTACAAACACACGTGTTTGTCCTTGCTGTAAACCACTTTGGTAAAAACCAACGACTTTAGAACCACGATCGAGCAAAACAACACGACCACTCGTAGAATAAACATCCCGTGTTAAATGACATGTCGTCATTCCTGGTTGTGATGTGATGATTTTTGTTTCCAATGTACAATCTATTTGGGTTCCTTGTGTAATTAAGAGGTCACGGTTACGAAGTTGCACCGCATGTGATTGACCTAAACGTACCGGTTGGAGATTTAATGCACCACTGTTGTCATTCGATGTTTTTTTCGTATCTGTAGATCCCTCACTTCCACCATTGTTAAGACTAGAACTGAGCATACGTTTGCGCGCTAATTCTTCAGAATCTTGGAGCAAATGTGGGGGAACGGTTGTTTGAAGAAGTTTAGCCAAGGCCGGTGAAATATCTAGGCTTGAATCTTCTGTTTGTGTTGATTTTTCTGGTTCTTCTAAAGGTTTTGGCTCTTCTATAATCCGAGGGATATAGTTTGGTATAATTTGCTGTACCGCTTGTTGTGGTTTTTCTTCCTCAACTTCTACGGTATTATGCATTTTAAAAGCTTTCCAAGTCAAAGCAATCGGTACCGCTATTATGACAATAAGTCCTACGATTAATAATGCACGGGTACCTGGAATTGTCGGACGGCGTTCTGAACCTAATTCGGAGCTTCCATAGGCATCTTCAATATGTTTTTGCTCTATATTGTCCAGTTTTCTACCTTTTTCATCTCCTTCCTTATTGTCAAACATTATTTTCCTCCTTTATTGATACGATAAACCACCGAAGATACTGTTCCTGTCGTATTTGGTATACCATGGGGGTCATAGGCTTCATTAAAAACGGCTAGAGCACGTTTACCAAGTCGTATGAGCCATTTAGGATTAACTTTATGAACGGCGACAATATCATTAGAACTGCCGATAATGGTGCGAGGTATTAAGCTTTCATTACCTTCAGCGTCTACGACATAAATCGATGGCATATCCATGTTAGCGGGAAACTTGAAGTAAGTAATACGCCCATTGTCCCAAGCATTGATCGGAGCAATATCTTGATGACCGCTCATGGTGTAACTGAGATTATAGCCTTTTACGCTTTGGTGAAAACCATGTTCAATCGCAAGGCGTCGGCTGTTTTCTTCTGATTTTTCATCGGTTGAATCGGGATAATGGAAAGCCAATTCATAGGTCGATCCTGCACGGTCATTTCGAAATTGCAGCCGGAATTTGTAACTTCGTTTGTCAGTTACAATGATGAGATTGGTATTGGCAAGTTCTGCTTTTGGTTTAATAAAAATATGCCGCCCTTTATGAGCAAAGGCATAGGCTTCTGAATCACCAAAGGCATGGGTAATATACTGTTCACCTTCTTCAAGAATAATATGTGTTGCCACACCAAGAACTGTTTCAATTTGAACCACATCGGCTTCGTTATATGTTATATAACGAATGCGGTGATCATATTGTGAATTTGATGGACTTTTGAGTGCCTGCACAGGTACCGTATAAAGAGAAGAAAACGAAGACAATAGAACAATGAATGCAAGTTTTTTCATAACAATTCAATTCCTTAATCATTCAACAGTATTTCTGGGTCAGAACGGTAACTTGTTACTTGAAAACCAAGGGGGTTAAGCAATCGATCAGATGACTTCATGGGTGCACCGACATAGGTGTAACCAATTGTTGCAATCTGGTGCTGTTTTGGTCCAGTAGCAGCACCGCTGCTGTCAAGTTGTTGAGTCGTAAAACGTACAGTTGCTTGACCGATTCCATTAGGTTGGATCGATCGTACTTTAACTGTGATACGCGCTTTGTTGGAAAGCACTTTATCCCGTGCATTTTCCCCATCATAGATTTTATAATATTCTTGTTGAACAGTTGCCGCACTTAAAAGTGCTGTTGTGTCATAGTTCAGTTGAATGGTATCGTAGTCATAAGTTTCGCGGTTAAGCACATATTGGTTGAGCCAATATCTATCGACAACTTCACCATAGCTTTCTTCGTGTTCGCGCATAACTGAAATAACATCAACAGCACCTGTTGTATTATCAACGCGTAACACTAAAGGTGTAGGCGCTGGTTGAGAAAATCCAATGACACCACATATCATACCGAATAAGCCAAAAAGACCAACAGCACTCGCTACACGCCATGCCGTTCTGCGCGACCTTATAAATTCGTTTATGAGATCCCGTTCTAGACCACGGCTTTCTTCGTAATAACTGCTAAGTTGTTCAGCTTTCACTGGTTTTGCTTGTTTTGTTTTCATCTGTCTCCTCGCTTGATTTCGGCAGGGATTGTTTTATTAATAGGCACACGGTTCCTATCATTTGGTTGTTTGAGCTTTGGTGCTAATGCACAAGCCGATAGAATATT
This sequence comes from Bartonella sp. AU15XJBT, assembly GCF_028618615.1. Classification (NCBI taxonomy): domain Bacteria; kingdom Pseudomonadati; phylum Pseudomonadota; class Alphaproteobacteria; order Hyphomicrobiales; family Bartonellaceae; genus Bartonella; species Bartonella sp. AU15XJBT. The sequence continues at coordinate 332,373 of NZ_JAQITG010000001.1, forward strand.
TGCAATCAAAATCATAAGAATGATATTTTTCATTTTTAATATTACTCTTTTTTACAATTAAATAAAGTCAATATTTTTTATCATTATTATAATTTTAATGATAAAGTAAAGTGCATAGTTTGCGATAGTTTATCTTTTCTTAATTTCATTTTTTATATTGATAAAAAATAGCTCGATTTCAGTGCAAATA